>JBDSWB010000088.1:0-18306 GCA_039926915.1 Ramlibacter sp.
CACGTCTTCCAGCGTTAGCGGCTCGAAGTAGAGGCGATCCGATGTGTCGTAATCGGTGGAAACGGTCTCGGGGTTGCAGTTGACCATGATGGTCTCGTAGCCGTCTTCGCGCATCGCCAGCGCGGCGTGGACGCAGCAGTAGTCGAACTCGATGCCCTGCCCGATGCGGTTGGGCCCGCCGCCCAGAACCATGATCTTCCTGTTGTTGGTGGGCTCGGCTTCGCACTCGTCCTCGTAGGTCGAGTACATGTAGGCCGTGTTGGTCGCGAATTCGGCGGCGCAGGTGTCGACCCGCTTGTAGACCGGACGGATGCCCAGCGCACGGCGCTTCTCGCGGATCACCTTGTCGGTGGTCTTGAGCTGGCGCGCCAGGCGCCGGTCGGAAAAGCCCTTCTTCTTGAGCATGCGAAGGGTCGGCTCGTCGATCGCATCGAGCGTGGTGGTTTCCAGCTCGAGCTCGATCTTCACGATCTCCTCGATCTGGGCCAGGAACCACTTGTCGATCTTCGTTAATTCGTAGACCTCATCGACCGACAGCCCCATCGCGAAAGCATCGCCTACGTACCAGATGCGCTCCGGTCCCGGTTCCCCGAGTTCCTTCTCGAGCACTTCCCTGTCCTGCGTCTTTTCGTTCAATCCGTCGACGCCTACCTCCAGGCCGCGCAGTGCCTTCTGGAACGATTCCTGGAAAGTGCGGCCCATGGCCATCACTTCGCCCACCGACTTCATCTGAGTGGTCAGGCGCGAATCGGCCTGCGGAAACTTCTCGAAGGCGAATCGCGGAATCTTCGTGACGACGTAGTCGATACTGGGCTCGAAACTGGCCGGCGTCGCGCCACCCGTGATGTCGTTGCGCAATTCGTCGAGCGTGTAGCCCACGGCCAGCTTGGCGGCCACCTTGGCGATCGGAAAGCCGGTGGCTTTCGATGCCAGCGCCGACGACCGTGATACGCGCGGGTTCATCTCGATCACGATCATTCGCCCGTCTTTCGGATCGATGGCGAACTGCACATTGGAGCCGCCCGTGTCCACGCCGATCTCCCGCAGCACGGCGAGCGAGGCGTTTCGCATGATCTGGTATTCCTTGTCGGTCAGCGTCTGCGCCGGCGCGACGGTGATCGAGTCACCGGTGTGCACGCCCATCGGGTCCAGGTTCTCGATCGAGCAGACGATGATGCAGTTGTCCTTGTGGTCGCGCACCACCTCCATCTCGAACTCTTTCCAGCCCAGCAGCGACTCCTCGATCAGCAGTTCGCTGGTGGGCGACGCCTCGATCCCGCGCTTGCAGATGGTCTCGAACTCTTCGGGGTTATAGGCAATGCCCCCGCCCGTGCCGCCGAGCGTGAAGCTGGGACGGATCACGACCGGGAAGCCGACAGTCTTCTGCACCGCCCACGCTTCTTCCTGCGAGTGGGCGATGCCCGAGCGCGCCGAGCCCAGACCGATGCGGGTCATCGCATCCTTGAATTTCAGCCGGTCCTCCGCCTTGTCGATGGCTTCTGGTGTCGCGCCAATCAACTCGACCTTGTACTTGTTCAGCACGCCGTTGCGCCAAAGGTCCAGCGCGCAGTTGAGCGCCGTCTGCCCGCCCATGGTTGGCAGGATCGCGTCAGGCTTTTCCCTGGCGATGATCTTCTCGACCGTCTGCCAGGTGATCGGCTCGATATAGGTAACGTCGGCAGTCGCCGGGTCCGTCATGATCGTCGCGGGGTTGCTGTTGATCAGGATGACCTTGTACCCCTCTTCCCGCAGCGCCTTGCAGGCCTGGACGCCCGAATAGTCAAACTCGCAGGCCTGACCGATGATGATCGGGCCGGCGCCAATGATGAGGATGCTCTTGATGTCAGTGCGCTTGGGCATTACTTCTTCTCTCCGGCTGCTTGGTCCATGAGCCCTGTAAAGCGATCGAACAGGTAGCCGATGTCATGGGGCCCTGGCGAAGCTTCCGGGTGGCCCTGGAAGCAGAACGCGGGCCGGTCGGTGCGCGCGAGGCCCTGCAGCGTGCCGTCGAACAGGCTGACGTGGGTAGGGCGCAAGTTGGCGGGCAGCGTCTTTTCGTCCACAGCGAAGCCGTGGTTCTGGCTGGTGATGCTCACACGACCATTGTCGAGGTCCTTCACCGGGTGGTTTGCACCGTGGTGGCCGAACTTCATCTTGAAGGTCTTCGCGCCCGAGGCGAGCGCCATGATCTGGTGACCCAGGCAGATGCCGAAGGTGGGATAGCCGGCCTCGATGAGGTCGCGCGTCGCATCAATGGCGTAGTCGCAGGGCTCCGGGTCGCCGGGTCCGTTGGAGAGAAACACGCCGTCGGGCGAAAGTTTCTTGACTTCGGCGGCCGGCGTCATGGCCGGCACGACAGTGACCTTGCAACGGCGCCCGGCCAACATGCGCAGGATGTTCTTCTTGACGCCGTAGTCGAAAGCAACCACGTGGTACTTCGGCGCAGTTTGCTCGCCGTAGCCGGAACCTAGATGCCACTCGCTTTGGGTCCATTGATACGGCTGGCCGACCGAAACCACGCGGGCCAGGTCCAGCCCGTTCATGGCCGGCGCGGCCTTCGCGGCTTCAATGGCCCTTTCGGTCACCGCAGGCGTCACGCTTTCGCCGGTGGGCAGGCCGATGATGCAGCCGTTCTGAGCGCCTCTGGTGCGCAGCTGGCGGGTCAGCTTGCGTGTGTCGATGCTCGCGATGGCCACTGCGCCCTGGCTGCGGAGGTATTGCGACAGTGTCTGGCTGGTGCGGAAGTTGGATGCGACAAGGGGTAAGTCGCGGATGATGAGGCCCGCGGCGTGGACCTTGCTGGATTCGACGTCCCCTTCGTTGACCCCGTAGTTGCCGATGTGCGGATACGTGAGCGTCACGATCTGCTGGCAGTAACTCGGGTCGGTGAGGATTTCCTGGTAGCCGGTCATGGCCGTGTTGAACACGACTTCGCCGGTGGTGGAGCCGGTGGCTCCGATCGAATCGCCAATAAAGACCGTGCCGTCTGCGAGCGCCAGGATGGCGGGAGGGAAGGTTCCCTGTTGAGACAAGAGCACTGGGTTCTCCGGGTGGTTACGGGTACGCCCAGACGCGATCAAGAACTTCGCTTTCGGTCACCCGAAAGCTCGCTATTGTTCACATACTTGTTCAGGGAGTGGCTTGAATGCGCTAGGCGTACGGGGTTTGCGGGAAAGCCCTTGATTATAGCTGCAGCGCATGCACACCTTATGTGCGCGCGCCATGGCAGGCCCGTTCATCCAGCGTGGGCTATTGCACACGCATGCAGGCAGATGGCCGCCGCCGACGCCACGTTCAAGGACTCCTCTCCGCCCGGTTGGGCAATCCGAACCGCGAGGCCGGCCCGCGAGGCCACCGCCTCGCTCACGCCCTGTCCTTCATGGCCGAGCGCCCACGCGCACGGCCAGGGCAGTTTCTGCCGGTGCAGGTACTCGCCCTGGTGGGAACTGGTCGTGATCAGCGGAACTGCCAGCGCATCCAGCAACGCGTCTTCCGCGGCGTCGATCAGGTTCAGCGCGAAATGGGCGCCCATGCCTGCCCGCAGCACCTTCGGGCTCCAGAGCGCCGCCGTTCCCTTCAGCGCGATCACCTGGCGGAAGCCGAAGGCCGACGCGCTCCGCAGGATCGCGCCCACGTTGCCCGCGTCCTGGATGCGATCGAGCACGACGCTAGGCGCATGCGGGTCCAGCGGCGCCTGGGGCGAAAGTGCAATCACAAAGCCCATCCGCGCTGGCGACTCCAGTCCGCTGATCGATTCGAACAGTGGGTCCGCGACGATGACCGTCCGCCCGCCGGCGTTGCCCCACTCCACCCTGGCCTGGGGCCAACACGACTCGGAAAACACGGCGATGACCGGCGTCACGTTCCGGGCCACCGCGGCCCGGCAGAGGTGATCACCTTCCAGCCAGACCTGCCCCTGCTTGCGGTAGGCGGTGTTGCCCTGGGCCAGTCGGCGCAGGTCCCTGAGCACGGCGTTGGCCGCAGAGCTGATGCGTTGGGGTTCGGTCGATGTCACGACGTGCGAAGCGCGATGATTTCGCCTTCGGGGGTGGTGAACGTGGCTGCGACCGGGCTGAAGAAGCGGCGGTGATGACGGCAGGCGCCGTGCGCCCGCAAGGCGGCCAGGTGTTCGGGCGTGCCGTAGCCCTTGTGCGCCGCAAAGCCGTATTGCGGAAACTCCTCGTGCAGGGTCTGGCAGAGCCGGTCGCGATGGACCTTGGCCAGGATGGACGCCGCCGAGATCGACTTGACAGTGGCATCGCCCCCGATGACGGCCTCGGCCAGCACATCCAGCGTCGGCAGGCGGTTGCCGTCCACCAGCACTTTTGCAGGCTTCAACCGCAGGCCCTCCACAGCCCGCTTCATGGCGAGCAGGGTCGCATGGAGGATGTTGAGCGTGTCGATTTCCTCGACGCTGGCCTGCGCCACGGAGCAGCACAGCGCCTTCTCGCAAATCAGGTCGTACAGGCGCTCGCGCTGCAGCGCCGTGAGCACCTTGGAATCGGCCAGACCCCGGATGCGTTTGGTGTCGTTGAGGATCACTGCTGCCGCCACCACGGGTCCGGCCAGCGGGCCGCGCCCTGCCTCATCAACCCCTGCCATCAGCCCGACCGGGTCCCAGGCCAGGTGGCCCTGTTCAGGTAAGGATGACTTTTTCGATCGCATCGGTTGCCAGTGTTGCCGTGTCGCGTTGCAGTTGCATGTGCAACGCCGTGAATTTCTCCTGCACTGCCGACATTCTGGCAGGCGAATCCAGCCATCCCAGCACTGCCGCAGCAAGCGACTCGGGATTGGCCTGGTCCTGGATCAGCTCCGGCACCGCGAGTTCGCCGCACAGGATGTTGGGCAGGCCGACCCAGGGCTGGATCTGCTTGGACTTCATGATGCGGTAGGTCAGCCAGTTCATGTTGTAGGCGATCACCATGGGGCGCTTGAACAGCGCTGCTTCCAGCGTCGCAGTGCCGCTGGCGACCAGCGTCACGTCGCAAGCCGCCAAAGCCGCGTGCGATTGGCCCTCGATGATTTTGACGGTGCCCTCCAGGCCCGCTGTTTTGGCCGCCTGCGCCACCGCTGCCAATCGGCCTTGAACGGTAGGCACCACGATCTGGATGCCAGGGCGGGCCCGGCGGATGCGAGTGGCTGCCTCGAAGAATGCAGGCGCCAGGAACTGCACCTCCGAGGCGCGGCTACCGGGCAGGATGGCCAGCACCATGGCGTCCTCGGCCACGCCCAGCGCCTTGCGGGCGGCCGCCTTGTCGGGCTCCAAGGGAATGACGTTGGCGAGGGGATGGCCGACATACGAGGCGGCGATGTCATGTTGCGCGAGCAGCGCCGGTTCGAACGGAAAGATGCACAATACATGGTCGGCACTGCGACGGATCTTTTCAGCCCGTTCGGCGCGCCAGGCCCAGATCGACGGGCAGACGAAGTGCACGGTCTTGATGCCTTGCGCTTTCAGGCCTGCTTCGAGATCGAGGTTGAAGTCCGGCGCATCCACGCCGATGAAGACCTGCGGCCGCTCCCGCAACAGACGTTTCTTCAGGCGCCGGCGGATTCCCGCGATCTCCGGATAGTGGCGCAGGACTTCGACATAGCCGCGCACCGCGAGCCTTTCGTCCGGCCACCAGGCCTTGAAACCGCGCTTCGCCATCTGCGGCCCTCCGATGCCGACAGCCTTGAGGTCGGGCCAGCGCCGCCGCATGCCGTCGAGCAACAATCCCGCCAGCAGGTCGCCCGAGGCTTCTCCGGCGACCATTCCAAAAAAGGGCGAGTCGCTCATCGAAGCGCGGCAGGCATGGCGTTACCGGACGATGCCGCGATCGGGCGTCACGCGTTCCAGGAAGCCCAGCATCAGCGCCACATCGGAGCCTGCTTCGGGCGTGTCCGCAGCAAGCTCGCCGATACGCGCCTTGGCCTGCTCCAGCGTCAGGCCATCACGGTAGAGCGCCTTGTACATCGCCTTGACGGCTTTCCGGCGCACTTCGGAAAATCCGCGCCGGCGCAATCCCTCGAAGTTCATCGACCTTGCCTTTGCCGGCTGCCCCTGGCTCATCACAAACGGGGGCTGGTCGGCCAGCAAGACGGAGCTGAGCGCGGTCATGCCGTGGGCGCCGATGCGCACGAACTGGTGCACCACCGTGAATCCGCCCAGGATCGCCCAGTCGCCGATCTCCACGTGCCCGGCAATTTGCACGTTGTTGACGAGGATGGTGTTGTTGCCGACTATGCAGTCGTGCGCCAGGTGCACATAGGCCATCAGCCAGTTGTCGTTGCCCACGCGCGTGACGCCGCCGCCGCCCGGCGAGCCGATGTTGTAGGTGCTGAATTCACGGATCGTGTTGCGGTCGCCGATGACAAGCTCGCACGGCTCGCCGGCGTACTTCTTGTCCTGCGGGATCCCGCCCAGCGAATTGAACTGGAAAATCCGATTGTCGCGCCCGATAGTGGTTCGCCCTTCAATCACGCAATGCGGCCCGATGGTCGTTCCCGCGCCAATTCGCACATGCGGGCCGATGAGTGTGTAGGCACCGACGCTCACGGAGGCGTCGACTTCGGCACCGGGTTCGACGATGGCCGTCGGGTGAATCTGCGTCATCGCGCGACCTCCGGGATCAGCCCACCCTGCGCATCGTGCACATGAGCTCGGCCTCGCACGCCAGTTCTTCGCCAACGCGGGCCACGCCCTTGTACTTGAAGATCCCTGACTTCACGCGGTCCAGCGTCACGTCCATGATCAGCTGGTCGCCCGGTTCGACCACGCGCTTGAACCGGGCGTGATCGATCCCGGCGAAGTAGTACACGGTCTTCTCGTCCGGCTGCACATCCAGTGTGGCAAACGACAGCAGCGCCGCCGATTGCGCCATGGCCTCCAGCATCAGCACGCCCGGCATGACGGGCCGGTGCGGAAAGTGGCCGGTGAAGAAAGGCTCGTTGATCGTGACGTTCTTCAGCGTCTTGATGCTCTTGCCCTTCTCGACGGCAAGCACCCGGTCCACCAGCAGGATCGGGTAGCGGTGCGGCAGCTGCTTCAGGATCTGGTGGATGTCCATCGTCATTTGGTCTTGGTCTCCAGGGCCTTGAGGCGATCGCGCAGCTTGTGCAGCTGCTTGAGCGTCGCAGCGTTCTTTTCCCAGATCGCATTGTCGTCGATGGGAAAGATGCCGGTGTAGTGTCCTGACTTCAGGATCGACCGTGCCACGAAAGAACCCGCCGATATGTTCACGCGGTCGGCCAGAGTGAGGTGCCCGAGGATCATCGCGGCACCACCGATGGTGCAATGGGCCCCGATGGTGGCGCTGCCGGCGATTCCCGTGCAGCCGGCGATGGCGGTGTTCTCGCCAATACGCACGTTGTGGCCGATCTGGATCAGGTTGTCGAGCTTCACGCCGTTGCCGATTTCCGTGTCGCGCAGCGCACCGCGGTCGATGCAGGTGTTGGCGCCGATCTCCACATCGTTGCCGATGCGCACAGCGCCGAGCTGCTCGATCTTCTCCCAGGCACCCGCGTTCGGCGCGAATCCGAAACCGTCGGCCCCGATCACGGCTCCCGTATGGATCGTGCAGCGCTCGCCGACCACGCAGCCCTCGCCGATGGATACGCGCGCTTTCAGCACCGTGCCCGCGCCGATGTGGGCGCCCCGCTCTACCACGCACAAGGGGCCGATGCGGGCCGTGGGGTCGACCACGGCGTCCGGGTCGACGATGGCGCTGGGATGGATCAGTGCCCCGTCAGCGGCCGCATGTTGCTTCTTCCACAGCTGCGTGACGCGGGCGAAATACAGATAGGGCTCTTCGGCCAGGATGCAGTCGCCGCGGGCGACCGCCGCCTCGCGCAGCGCCGGCGCCACGATGACGCAGCCTGCGGTCGAGCTGGCCAGCTGCTGGGTGTATTTGGGATTGCCGAGGAAGCCCAGCTCGGTGGGTGCCGCCGATTCGAGCGGGGCCAGGCCCTGGATCAGCCGCTCGGGATCTCCGCAGAGCTCACCACCGAGCGCTTCAACGATGGTGCCGAGACGCAGTGCCACCCTCGGTCGGCGACGGGCCGCCCCTAGGCGACCGCGCCCCCCTCGGGGGGCAGCGCGGAACAAAGTGACAGGCGTGGGGACGACATCATTTGACGGCGTTGAGCGCCTTGATCACCCTGTCGGTGATGTCGTGCTTTGGGTTGATGTAGACAGCTTCCTGGAGCACCACATCGTACTTCTCGGCCTCTGCCACCTGCTTAACGATCCTGTTGGCGCGTTCGAGGACCTGCTGGAGCTCCTCGTTCTTGCGCGCGTTCAGGTCTTCCTGGAATTCGCGGCGCTTGCGCTGGAAGTCGCGGTCCTGGTCCAGCAGCTGCTTCTGGCGCTGCGCGCGCTGGCTCTCCGACAGGGTCGGCGCCTCGCGCTCGAACTTGTCGGACAGGGTCTTCAGGCTGGTCCCGATGTCGTTGAGCTCTTTCTCCCGGCGCGCAAACTCCTGTTCGAGCTTCGCTTGCGCGGCCTTCGCCGTGTTGGCTTCGCGGAAGATGCGGTCGGTGTTGACGAACCCAACCCGAAAGTCATCGGCCCGCGCCTGCGCGGCGAACACCATAACGCCAAGGAAAATCGCGGCGCATTGACGAGGCAGGTACTTCATTAGAAAGACGTTCCGATCTGGAATTGCAATTTCTGGATTCTATCGCCAGCGAACTTGCGGATGGGATTGGCCAGCGCCAGGCGCAGCGGCCCGATGGGCGAGATCCAGGACAGCCCCAGACCAACGGACGCGCGCATGTCCGCCAGGCTGAGCTTCTCATTCGGGCCGTAGACGTTGCCGGCGTCCACGAAGCCGAACACCCGAAGCGAGCGGTCGTTGCCGGCGCCGGGGAACGGCGCGATGATTTCCGCGTTCAGAGTGATCTTTTTCGGACCGCCAATGGACGAGCCCGTGACGTCGCGCGGGCCCAATGTCCCCTGGTCGAAGCCCCGCACAGAACCCAGGCCACCCCCATAGAAGTTCTTGAACACGGGGTAGGGCCGGTCGCCCATCCCCTTGCCCCAGCCGAGTTCGCCGTTGAATGCGAAGGTAAATTGTTTGTTGATCGGCACGTACTGCTGGAACTGGTAATTGGTACGCAAGTAGCGGGCGTCGCCGATCAAGCCGATCTCGGCGGTCGCTCGCTGATAGCGTCCGCTGGTCGGGGCGATCGTGCTGTCGCGGCTGTCGCGTGCCCAGCCCACGGCCAGCGGGAAGGCGGTGCTGCTGTAGCCGAAGCGGTTCGCGTATTCAAGGTAGACCGCGGGGATGTTGGTGCCGGGATTGATCTGCGTGCGCTCCGCGCTGCCGCCGAAATACACCGTGTCCAGTTCGCTGAACGGGATGCCGAAGCGCAGGCCGGCGCCAGTGGTCGCCAGCGAGTAGTTGCCGCCCTGGTCGTCGAGGGGGCGCGACCTGCGGTAGTAGACGTCGATGGTGCGCGACACGCCGTCCGGCGTGAAATAGGGGTTGACCGAAGTCAGCGCGATGGTGCGGTTGTACTTGCTGGTGTTGACATCCACACCCAGGTAGTTGCCCGTGCCAAAGGCGTTTTCCTGCTTGACCGAGAACGACAGGGCCAGTTTTTCGGCGCTGGAGAAGCCGGCGCCGAGCTGCAGCGAGCCGGTGGGCTTTTCGATCACGGTCAGGTTCAGGTCGACCTGGTCGGGTGCGCCGGGCACGTCGCTGGTCTCGACGTTGACTTCCTTGAAGAAGCCGAGCCGGTCGATGCGGTCGCGCGAGAGCTTGATCTTGTCGGCGTCGTACCAGGCGGCCTCGAACTGGCGGAATTCGCGGCGGATCACTTCGTCGCGGGTACGGTTGTTGCCGGCGATGTTGACGCGGCGGACATAGGCCCGGCGCGACGGCTCGGCCACGATGACAAAGTTGACGCGGTTGTTGGCGCGGTCGATTTCCGGCCGGGCCTCCACGTTGGCGAATGCGTAACCGAAGTTTCCGAAGTAATCGGTGAAAGCCTTGGTGGTCTCGGCCACCCGGTCGGCGTTGTACGATTCGCCCGGCCGGATGGTGACGAGCGTCTTGAACTCGTCTTCCTTGGTCAGGTAATTTCCCTCCAGCCTGACACCGGCGACCACGTAGCGCTCGCCCTCGGACACGTTCACGGTGATGGTGATGTCCTGCTTGTTAGGCGAGATCGACACCTGGGTGGAATCGATGCGGAACTCGAGGTAGCCGCGGGCCAGGTAATAGGACCGCAACGTCTCCAGGTCGGCATTGAGCTTGACGCGCGAATACCGGTCGGACTTGGTGTACCAGGACAGGAAGCCGCCGGTGTCCAGGTCAAACAGGTTGCGCAGGGTCGACTCGTTGAAGGCCCTGTTGCCGACGAGGCGGATTTCCTTGATTCGCGCGGGCTCGCCCTCGGTCATGGTGAACGTCAGGTTGACGCGGTTGCGCTCGATCGGGGTGACCGTAGTGACGACTTCCGCGCCATACAGGCTTTTGTTGATGTACTGGCGCTTGAGCTCCTGCTCGGCCCGGTCGGCCAGGCTCTGATCGTAGGGCCGGCCTTCGGTCAGGCCGATCTCGCGCAGCGCCTTCTTCAGCGCGTCCTTGTCGAATTCACGGGCCCCCGCAAAGTCGACATCGGCGACGGTGGGCCTTTCCTCGACGATCACAATCAGCACATCGCCGTTGACCTCCAGGCGCACGTCCTTGAACAGGCCCAGTGCGAAGAGCGCGCGGATGGCGGCCGAACCCTTTTCGTCGTTGTACTGCTCGCCGATGCGAAACGGGAGCGATGCGAACACGGTGCCCGGCTCCGCACGCTGCAGGCCTTCAACCCGGATGTCCCGCACAGTGAACGGGTCCACCGCCCATGCATTGGCCGCGAATGCCATGGCCACCATGGCCGAAACGGTACGCAGGCGAAAGCGCTTTATTTGTTTTTTCATGAATCGAGGTCGCCCCCGCACCGCCCCGGTGGCGTCAAGCGACAGCAGCCAAAAAAGTTTAACCAAAGAGACGGGTGACGTCATTGAACAGCGCGATGGTCATCATGACCAGCAACACTGCGACCCCGCCACGCTGCAGGCGCTCCATCCACGCGTCAGAGACACCCTTGCCCGTAACTGCCTCCCAAAGATAATACATCAGGTGCCCGCCGTCCAAGACGGGCAGAGGCAGCAGGTTCAGCACACCGAGGCTTACGCTGATGAGGGCCAGGAACACCAGGTACTGGGTGAGGCCGAGGCTGGCGGACTTGCCGGCGTAGTCGGCGATGGTGAGGGGCCCGCTCAGGTTCTTGAGCGACGCCTGGCCGATCACCATGCGCCCCATCATGCGAAGCGTCAGTACCGACACCTCCCAGGTACGCTGGAACCCCCGCGTCAGCCCCTCGACGGGACCATACCGCACTGTGATGAGTTCGGGCAGCGCGCCCACGTAAGCGCCGATGCGCCCGACCGACTTTTCGCCGTCGCGCACCACATCCGCCATGACCGGGATGTCCAGACTCTGGCCGCCGCGCCGCACGACCCAGGTGGTCCGCACTGCCTTGCCGCCGTTCACACCCGCGCGGATAGCCTCGCGCAGTTGCTGGCCATCGACCATCGGCCTGCCGTCCACAGAGACCACCACATCGCCTTTGTGCAGCCCCACGCGTTCGGCTGCCGCGCCCGCCATCACGTCGCCGATCAGCGGCGGCGTCCAGGGGCCCATGATGCCGATCTTGCGGAAAAGCTGAGCGTCGGCCTCCCGCGACTGGATCTGCCCGAGGGGCATCGACAGCTCACGGCCCGTGCCCTTGCCCTCTGCGGCCAGCTGCAGGCGCACGTCACGGCCATCGAGTGCGCCGCGCGTGAGCAGCCAGCGCAGGTCTTCGAACGAGCGGACCGGCTGCAATTCTTCGTCCTCGAAACCGGCCCTTTCCACCCGTTCGCCGCCACGCAGCCCGGATTGCTCGGCGATCGAGCCCGGCACGGGGCTCGCAAGCACCGGCTTGGGTTCCTCCACGCCATACCAGTTCACAGCGGAGTACAGGACGACGGCCAGCAACAGGTTCGCTGCAGGGCCTGCCGCGACGATGGCGGCGCGCGCCGTCAGCGGCTGGGTGTTGAATGCGAGGCGCCGGTCCTCGGGGGCGACCGGGCCTTCACGCTCGTCCAGCATCTTCACGTAGCCTCCCAGCGGGAAAGCGCCAATGACGAACTCGGTGTCCTGGCCCGGCTTCTGGCGCGTGGGCTGCCAGCGGTACAGTGTCTTGCCGAAGCCGATCGAAAATCGCAGCACTTTCACGCCGCATGCGACGGCGACGCGGTAGTGTCCGTACTCGTGGACCGCGATCAGCAGTCCCAGCGCGACGATAAAGGCAACGATGGTGAGCATGCCCGGGAGTCCTTGTCGTTATCAGCCGGCCATCCGGCCGATGGCGCCCTGCGCCGCTTCTCGCGATATTGCGTCCAGTGCCAGCAGATCTTCCAGCGATTCCGGCTTGGAGGCTGTAACCGCCTCCAAAGTTGCAACATTCACATGGTGAATCTGGTCGAACCGGACGCGGCGGTTCAGGAACGCATCGACAGCGACCTCATTGGCCGCATTCAGCACGGCCGTCGTGCCCGCGGGCGCGTGAAGACTGTCCCAAGCCAGGGCCAGCCCCGGGAAGCGTTCGCGGTGGCCCCGACTGTCCAGTGACTCGAAGCTCATGTCCGCCAGCGTGTGGAAATCGAGCGCCTTCGCGCCCGATGCGACGCGCTCCGGCCAGGCCAGGCCGTAGGCGATCGGCACGCGCATGTCGGGCGTGCCCAGCTGCGCCACCACGGAAGTATCGCGGTACTGCACCATCGAATGGATGACGCTCTGTGGATGGATCACAACCTCCAGCCGCTCCGGCGCCAGGCCGAAGAGGAAGCGCGCCTCGATCACCTCGAGCGCCTTGTTCATCATGGTGGCGGAGTCCACCGAAATCTTGCGGCCCATCACCCAATTGGGGTGGGCGCAGGCCTCGTCCGGGGTGACGTTGCGCAACGTGGCCGGCTCGCGAGTGCGGAACGGGCCGCCCGACGCGGTGAGAATGATCTTTTCGACGCGCGCATCCCAGGTCGACGGGTCTTCCGGCAGAGACTGGAAGATCGCCGAGTGTTCGCTGTCGATCGGCAGCAGCTTCGCTCCGCCCTCCTTCATCGCTGCCATGAACAACTCGCCGCCGACGACCAGCGCTTCCTTGTTCGCCAGCAGCAGCCGTTTGCCGGCCCGCGCCGCGGCCAGGCAAGACCCCAGGCCGGCGGCGCCCACGATGGCGGCCATCACCACATCGACCGATTCGTGCGAAGCCATCTCCTCCAGGGCGCGCTGGCCCCACAGGACCCGGGTAGGCAATCCGCTCGCCTCGACCTGCCGCGCCAGTTCGCGCCCGGCGTCCTCGGCGGCCATCACTGCAAACTGCGGCCGGAATTGCGCGCACTGCCGCAGCATGAGGTCGACCTGGCGCGAAGCGCTGAGGGCGAACACCTCGAAACGATCCGGGTGGCGCGAGACGACATCCAGCGTGTTGGCGCCGACGGAGCCGGTGGAACCCAGGACAGTGATCCGAAGGCTCATCTGGAAGCGATGCTCGCCAGCATCATGGCGAGCGGCAGTGTCGGTAGCAGGGCATCGACGCGGTCGAGAACACCGCCGTGCCCCGGGAGCAGCGCGCTCGAATCCTTGGCGCCGGCGCTGCGCTTGACCAGCGACTCGACCAGGTCGCCGACCACGCTCATGGCGGCCATGAAGACGACGCCCAGCACCAGGAGCCACCAGCCTTGCTGGGCCAGGCGTGAATAGAGGCTGGGCACGGCGGCTTGCAGCCTGTGGTCAGCCAACGTCCAGACGATTCCCAGCACCAGCACGCCCGCCATGCCGCCCCACACACCTTCCCAGCTCTTGCCCGGACTGACGGCCGGCGCGAGCTTGCCCTTGGTGAATTTCAGGCCGAAAGCGCGGCCCGAAAAATACGCAAAGATGTCGGCAACCCACACAAGCACAAGCACCGACAGCAGGAAGTTGACGCCGATCCAGCGTGCCTGCGCCACCGCCAGCCAGGCCGCCCACAACGCAAGCACGCCACCCGCGACACGAAGCGCCCGTGGGATGCCCGGCCAGCCAGCCACACCGGCTCGAAGCAGCGCCGCCCCAGCGAGCACCCACAGGCTGCCCGCGGCCAACCACAGCATCGGAAGCTGCCGCTCCAGCAGGCCCAGGCTCCATGACGCGGCGCACATCACGAGGCAAACCACGGCCACGGCCACGGAGCCGGGCTGGCCCATTCCGTTCAGGCGGCCCCACTCCCAGGCGCCCCCTGCAATGAGGACCAGGCTCACCACGGCGAACGGCACAGGCGATGGCCAGAACAACGCCGGAAGAAGGATGGCCAGAAGAACAAGGGCCGTGATGATTCGCTGCTTGAGCATGGTGTCAGGCGGCCCGCTTGCCGCCGGAAACGTCAATCTGCTCGGGCGTTTTGCCGAAACGCCGCTCCCGGGCCGCGTAGTCGGCCAGCGCCTCGTCGAGCGCGGCGGCGTCGAATTCGGGCCAGAGCTTGTCGGTGAAATAAAGCTCGGCATAAGCCGCCTGCCACAGCAGGAAGTTGGAAATGCGCTGCTCCCCGCCGGTGCGGATGACGAGGTCGGGGTCCGGCACATGCGCCAGCGCCAGCGCGCCGGCGAGGCTCTTTTCGGTGACCGGCTCGCCCAGCGCCTGCAGCCGCGCGGAGGCCTGGGCAATGTCCCAGCGGCCGCCGTAGTTGAAGCAGACATTGAAGACCAGACGCGAATTGGCGGCCGTATCAGCCTCGGCCTGCACCAGTCCCGCCCGCACCTTGTCCGATAGCGGTGCGCGGTCGCCGACAAAATGGATCTGCACGCCTTCGGCCCTGAGCTGGGGCACTTCACGCGCCAACGCCATGGCCAGCAGTTCCATCAGGCCCGAAACCTCCTCGGGCGGGCGGCTCCAGTTTTCCGAGGAAAAAGCGAACACGGTGAGCACCTTGACGCCGCGCTCGCCGCAGTGGCGCACGCAAGCGCGCAACGCGTCGGTGCCCTTCTTGTGGCCCGCCACCCGGGGCAGGTAACGTCGCGTGGCCCAGCGGCCGTTGCCGTCCATGACGATGGCGACGTGGTGGGGAGTGCTCATGGGAAGGCGAGGCCGGTGGACCTCATCAGACCGCCATGATTTCCTGCTCCTTGCCGGCGACGAGCTGGTCGATCTCGGTGATGTGCCGGTCGGTCAGCTTCTGGATGTCGGCTTCGGAGCGCTTCTGTTCGTCCTCGGAGGCGAGCTTGTCCTTGACCAGCTTCTTGACGTGGTCGTTGGCGTCACGGCGCAGGTTCCGCACGGCGATCTTGGCGGCTTCGCCTTCGTGGCGAACCAGCTTGGTCATCTCCTTGCGCCGCTCCTCGCTCATCGGGGGCATGGGCACGCGGATCAGGTCGCCCATCGAAGCGGGGTTCAAGCCCAGGTCGCTCTCGCGGATGGCTTTTTCGATTTTGGCGCCCATGCCTTTTTCCCAGGGCTGCACGCTGATCGTGCGCGCGTCCAGCAGCGACACGTTGGCCACCTGGCTGATCGGCAGGATCGATCCGTAGTAGTCCACATGCACCGTGTCGAGCAGCGCGGGGTTGGCGCGGCCGGTGCGAATCTTGGTGAGGTTGGTCTTGAAGGCCGCAATGGACTGGTCCATCTTGCCTTCCATGGTTTTCTTGATTTCCGCGGTGGTCGTCATTTGTTTTCTCCTCTCATCTCAAGCGTAGACGAGCGTGCCTTCGTCCTCCCCCATCACCACACGCTTGAGCGCGCCGTGCTTGAAAATGGAGAAGACCTTGATCGGCAGCTTCTGGTCGCGGCACAGCGCGAAGGCGGTGGCATCCATGATGCCGAGATTCTGCGCCATGGCCTCGTCGAAGGAGAGCTTGGTGTAGCGCGTGGCCGACGGGTCCTTCTTGGGATCTGCCGAGTACACGCCGTCGACCTTGGTGGCCTTGAGCACCAGCTCGGCGCCGATCTCGGCGCCGCGAAGCGCCGCCGCGGTATCGGTGGTGAAGAACGGGTTGCCGGTGCCAGCCGCGAAGATCACGACCTTGCCTTCTTCAAGGTACTGCAGCGCCTTCGGCCGCACGTAAGGCTCGACCACCTGCTCGATGGCGATCGCGGACATCACGCGCGCGATCAGTCCCTGCTTGTTCATCGCGTCGGCCAGCGCCAGTGCGTTCATTACCGTGGCCAGCATGCCCATGTAGTCGGCCGTGGCGCGGTCCATTCCGACCGAACCGCCGGCGACTCCGCGGAAGATGTTGCCGCCACCGATCACGATGGCCACCTCGACACCCATGTTCACCACTTCGGCGACTTCCTCGACCATGCGAACGATGGTCGCGCGGTTGATGCCGAAGGCATCGTCCCCCATCAGCGCCTCACCTGACAGCTTCAGCAGGATGCGCTTGTGGGCAGGCTGGGCGTCGGGCATGTGGGAGGCTCCTTGGAAACGGGTTGAGTGTACTGGCCTGTTCGCCTGAAAAAGGGGCTGCCCGGCGCGGGCCGGGCAGCGGGCGATCTGCCTCAGGCGGCGGACTTGGCCGCGGCGACCTGGGCTGCCACTTCGGCCGCGAAGTCGTCGACCTTCTTCTCGATGCCTTCGCCGACGACGTAGAGAGTGAAGCCCTTCACGCTGGTGTTGGCCGCCTTCAGCATCTGCTCCACGGTCAGCTTGTCGTTTTTTACGAAAGGCTGGTTGAAGAGGGACACTTCCTTCAGGTACTTCTGCACGCCGCCTTCGACGCGCTTGGCGACGATTTCGGGCGGCTGCACCGGCTTGCCGGCGGCTTCGGCCACCTTGCGGTCTTCATCGGCCTTGCCGACGGCCACGGCGCGCTCCTTGGCGATCAGATCGGCGGGCACGTCAGCGCTGCTCAGCGCGACTGGCTTCATCGCGGCGACGTGCATCGCGACATCCTTGGCCGCGACTTCATCGCCCTCGAATTCGACCAGCACGCCGATGCGCGTGCCGTGCAGGTAAGCGGCCAGCTTGTTGCCGCCAGCGAAGCGCTTGAACCGGCGGAAGCTCATGTTCTCGCCGATCTTGCCGATCAGGCCCTTGCGCACGTCTTCCAGCGTCGGACCGAAGCCGTCCTGGCTGTAAGGCAGCGCACCCAGTGCGGCCACGTCGGCAGGACCATTCTTCGCGATCAGCTCGGCCGTGGCTCTGGCCAGGCCCAGGAAGCTGTCGTTCTTGGTGACGAAGTCGGTTTCACAGTTGATTTCGAGCAGGGCGCCTGTGGTGCCGTCGATGAACGCCGTCACGACGCCTTCGGCGGTGATGCGGGCGGCCGCCTTGCCGGCCTTGTTGCCCAGCTTGACGCGCAGGATTTCTTCTGCCTTCTCGAAGTTGCCGTCGGCCTCGGTGAGCGCCTTCTTGCATTCCATCATCGGCGCGTCGGTCTTTGCGCGCAGTTCGGCGACCATGCTTGCGGTAATTGCAGCCATTTTTTTAACCTCGTAATCTTCAGTTCAAACAGTATTCAGTTGTAAAAAGGGGGCCTCGAAAGCCCCCTTTTTCGGCCTGTCGCGGAGGCTCAGGCCGCGGCGCCTTCCTTCACTTCGACGAATTCATCGCTGCCTTCGGACACTGCCTTCACCACGTCGGTGACGGCGCTGGAGCGGCCTTCGAGGATCGCATCGGCGATACCGCGCGCATACAGCGTCACGGCCTTGGACGAGTCGTCATTGCCTGGAATGACGTAGTCGATGCCCTCCGGCGAGTGGTTGGAGTCGACCACGCCGACCAACGGGATGCCCAGCTTCTTGGCTTCGGACACGGCGATCTTGTGGAAGCCCACGTCGATCACGAAAATGGCATCGGGCAAGGCGGTCATGTCCTGGATGCCGCCAATGTCCTTCTCGAGCTTTTCCATCTCGCGGGCGAACATGAGCTGTTCTTTCTTGCTCATCGCGTCCAGGCCGCCTTCCTGCTGGACCTTCATGTCTTTCAGCCGCTTGATGGACGTCTTGACGGTCTTGAAATTGGTCAGCATGCCGCCCAGCCAGCGCTGGTCGACGTAAGGCACGCCGGCGCGCTTGGCTTCCACGGCCACCGTCTCGCGGGCCTGGCGCTTGGTACCGACCATGAGGATGGTGCCGCGGTTGGCAGCGAGCTGCTTGACGAACTTGGTCGCTTCCTGGAACAGCGGCAGCGATTTTTCCAGGTTGATGATGTGGATCTTGTTGCGATGGCCGAAGATGTACGGGGCCATCTTGGGGTTCCAGAAGCGCGTTTGGTGGCCGAAATGGACACCGGCTTCCAGCATTTGACGCATGG
>JBDSWB010000089.1:0-12763 GCA_039926915.1 Ramlibacter sp.
GCGGCTCATGCCAGCATCTCCCGCGCCGCCTGGGCGATCCGCTCGGGCTCAATGCGCGACTGAGCCTCCAGCACCGGCGAATAGCCGACCGGGATGCGCGGCGCGCCGAGCCGCCGCACCCGGCAGCCTGCCGTCTCAGCGGCGGTGGCCGCCACCTCGGCGCCGAACCCGGCGGCCTGCACCGCCTCGTGCACCACCAGCAGCCGTCCGGTGCGGGCGGCCGATGCGAGCACCGTGTCGCGGTCCCAGGGCCAGATCGTGCGCAGGTCGATCAGTTCGGCCGAAATGCCTTCGCGTGCCAGGAGGTCGCAGGCCTGGTCGCACAGCAGGGCCTGGCGGCTCCAGCTGACGACGGTCAGGTCACTGCCCGTACGGCGGATTGCGGCCCGGCCCAGCGCCATCTCCTGGCCGGTATCGACCTCGCCCTCGTTGCTCCACAAAGTCTTGTGCTCCATGTAGATCACCGGGTCGCCGCAGCGCATCGCAGCGCGCAGCAGGCCGTGGTTGTCCTGCGGCGTGGAGGGGCACACGACGACCAGGCCGGGCACGTGTGCGAACCATGCTTCAAGCGATTGCGAATGCTGCGCCGCCGATGAATCCCAGATGCCGATCGGCATGCGGGCCACCATGGCGACGCGCCCCTGGCCGCCGAACATGAACCGGTTCTTGGCGGCCTGGTTGACGATCTCGTCCATGGCGCAAAGGGCGAAGTCCACCACGCGCATCTCCACCACCGGGCGCAGCCCCGCCAGCGCCATGCCGACGCCGGCGCCCAGGATGGTGGACTCGGAAATCGGCGTGTCGATCACGCGCTGGGCGCCGAAACGCTCCTGCAGCCCGCGGTATTGGCCAAAGATGCCGCCGCGCCCCACGTCCTCGCCCACCACCACCACTGATTCATCGGCCTCCATCTCCTGCTCGACGGCAAGGGCCGATGCCTGCGCATAGGTCAACAGCCGGGTGCGCTCTGCGGTCAATGCCATTGGCCGGCTCCGGTGGTCTGCACGTCGCCAAAGGCATCCCCAGGCGCCGGCCAGGGCGCTGCTTCGGCCCGTGCCACGGCCGCGTCGACTTCGTCGGCGGCTGCCCGTTCTATCGCGTCGAGTTGCGAGCCATCGACGCCGAGCGCGACGGCCTGCTTGCGGGCACGCATGATGGGGTCGGCCTGCTCGGCCACTTTCACTTCGGCCGCGTCGCGGTAATGCGCCGGATCGACGGACACATGGCCCCTGAGCCGGTATGTGACCGCATGCAGCAGGCGCGGCCCGGCGCCTGAACGGATACGGGCCACAGCGCCCGCCGCCGCTTCGTGCACTGACAGCACGTCGTTGCCGTCGACCTGCACCGCATGGATGCCAATCGCCCGAGCCCGCGCCGACGCACCTTCGCCCGCCGTGGTGGCCGCACTCGCGGTGGTGGCGCTCCAGCGGTTGTCCTCGCACACGAAGAGCACGGGCAGGGCGTAGACGCGCGCCCAGTTGAGCGCTTCCAGGAACGGTCCCCGGTTGATGGCGCCGTCGCCGAAGAAGCAGGCGGTGATGCCAGGCGCGCCGCGCAGTTTCTGGGCATGCGCGGCGCCCACGGCGATCGGCATGCCGGCGGCGACCACGCCGTTGGCCCCGAGCATGCCCACCGAAAAATCGGCGATGTGCATGGAACCGCCCTTGCCTCCGTTGAAGCCGGTGGAGCGACCGTACAGCTCGCACATCATCCGCACCATGTCGGCGCCCTTGGCCAGCGTGTGGCCGTGGCCCCGATGGGTGGAAGTGAGGTAATCGTGGGCGGCCAGATGGATGCAGACGCCGGCCGCGACGGCCTCCTGCCCGGTGGACAGGTGCAGCGGGCCTCGCACGCGCGCGCGGCCGTCCGCCGCCTGGCCGTAAGCGCTCACGCCGCCCTGGCTGGCCTTCTCTGCCGCGTTCTCGAATGCGCGAATGCGCACCATGGTGCGGTACAGCGCCAGCAGTGTTTCCACGGTGCCCTGCGATTCCAACGCAAACCCCTCCGCCGGCCAGCAGCCGGCATGTCCGGCAAATCGTAACGACCGTTACTATCGGCGCGTTCGGTGTTTACCCGCGCACTCGCCAAGGCAATGCGCGGGCCACCGCGGATCCGGCTTCGCCGGGCCGCTGGTGGCGCGCCCTTGAGGGGGAAGCGCCGCAGGCGCTTCGGGGGTGGCCGCTGAACTCAGTCGGCGTAGACGCCGGCGGCCTTGATGATGGGGCTCCACTTGGCGATTTCGGCAGCCACGAACTTCTTGTGCTCGGCCGGCTCAATGCGCTTGTCGGTGACGACCACGGCGCCCAGGCCTTCCTGTTTCTTGATGAATTCAGGGTCCTTGAGGGCGACCTTCAAGGCGTCGTTGAGCTTCTTTTGCACGTCAGCCGGCGTGCCCTTGGGCGTGTAGAGGCCGTGCCAGATGGTGACCTGGAAGTCCTTCATGCCTTCTTCCTGCAGCGTCGGCAAATCCTTCAGCGCGGGCGTGGTGAGGCGCTTGGGCGTGGTGACAACATAGGCCTTGACCTTCTTGGCCTCGATCTGTGAGGTGGTGTTGGTGGTCTGGTCGCACATCAAGTCGATCTGGCCGCCGATCAGGTCGGTCATCGCGGGGCCTGTGCCTTTGTAGGGAACCGGCGTCATGTCGACCTTCAGCGCGTTCTGGAACAGCAGGCCGCACAGGTGCGAGGCCGAGCCGACTCCGGCGTTGCCCAGGTTGATCTTGCCCTTGTTCTGGTTGATCCAGGCAACCAGTTCCTTGTAGTTGCCGGCCGGCAGCGACGGCTTTGCGATGACGGTCATCGGCACGTCGTTGATCATGCCGATGTATTCGAAGTCGCTCTCCACCTTGAACGGGATGTTGCGGACCAGGGTGGGCATGGTGGCCATGCCGATGTGGTGCAGCAGCAGCGTGTAGCCGTCGGGGTTGGCCTTGGCCACCTTGTTGGCGCCGATCGAACCGCCGGCGCCCGCGGCGTTGTCCACCACGATGCTGCCGCCGCCCATTGGCTTGCGCATGGCTTCGGCCAGGTCGCGCGCAACGCGGTCCGTGGGGCCGCCGGCCGCGAACGGCACGACGATGGTGATCACTTTGTCCTTCTGGGGGTAGTCTGCTGCCTGGGCACCGGACACCAGCGCGAGCGCGGCAACCGAAGCGAGCAATTTGAATGACGGGTTCATGCGATGTCTCCTTGAAGTGCGTCGATGGTACTTTTCAGGAGGTGGGTTGGCATCGCGGGAATTACGTACCCAGGGCCCCGGGGCGGCCGAAATTTGCGCAGATCAAATGCCGTGCTGCTTGCTCACTTGTAACTGCGCGCGTCCTCGATCACCTTGCCATCGTTGGGCAGGCTGCCGGGCTGCATCAGCAACACATCGCCGCGCAGCTTGGTCACGTCGCGGATCGCTTCGCCGATGCGGGCATCCAGCCCCTGCGATGCCGAGGCGGCTTCCACCTGGAGCGTCATCACGTCGTTGGCCATCTCGCCGCTCACCACCAACCGCGCCCTGAGCACTTCCGGGAAGCGCCTCGCGATGTCAGCCACCTGCGCCGGGTGCACGAACATGCCGCGAATCTTGGTGGTCTGGTCGGCCCGCCCCATCCAGCCCTTGATGAGCGTGTTGGTGCGTCCCGTCGGGCAAGCGCCCGGCAACACGGCCGAGAGGTCGCCGGTGCCGAAACGGATGAGCGGATAGGCCGGGTTGAGCGCGGTAACGACCAGCTCGCCCACTTCGCCGGAAGCTACCGGGTCGCCCGTGCCGGGACGCACGATCTCGACGATGACGCCTTCGTCCAGCACCAGCCCCATGCGGGCCTCGGTTTCGTAGGCGATCAGGCCCAGGTCGGCGGTGGCGTAACTCTGATAGACGGCCAGGCCATGGTCCGCAAACCAGTCGCGCAAACTCGGCGGCAGCGCTTCGCCGCCGGTCAAGCCCTTGCGCATGCTCGAGATGTCGCAACCGGTTTCGGTGGCCTTTTCCACCAGGATGCGCAGGAAGCTCGGCGTGCCGGCGTAGGCGTCGGGTCGCAGTTCGGTGATCGCCTGCAACTGCTGCTCGGTCTGGCCGACGCCGGCCGGGAACACCGAGCAGCCCACGGCGTGCGCGCCTGACTCCATGATGAAGGCGCCCGGCGTCATGTGGTAGCTGAAGGAGTTGTGCACCAGCTCTCCCGCGCGAAAGCCCGCGGCGAACATGGCACGGCCGGCGCGCCAATAGTCCCGGGCGGTGCCTTCGGGCTCGTAAATGGGACCGGGCGACGCGAAGACGCGCGGCATCTCCAGCCCCCGCACCAGCGTCGAGAAGCCGCCGAACGGGTCGCCGGTGCGGCCGGCCTTCTGGCGCTCCAACAGCTCGTGCTTGCGAGTCACGGGAAGGCCGGCGAGGGCCTCCCGGGAGTCGATGGCGGCGGCGTCCACGCCCGCGAGGATTTGCCTGAATGCCGGTGCATGCCGCTGGGCCAGGGCCACCTGCCGCGGCAGCGCCGCCATCAGCTGGGCTTCGCGCTGGGCCTGATCGCGCGTTTCGAGCGAGTCGAAATAGTTGTTCATGGCTCTGTCCTCAGGCCAGCCAACGCTTGCGGCGCTTGTAGCTCTTCACGTCCCGGAAGCTCTTGCGCTCGCCGCCGCCCACGCCCAGGTAAAACTCCTTGACGTCCTCGTTGGTGGCCAGTTCGGCAGCGGGGCCGTCCATCACGACGCGGCCGCTTTCCATGATGTAGCCGTAGTCGGAGTACTTCAGCGCCATGTTGGTGTTCTGCTCCGCGAGCAGGAACGTGACGCGCTCCTTCACGTTCAGATCCTTCACGATCTCGAACACCTCCTGCACGATCTGCGGCGCCAGGCCCATCGAGGGCTCGTCCAGCAGCACCATGGTCGGGCTTGCCATCAGCGCGCGGCCGATCGCGCACATCTGCTGCTCGCCGCCGGAGGTGTAGGCCGCCTGCGATGTGCGCCGCAATTTCAGGCGCGGGAAGTAGGCATAGACCTTCTCCAGGTTCGCGGCGATCTCGCCCTTGTCACTGCGCGTGTAGGCGCCGGTCAGCAGGTTCTCCTCGATCGTCAGGTGGGCGAAGCAGTGGCGCCCTTCCATGACCTGCACCACGCCGCGCTCGACCAGGTCGGCCGGCGACAGGTTTTCGATGCGCTCGCCGCGTAGCTCGATTGATCCCTTGGTTACCGCGCCGCGCTCGCCGCGCAGCAGGTTGGAGACGGCCCGCAGCGTGGTGGTCTTGCCCGCGCCGTTGCCGCCCAGCAGCGCGACGATCTTGCCTTCGGGCACCTGCAACGACACGCCCTTGAGCACCAGGATCACGTGGTTATAGATGACCTCGATGCCGTTGACGTCGAGAACGATGTTGGGTTTTTCCATTGCTTAGCTTTCACCAATCGAAAGGCAGCAGCCTTTCGATTGGCGGCTCCTTGGAGCCGCCGCCCCTTCCGCTTGGCGGGAGGGGTTGGGGGAGGGTGGCGTCAATACGGACGCTGCCAGGGTGATCGGCGCAAGCCGATCAAGACTGACAGTCCGCCTGCTCTCGCGGTGCGAGCTTCTTGTCCTGCGCGTACTTCGCCGCCGTCGTGCGCACCAATGGCTTGATGATCTGATCGTCAGCCTGCAGCCAGTCGGACGTGAAGTTCCACTTCTTGCCGTCCCAGGTCTGCACGCGCGCCCAGTTGGCGCCCACGTGGTCCACGCACGAGGTGCTGATCGGCCGCATGACACCGGCAAACCCCAGGGCGTCGAGCTTCTTCTGGTCCAGCGCCAGGTTTTCATAGCCCCAACGCGCATGCTCAGGCGAAATCCATTTGCCCTTGCCGAAGCGCTCCTGCGCGCGGCGCACGCCCTCGACGGCCAGCATCGCGCTCATGGCGCCGCGCATGTACAGCACCTGTCCGACTTCTTCCTTCGGCCCGGTGCCTTGGCCCTTGTCGTGCACCATCGCCAGGATATCCTTGACCACCTTGGAGTTCGGCTCGGCACCGGCTTGCAGCGCGGCGGCGTTGTAGCCCCTGGCGCCGTCGCCCACGTCCTTGACGTCCGGCTCGGCGCCCGACCACCAGACGCCATACATCTTTTCGCGCGGATAACCGGTGGCCTGCGCTTCCTTGATTGCGGTGGAGTTCATCACGCCCCATCCCCACAGCAGGACGTAGTCGGGGTGGCCCTGCCGGATCTGCAACCAGGTGGCCTTCTGCTCGACGCCGGGCGCGGCGACCGGCAGCAGCTGCAGTTCGAAACCGTGCATCTTCGCGCGCTCCTGCAGCAACGCAATCGGCTCCTTGCCATAGGGGCTGTCGTGATAGACCAGCGCGATCTTCTTGCCCTTGAGCTTGTCCAGGCCGCCTTCCTTCTTGCCGATGTGCTGGATCAGGGCGTCGGCTGCCATCCAGTAGGTTCCGAGCAGCGGGAAGTTCCACTTGAACACCGTGCCATCGGCGGATTCGCTGCGGCCATAGCCCGCTGTGATAAGGGGAATCTTGTCGATGGGCGCCTTTTCGGTCAGCGCGAACGTGGCGCCGGTGGACAGCGGCTGGAACACCGTCGCGCCGCCATTCTTGCCCTTCAGACGTTCATAGCACTCGACGCTGCGCGCCGTGTCGTAGCCAGTCTCGCATTCCTCGAAGCTCACCTTCACGCCGCTGATGCCGCCGCGTGCGTTGACCAGCTTGAGGTAGTCCACATAGCCATTGGCGAATGGCGTGCCGTTGGGCGCGTAGGGCCCCGTGCGGTAGGAGAGTACGGGGAAGAACTGTTCCTTGGCCTGGGCCATCACGCCTGTCGCGAACAGCGACGAGGCGCCCGTAGCCACCATTGCGACGGCCAAAACGATTTTGCGAAGCTTCATATGTCTCTCCTGTTGAATGAGTAAAGCACGGACGAAAACAACCAACGCTTGAAAAAACTCTTGCGATTCAATGCGGGAACGGCCACAGGCGCAGCTTCTGCTTTCCCGTGGACCACAGCTTGGCCAGCCCATGGGGCTCGACGATCAGGAACCAGACGATCAACCCACCGAACAGCATCAGCTCGGCGTGCGTGATGCCGGCGGTGGAAATCTCCATGCCGAGCAGGTGGGCCAGCAATGGCAGGAACTGGTTGAGCGCGATCGGCAGCAGCACGATGAAGGCGGCGCCGAAGAAGCTCCCCATGATCGAGCCCATGCCGCCGATGATCACCATGAACAGCAAGCGGAACGACATATCCACCGAGAATGCGGCCGGCTCCCAGGCGCCCAGGTAGATGAAAGCCCACAGGCCGCCGGCCACGCCGATGATGAAGGAGCTGACGGCGAACGCGGTGAGTTTGGCGTACATCGGCCGGATGCCGATCACGGCGGCGGCGACGTCCATGTCGCGGATCGCCATCCATTCGCGGCCAATGGCGCTGCGCACCAGGTTCTTGGCCCCGAGCGCCATCACCACCAGGATGGCCAGGCAGAACAGGTACTTGCTCACGGCGCTTTCGATCGGCAGGCCGAACACCTGCAGGTTCGACACTGACACAGAGCCGGACGGCGTGTCGAGCGTGAACCACTTGATGCGCAGGAACATCCAGTCGGAGAAGAATTGCGCCGCCAGCGTTGTTACTGCGAGGTAGAGGCCCTTGACGCGCAGGCTGGGCAGGCCGAACAGGATGCCGAACGCCGTGGCGCAGAGGCCGCCCAGGATCAGCGAGGGGACGAGCGGCAAGCCGGGAAGGCGCACGAAGAAGTTGTACGCGCCGTAGGCCCCCACGGCCATGAAGGCACCGGAACCCAGCGAAATCTGGCCGCAATAGCCGACCAGGATGTTCACGCCCAGCGCGGCCAGCGCCATGATCAGGAAGGGGATGATGATGGCGCGGAACAGGTAATCGCTGGCCAGGCCCGGCACGACGACGAATGCCACCACCAGCATCAGGCCGACCGCGATGCGGTCCTGCGAGATCGCGAAGATCTGCTGGTCGGCGCGATAGCTGGTCTTGAATTGACCGTTTTCTCTATAAATCATTTGAATCCGATCAATGATCTTTTAGCTCCGACTGACTTTGCGTTGCAAAGTAAGTCTTCGCTGAAAAATTCTCTTCTCGCGCATTTCATACGCGGTCGATAATTTTTTCGCCGAACAGACCCTGCGGCCGCACCAGCAGGAACCCGAGCGCGAGGACATACGCGAACCAGATCTCGATGCCGCCGCCCAGGTAAGGCCCGAGGAACACCTCGGCCAGCTTCTCGCCCACGCCCAGGATGAGGCCGCCGACGATGGCGCCCGGCACCGAGGTGAGGCCGCCCAGGATCACCAGCGGCAGCGCCTTGAGCGCCAGCACCGACAGCGAGAACTGCACGCCCAGCTTGCTGCCCCAGATCATCCCGGCTACCAGCGCCACGAAACCGGCGACGCTCCAGACAATGACCCAAATGCGGTTGAGGGGAATGCCGATGGACTGCGCCGCCTGGTGGTCGTCAGCCACGGCGCGCAGCGCGCGGCCGGTGCCGGTGTACTGGAAAAACGCAGCCAGCGCCGCCACCAGCGCGGCAGCGATGACCGCCGCGGCCACGTCTTCCTTGTTGATCAGCAGGCCGCCCTGGAAGACGCTCTGGAACAGGAAGATCGGGTCCTTGGGCATGCCGATGTCGATCTTGTAGATCGACGAGCCGAAGATGGTCTGGCCGAAACCGTCCAGGAAGTACGACACGCCGAGCGTGGCCATCAGCAGCGCCACGCCTTCCTGGTTGACCAGTTTGCCCAGCACCAGCTTTTCGATCAGCCAGGCCATGGCGACCATGATCACCAGCGCGACGCCGAACGCCAGCAGGTTGGCCAGCCACTTGCTTTCCAGGCCGGTCCATTGCGGAATCCATTCGGAAAAGCGCGCCATCGCGAGCGCGGCGAACAGCACCATCGCGCCCTGCGCGAAATTGAAGACGCCCGAGGCCTTGAAGATCAGCACGAAGCCGAGCGCGACCAGCGAATACAGCATGCCCGACATCAGGCCGCCGATGATTGTTTCGAGGTAGGGGCCCATTGCTTTAATCCGATGTGCCGAGGTAGGCTTTGATCACCTCGGGGTTGTCGCGCACTTGGTCGGGCGTGCCGTCGCCGATCTTCCTGCCGTAGTCGAGCACCACCACGCGGTCGCTGATGTCCATCACCACGCCCATGTCGTGCTCGATCAATACCACTGTCGTGCCGAATTCGTCGTTCACGTCCAGCACGAATCGGCACATGTCCTGCTTTTCCTCGACGTTCATGCCGGCCATCGGCTCGTCCAGCAGCAGCATCTGCGGCTCCATCGCCAGGGCGCGGCCCAGGTCCACCCGCTTTTGCAGGCCGTAGGGCAACTGCCCCACCGGAGTCTTGCGGTGCGCCTGGATTTCCAGGAAGTCGATGATGTGTTCGACGAACTCGCGGTGCCGGGTCTCCTCGCGCTCGGCCGGCCCGATGCGCAGCGCTTGCAGGAACAGGTTGCTCTTGATGCGCAGGTTGCGGCCCGTCATGATGTTGTCCAGTACGCTCATCCCCTTGAACAGGGCCAGGTTCTGGAAGGTGCGGGCCACGCCCATCACGGCCACCTGGTGGCTGTTCATGTGCTTGAAGGTCTGCCCACGGAAAGTGATCGAGCCCTGTTGCGGCTGGTACACGCCGTTGATGCAGTTGAGCATCGAGCTCTTGCCGGCGCCGTTCGGCCCGATGATGGCGCGGATCTCGTGTTCCTTCACGTTGAAGGAAATGTCGCTCAGGGCCTTCACGCCACCGAAGGCCAGCGAGATGTTCTGGACTTCGAGGATGACGTCACCCGCTTGCCGCGCCATCGGCTGGTTGGCGCTGTTCTGTTCCACCAGCCGCGCAGCGGCATCCGGCGCCAGGGCCTCGACCGCTTCCGTGCGCAAAGTAACAGTACTCATGCCGCCGCCTTGACCGGTGCGAAGGTCTTCGTGTCCATGATCTTCAGGGTGGCGTTCACACTGCCGGTGCGGCCGTCCTCGAACTTCACCTGGGTCTCGACGAACTGCTCGGTATTGCCGCCGTAGAGTGCATCCACCAGCACCTGGTACTTGTCGGCGATGAAGCCGCGGCGGACCTTGTTAGTGCGCGTGAGCTCGCCGTCGTCGGCATCCAGTTCCTTGTGCAGCACCAGGAAGCGGCTGATCTGCGAGCCGGCCAGCAGCTCGTCGGCGGCCAGGTCGGCATTGACCTTCTCGACGCAGTCCCGGACGAGGTCGTACACCTCGGGCTTCTGGGCCAGATCGGTGTAGCCGGCGTAGGGCAGGTTGCGCCGCTCGGCCCAGTTGCCCACCGCGTCGAAGTCGATATTGATCATCACGCAGACCTTCTCGCGCAGGTCGCCGTAGGCCACCACTTCCTTGATGTAGGGGAAGAACTTGAGCTTGTTCTCCACGTACTTGGGCGCGAACATGGCGCCGTCGTTGGCGCCGCCGGCGATGCGGCCGACGTCCTTGACGCGGTCGATGATCTTCAGGTGGCCGTGGGCGTCCAGGAAGCCGGCGTCGCTGGTGTGGTACCAGCCGTCGGCCGTCAGCACTTCGGCCGTCGCGGCCGGGTTCTTGTAGTACTCCTTGAGCAATCCGGGCGAGCGCACCAGGATTTCGCCGTTGTCTGCCACCTTGATCTCGACGCCACTGATCGGAATGCCCACCGTGTCGGCGCGGGCCTCGTCGTCGGGCTGCAGGCAGACGAATACGGCTGTCTCGGTGGAGCCGTAGAGCTGCTTGATGTTGATGCCGATGGAACGGTAGAAGCTGAACAGGTCGGGCCCGATCGCCTCGCCCGCGGTGTAGGCGACGCGCACGCGCGAGAAGCCGAGGTTGTTGCGCAGCGGGCCATACACCAGCATGTCACCCAGCGCGTACTTCAGGCGGTCGAGCGGGCCTACGGGCTTGTGGTCCATCAACGCCGGCCCGACGCGCCGGGCCACGCCCATCATGGCGTGGAACATCTTGCGCTTGATCCAGCCCGCATCCTCCATACGGATCATCACCGTGGTCAACAGGCCCTCGAACACCCGTGGTGGCGCGAAATAATAGGTCGGCCCGATTTCCTTGAGGTCAATCACCACCGTGGCGGGCGACTCGGGGCAGTTGACCACGTAGCCGCAGGCCAGCCACTGCGCGTAGCTGAAGATGTTCTGACCGATCCAGGCCGGCGGCAGGTAAGCCAGCACTTCTTCGCGGTGCGTGAGCTTGTCGAACTGCGCGCCGGCATGGGCGCGGTCCAGCAAGGTGCGGTGGGTGTGGACAACGCCCTTGGCATTGCCCGTGGTACCGGAGGTGAAGAACATGGCCGCCACGTCGTCGGGCCTTGCCTTTTCCACCTGCGTCTTGAAGAAGGAAGGGTCCTGTTGCGCGAAGGCGCGCCCGCGCTCGATCAGCGCGTCGAGCGATGTCAGGCCGGGCTCGCTGTACTTGCGCAGGCCGCGCGGGTCATCGTAGTAGATGGCCTGCAGGTTGGGGCATTGCTCGCGCACTTCCAGCAGCTTGTCCACCTGCTCCTGGTCTTCGGCGAAGGCGAAGCGGACGTCGGCGTTGTTGATCGGGAACACGCACTCGGCCGCCGCCGCGTCCTGGTACAGCGGGATCGGGATCGCACCCAGCGACTGGGCCGCGAGCATCGTGGCGTACAGGCGCGGCCGGTTGGCGGCGACCACCACCATGTGCTCGCCGCCGCGCAGGCCCGCCTGGTGCAGGCCGCACGCGACATGTTCCACCAACTCGGCCATTGCCGCCCAGCTGTGCGTCTGCCAGATGCCGAATTCCTTTTCGCGCATCGCCGGATCGGCGGGGCGTTGCTCTGCGTGCTGGAGCAGCAAACGCGGGAAAGTGGTCTCCATGGCGGTCCTTGGTGCTGTAACGGCCTGACTGAATTGAGCGCATCGTAGAACCCGGTTTGACGCCATGTTGTCTTTGCAAAGACAATCCTAGGGAATGTCCTAGTAGGGGCTGTCCGTATATTGATTCGCGTCAACAGCCCCGCAGAATCGGCCCGCCCATGACCCACCAACTGCCACTGCTCCAGAGGCGCCGCAACCCCACGGCGGCAGAGCTTGCCGGAATCCCCTGGCTGAAGGTGCTGGGCAAGGACGACTACGACCAGGCAGTGGCGCAACTGGGGGTGGCCGATGCCGACCCCGGCGACTACGTCTGCCGCGTCGGGCGGCCCGTGACCTTCTGGTTCGGCGTCGTTGAAGGCCTTCTCAAGATGAGCAGCGACAACGCGCAGGGCCAGACCATGACCTTCACCGGGGTGCCACCCGGCGGCTGGTTCGGCGAGGGCACGGCGCTCAAGCGGGAAAGCTACCGCTACAACATCCAGCCGCTGCGCAAAAGTGTGGTGGCCGGCCTGCCGGTGGACACCTTCCACTGGCTGCTGGACCACTCGATCGGCTTCAACCGCTTCGTCATGAACCAGCTCAACGAGCGGCTGGGGCAATTCATCGCTGCGCGCGAGATCGACCGCATGAACAACCCCGACGTGCGTGTGGCGCGCAGCCTGGCCGCGCTGTTCAATCCCGTGCTCTACCCCGGCGTGGGCCAGGTACTGCGCATCACGCAGCAGGAACTGGCCTATCTGGTCGGCCTGTCGCGCCAGCGTGTCAATGAGGCCCTGGCCGCGCTGGAAGCGCAAGGCGCGATCCGCGTGGAATACGGCGGCCTGCGCATCCTTGACCTGGAGGCCTTGCGTTCCAGCGTGTCCCCGCGGGTAGCATCCACCGCATGATGGAACCCCCGCTGCCGAAGGCGACGACGCGCCTGAACAAGCGCATGGCCGAA
>JBDSWB010000090.1:0-22646 GCA_039926915.1 Ramlibacter sp.
GCCCTGATCATCTTTTGCGCGTGGTCCATCGCGAACTGCGACACCTGCTCGGTGATGGGCTGGCGCTCGGCCTCGTACGCATCCAGAATGCCCTCGGCGCCCCAGCCTTGCAGCCTGGCCGCGAGCAACCAGGCGAGGTTGATCGCGTCGGCGATGCCCGCGTTCATGCCGTAGCCCGCGTACGGCACCCACAGGTGGGCCGCATCGCCGGCGATGAACACGTTGCGGTCGCGAAAGCGGTTGGCCACCAGGCGGCGGCCGACCCAGTCTTCCTTGCTGATCACCTCGTAATCGAAATCCGCGCCGACGCCCAGGATGTTGCGGATGGACGCGTCGCGGTCCACCGAGTCGAACTCCGGCTCGTCCGGGTTGAGGTGGTTGTGCACCAGCCAGGTCGCGTGGCCGTCGATGGCGAACATCGTGCCGCAGCGGCGCGGGTTGACCGAGTAGTAAGACCAGGCCGGCTTGCCGGGAATCAGCGCCTTCAGTTGCGGTGCGCGGATGTACGTCGACTGCACGCGCTGGATCACCGGCGTGCCTTCCAGCTTCGCGCCGATCTGCTTGCGCACGATGGAGCTGCCGCCGTCGCAACCCACCAGGAAGCGGGCGGTGATGCGGCGCCGCGCACCGGTGTCGAGATCGCGCAAGGTGGCGTCCACACCATCGGCTCGCTGAACAAAATCTTCCAGCTGGGTGCGGCTGTACAGCATCACGCCCGGCAGCGCAGCCGTGTGCTCCAGCAGGATCGGCTCCAGGAACAGCTGGTTGATGCGATGCGGCGGCTCGGGCGTGGGCCACCAGCCGTCCGGGCCATCGACGGCCGTGTAGCGGTCGTTGCGGCAGGGAATCGGGATGCGCGCGAGCTCGGTGCCGCAGACGCTGGTGCGGAACACCACATCGTTCGGGTGGTCCGGCGGCAGGCCCGCGTCGCGCAGCTTCCGGGCCACGCCGAGGCGGCGGAACTGTTCCATCGTCCGCGCCGCCACATGGTTGCACTTGACGTTGGGCGGCTCGGCGTAGCGGCGAATTTCGGCGATCGCGACGCGCAGGCCACGCGATGCGAGGTCCATCGCCAGCGTCAGGCCGACCGGGCCTGCGCCGGCGATCAGTACATCGCAAGCGGGCAGGTCGGCCCCGGATTCTTCGGCCATGCCTGCCTCACTCGATCTTCGTGCCGGCGCTCTTGATGACGCGCGCCCACTTCACGGTTTCGGACTTGATGTAAGCCTCGAACTCTTCGGCCGTGCCCGGCGCCGGCTCCACGCCCAGGTTGCGCATGCTGGTCTTGATTTCCGGATCGTTCAGCGCGGCGGTGATCTCGGCGTTCAGGCGCGCGATTACCGGCGCCGGCGTGCCCGCGGGCGCCACCACGCCGAACCAGCCGGTGGAGTCGTACCCGGCGAGCCCCTGCTCGGCGACCGTGGGCACATCCGGCATCATCGGCAGGCGCTGCGGGCTGGTGACGGCGAAAGCGACGAGCTTGCCGGCTTTGATGTGCTGCAGCGCCGACGGCAGGTCCACCACGGCCAGTGGCACCTGTCCCGCCAGGACGTCCAGCGCGGCCGGGCCTGACCCCTTGTACGGCACTTCCACCAGTTTGACGTCGGCCATCTGCTCGAACAGCTGGGCCGTGAGATGCATCGCCGTTCCATTGCCGCCATGGCCGATCGACAGCTTGCCGGGGTTCGACTTCGCCAGCGCGATCAATTCCTTCTGCGTTTTCGCGGCCACGGAAGGGTGACCGATGATGACGAAGGGAATCGCTGCCAGCATGGTCACGGGCTTGAAGTCCTTGACCGGGTCGAACGGCATTTGCGAGTACAGGCTGACGTTGGCAGCCAGCCCGCCCGCCGCGCCGACGCCCAGCGTGTAGCCGTCGGCCGGCGCCTTTGCCACCACGGCCAGCCCGATGTTGCCGCCCGCGCCGGGCCGGTTGTCCACCACCATCTGCTGGCCCAGCTTGTTGTTCAGGCGCGGCACCAGCATGCGCACCACCGCGTCGGTGTTGCCGCCCGGCGGGAAGGTCACGACCATGCGGATGGGCTTGTTGGGGTAGTCCGGGCGAGGCGCCTGGGCCTGCACGGTGAACGCGAGGCCGGCGGCCAGCAGCGCGGCCAGGGCGCGCGGAATGAGCATCATGGAATCGTCTCCTTGGGCGCACCGGGGCGCTTCTTTGTGCATGCTAACGCGATCCCGCATCGTAGGGGATTCACGGCGCCCCTGCCGGTGGGTTGGCTATCTGCAACTGCCGTGGCGCTTGCGGAACTCGGCCGGGCGCATTGCGCCGCCCTGCGCCCACAGGCCCAGCCGGGCGCCCCTCGCCGTCTTCTCCTGCGTGGCATAAGGGCCGCCATCGCGGCGAAATCGGTAGGACCAGGCATAGCCGCGGCTCACCATCCACGCGCCGACGTCTTCGCCTTCCAGCGTCACCTGCCCCAGGATGCGCTGGTAGTTGTCCAGCGAGCGGCTGGCGACCGCAACCCGGCGGTGCAGCAGCCGCGCGGCGAGCGCGTCGCGGGCCTGCACCCCGAAGGACTGGCAGATCTCGGGCGCATCGATGCCGCGCAGGCGCACTTGCAGCGGCGCAGCGCCGGCGGCAGGCCGCACCCACAGCGAGTCGCCGTCGGTCACATGGCTGACGACGCCTTCAAAGTCGCGCGCCGGCGCAGCTGCGCAGCCGGACGCCAGCAGGACCACCGCCAGCAGCCGGCGCACAAGCATTCCACTCACGCGAAGTGATCGAAGGAGGCGTAGCGGCGCTCGATGCGCTGCCCTTGACCGTCGACGAGCCGCAGGCCGGGCTCGGCCTCGATGCGGCCAATGCGCGTGACCACCGTGCGGGACTCGCGCGCGGCGCTGTCGACTGCGTTGCGCGCGGAACCGGGCGCAGTGAAGATCAGCTCGTAGTCATCGCCGCCGGCCAACACATATTCCAGCTGTTGCTCTTTGTCCAGCTCCCCGGGCGAGGCGATCAGGCCGCGCGCCACATCGGTGTCAATCCGCGCTCCGACGACCGACGCGCGCAGGATGTGCCCCAGGTCGCCCAGCAGGCCGTCGCTCACGTCGATCGCGGAAGTCGCGATGCCGCGCAAGGCCAGGCCCAGCGCCACCCGCGGCGTCGGCTGCTCCATGCGGGCGCGGGCTGCATCGAAGATCCCACCCGCAACGGAAAGCTGGCCCCGGAACACTTCGAGCGCCATGCGCGCGTCTCCCAGCGTGCCGCTGGCATAGATGTCGTCGCCGTCCTGCGCGCCGGAGCGCAGCAGCGCCTGGCCGGCCGGCACTTCACCGAACACGGTGATGCAGATGTTCAGGGGGCCGCGGGTGGTGTCGCCGCCGACCAGCTCGCAGCCCTGCGCGTCGGCCAGTGCCAGCAGGCCGCGGGAAAATGGCTCGAGCCAGGTTTCGTCGGCCTGCGGCATGGACAGGGCGAGTGTGAAAGCCAGCGGTTTCGCGCCGCAGGCGGCCAGGTCGCTCAGGTTCACGGCCAGCGCCTTGTGGCCGAGCTTGAACGGATCGACCGTGGACAGGAAGTGCCGGCCCTCGACCAGCATGTCCGAAGACACGGCCAGTTGCATGCCGGGCGCAGGCGCGAGCAGCGCGCAATCGTCGCCGATGCCCAGCGCATTTCGCCGGGCGGGACGCTTGAAGTAGCGGTCGATGAGGTCGAATTCACCCATGGGGAAGAAGATTGTCCCATGTCGGGTCGCCGGTGTAAGGCGCAATGAACGTGACGCCGCCGCTTGCAACCGCATCTGAAGCGAGCGATTGCCGAGCGGCCTGCAATTGTGCTCCGGGCCCACCCTCAGTACCATGGCACACCACCAGAAGGGGGCTGGCTCATGGACAAGCTGGAATCGTTCTCTCGCGCTGTCGACACCCTCAATCGCGTGATCGGCCGTGCCACGGTGTGGCTGATCCTCGGCTCCATCATCGTGAGTGCCGGCAACGCCATGATGCTCAAGTTTTTCAGCCTCGCCTCCAACTTCTGGCTGGAGGCGGGGGCGCGCCCATCTCCAGCACGCGTTCGATCGCTGCGCGGGAACCGGTAAGCAGTTTGACGACTCGGCCGCCCGGCACGTGCGACTCTCCACGCAGTTGATTGGGACAACCCCCCTCCCTCGCCATGCCGGATCACCTTGATACTGACGCCCTCAGGCCGACGTTCCGGCCCAGCCACGCCCAGGAGGTTCCCAGGATGCGTACAAGACTCCTCGCCGCGCTCGCCGGCATCGCACTTTTCGCCGCAGCGCTTCCCAGCGCGCATGCGCAAGCGTGGCCGTCGCGCGGCCTCAGAATCGTGGTCCCGTTCGCTCCTGGCGGATCGACCGACATCTTTGCGCGGTTGGTCGGGGACCGGCTCGCCACCGCTTTGGGTCAGCCTGTGGTCGTCGACAACCGCCCTGGCGCCGGCGGCAACATCGGTGCCGACGCCGTCGCGAAAGCGCCCCCCGACGGCTACACGCTGCTGATGGCCACGACCGGTGTCATGGCGATCAACAACGCCCTGTACAAGAACCTGAGCTTCGACGCCGAGAAGGACCTGAAGCCGGTCATCTACATCGCGTCGATCACAAATGTGCTGATCGTGCCGGCCGACTCGCCCTTCAAGAGCGTAGGCGACGTCACCGCGGCGGCGAAAGCCGCGCCCGGCGGGCTGTCCTTCGCTTCCTCGGGAGCCGGCTCATCGACGCATATGTCGGCCGAGTTGTTCCGGTTGATGACCGGCACCCAGCTGCTCCACATCCCCTACAAAGGCAGCGGCCAGGCCATGCCGGACGTGATTTCCGGCCGCGTGTCGATGATGTTCGAGAACATGCCGGGCGCCGTGGGGCACATCAAGGGCGGCAAGGTGAGGGTGCTCGCGGTCACGGGCTCGCAGCGCACGCCGGCGATGCCCGACGTGAAGACGGTGGCGGAATCCGGTGTGCCCGGCTACGAATCGCTGTCCTGGAGCGGCATCGCCGCCCCGGTCGCAACGCCGCCCGAAGTGATCGCCCGGTTGAACCGGGAGATCAACGCCATCCTCGCGAATCCGGAGATGCGGCAGAAGCTCGCGGAGCAGGGGGCCGAGGCGGTGGGGGGGACGCCCGAAGCGTTCGGGGAGCACATCGGCCGCGAGCGGCAAAAGTGGTCGAAGGTGGTGCGCGACGCCGCGATCGTGGTGAACTAATTAACTTTGCGGGTCAGATCTTCAGCTCTGACCCCAACTCTCCAGATGTTTCTTTCCGCACGCGTCGCGCGCGCCCGCATCTCGGCATCCGCAGCGTCCGCCCAGCGCACGCGCGAGTTGCGTGCTGCCGGCGTGGACATCATCGGCCTCTCGCAGGGCGAACCCGATTTCGCGACACCCGACCACGTGATCGCAGCGGCCTACCGCGCGATGCGCGAAGGCCAGACCCGCTACACGCCCGTGGATGGCACGCCGGAACTGAAAGAGGCGATCGTCGCCAAGTTCCAGCGCGAGAACCGCCTCTCGTTCAAACCGGAGAACATTTCAGCCGGCGCCGGCGGCAAGCAAGTCCTCTACAACGCGCTGATGGCGACACTCGACACGGGGGACGAAGTCATCATCCCCGCGCCCTCCTGGGTGGCCTACGCCATCATGACGGAGTTCGCCGAGGGCGTGCCCGTCTGGGTGCGCACCGGGCCCGGGAACGGCTTCAAGCTCACGCCCGCCCAGCTCGATGCCGCGATCACGCCACGCACGAAGTGGCTGATGCTCAACTCACCTTCCAACCCCACCGGCGCGGTGTATTCGCCCGAAGAATTGCGCGAACTCGCTGGTGTGCTCGAGCGCCATCCGCACGTGTGGATCCTGGCCGACGACATGTACGAGCACATCGTCTTCGACGGACAACGCTTCGTCTCCTTCGCGGAAGCTGCGCCGCAGTTGGCCGACCGGACACTCGTCGTGAACGGCGCGTCCAAGACCTATGCGATGACGGGATGGCGCCTGGGCTACGGCGCAGGCCCCGCGAGCCTCGTCCGCGCGATGGCGCGCATGCAGGCCCAGTGCTCGCTGAATCCTTCCTCGATCAGCCAGGCCGCCGTGGTGGCCGCGCTGAACGGCCCGCAGGATATCGTGGCGCAGCGCTGCGCGGAGTTCCAGGCGCGGCGCGATCATGTGTTGCCGCTGCTGGAAGCGATTCCCGGCTTGTCGTGCACGCGGCCGCAGGGCGCCTTCTACATCTACATCTCGTGCGCGGGATGGGTCGGTCGGCGTACGCCCGGAGGGAAGGACCTCATGACCGACGCGGATGTGGGCGAGTACCTGCTCGAGTCGGGCGTCGCCGTGCCCGAGGGTGCCGGGTACGGCCTGTCACCGTACTTCCGGGTGTCGTTTGCCACGTCGCTGGACAAGCTCAAGGAAGCGTGCCGGCGGATGGATTCGGCGGCGCGACTGCTGAAACCCGGTCCTAGCTCTCGCCCCGAAACCTCGACCCCCCCTGCCTGACCACCTCCGCCAGCAGCCTCTCCCTGTGTTGTTTCTCGCGGAACCACCGGGCATCGTTGGTGCCCAGCTCCGCGTCTTCACTCAGTAACTGCACGCCCTGGCCGGCGCCCACGCGGCGGGCATGGTCGCCGACATGGCGCAAGGTCTGAATGATGTGGTCGCGCAACGGCATGTGATGGCCGGTCACCGGGTCCACGTACACCGCTTCCAGCCCGAAGCGGCAGGCCTGGAAGCGGTTGTAGGTGTAGACCATGTAATCGTCTTCCTGCGGCATGAACGGCTGATCGTGCAGGAACCACGATGCCAGCGATTGCACGAAACCCGCCAGCGCGGCGGCGCGCTCCACCGTCAGCGGCGTGTCGAAGACGCGAATCTCGATGGTGCCGAACTCCGGTTTGGGGCGGATGTCCCAGTAGAAGTCCTTCATGCTCTTTACCACGCCGGTGCGGGTGGCCTTGGCGAAGAATTTGCCGAACTCTTCCCAGCTGAGCGTGAAGGGTGCGCGGCCCGACATCGGGAAGGCGAACACCGAGTTCAGCCGCGCCGAGTCGAACTGCGTGTCCTGGCCCTGCACATAGGGCGACGATGCCGACAAGGCGATGAAGTGCGGGATGTAGCGCGACATGCGATGCAGCATCAGCAGCGCACTGTCGGCGTCCGGGCAGCCGATGTGCACGTGCTGGCCGAAGATGGTGAATTGCTTGGAGAGGTAGCCGTAGAGCTCCGACAGCTCGCGAAAGCGCGGCTTGTCGTAGATTCGCCGCTCGTGCCACTGCTGGAACGGGTGGGTGCCGCCGCCCACCACCGCGATGTTCAGCTTGTCGGCGCACTTGACCAGTGCATTGCGGATTTCCGACAGCTCGGACAGCACCTGGGCGGACGAGTCGCACACGCCGGTGGAAATCTCGATCATGCTGGAGGTCATCTCCGGCACCACCGAACCCGGCAGCTGGTAGCGCGACATGAGGCGCAGCATCTCGTCGGAATACGGCGCCAGATCGTAGTCGTGCGTGTTGACCAGCTGGAGTTCCAGCTCCACGCCCAGTGAGAGGGCCGCCGATTGGTGGAACGGCTCGAGCAGCGGCGCCGGGGCCGGGGCCGGCACGGCGCCCAGTTCGGGAACGGGTTGCACTCGTTTATCCACGCAGGACCCCTGCATACGAATTGGGCGGCGTCTCGGAAGTCATGCGCGTCGAAGTTTCTCCCGCGCGCGCGATGGAGAAGGTCGCGATGATTGCGCCCAGCACCTCCATCAGCAGGATCGCAGGCAGCGTGATGCTGGCGATCCTTGGCCCGAGCGTGAGCGAAGAAGCGACGAACTGCGAGACCAGCAACAGGGCCACCGAGGACATCGGCGACATCGCGCAGCCAGTCCAGAAGGCTTGCCGCCAGGTGGTGCCGCTGCCCCAGTTGGCGGCGGTCACGCCCAGCACCTTGGCCACGCCGCGCGCCAGCACCAGCACCGCGACCAGCCCGGCCACGGCCGGGTTCCAGTCGGCCTGGGCGGCCACCACGGAGACCAGGACGAACATCAGCATCGTCAGCAGCGAGGCCGCGGTGCCGAGCTGGCGCGGCCAGGCCCAGGGCCGGGGATTGAGCTGCTTGAGCATGATGCCGCCGAGCAGCGCGGCCAGTGGCGCCGAGCCGCCGAAGTGCGCGGCCAGCGCCGCCGCAGCGGCGATCAGGGCGATCAGCAGCATCGACGTGTTTTCACTGGTCGGGCTCATGACGCGCAAGGCCATGCGCAGCGCCAGCGCCAGCAACGCGCCCACCACCACCGACAGTCCCAGCACCACCCCGACCGGGTAGAGCGTCTCGCCCAGGCTGGTCTGCTCGCGATGCATGACGCCGGTGCGGGCGGCGACAAGCGTGAGCGCATACAGGGTGTTGAGCGTGGACAGCACCATCGCGCGTTCGGTCACCGGCCCCGAGGCGCGGGTGTCCATGATCACGCGGCTCAGCACCGCGGGCGACGCGACCATGGCGATCAGGCCGATCGCCTCGGCGACGGTGGGCCGCACGCCCATCCAGCGCAGGGCGTAGTACACAAACAGGGCGGTGAGCGTGGACTCCAGCAGGCTTTGCAACAGCACCATGGGGTTGTGCCGGAACCAGCGCAGGGCCATGCGGCCGCCGGCCTCGAACAGCACGACCGATACGCCCAGCTCCAGCAGGAACAGCGCCGTGCCCTGCAGCGGCCAGACTGCGCCCGAAAAGCCGCCCAGGCCGGCGAGCGCGCCGACCACGGAATAGCCGACAACCTTGGGCAGCCCCGTGTGACGCTGCAACAGGTGGCCTGCCGCCGCGGCCACGGCCAGCAGCAGCGACCATTGCACGGTAGGCAGGCCGGCCGAAGGCTTGAGCCAGTCGGCCCAGATGGCCATGATTTCATTCAAGAGCTTTCCCTCCGGCGCGGAAATTACCCCGGCCAACTTCAGTGCAGGACCCGGCTGCTGCCATCGTCGAGCGCAAAGGGAGTGATCTCCACTTCGAAACGCTCGCCGTCCTCGGCCACGCAGAAGTAACTGCCCTGCATCGTGCCCGAGGGGGTGCGCAGACGGCAGCCGCTGGTGTACTGGAAAGCCTCGCCGGGCTTGAGCAGGGGCTGGTGGCCCACCACGCCCAGTCCCTTGACTTCCTCCAGCTGCCCTTGCGAGTTGGCGATGATCCAGTGACGCGATATCAGCTGCGCCGGAACCTCCCCGGTGTTGGTGATGGTGATGGTGTACGCGAAGCTGTACAGGTCCTGGCCGGGCGCGGATTGCTCGGGCAGGTATTGCGGCTCGACATCGACGCGGAACTGGTACTTGGCCATGGGTCCCATGGTACCGCGCCGCAGTTTTGCGAGAATCCGGTGATGAGCACAACCCATCGCATCGCCCCGTCCATCCTTTCGGCCGACTTCGCCCGGCTTGGAGAGGAAGTGCAGAGCGTCGTGGCCGCCGGCGCCGACTGGATCCACTTCGACGTGATGGACAACCACTACGTCCCCAATCTCACGTTCGGACCCATGGTCTGCTCGGCCCTGAAGCCGCACGCGGTGACGCCCGCCGGCGCCGCGGTGCCGATCGATGTGCACCTGATGGTGCAGCCGGTCGACGCGCTGGCGCAGGCTTTCGCGCAGGCCGGGGCCGACTACATCAGTTTTCATCCCGACGCCAGCGCGCACGTGCACCGCAGCGTGCAGGCCATCAAGGCGAGCGGCTGCAAAGCCGGCCTGGTGTTCAACCCCGCGTTGCCGCTGGATGTACTGGACTGGATGATCGAGGAGATCGACCTCATCCTCATCATGAGCGTGAACCCGGGGTTCGGCGGCCAGAGCTTCATCGAATCGGCGCTGCGCAAGGTCGAGCAGGCGCGACAGCGCATCGATGCGTGCGGCAAGGACATCCGGCTGGAAGTGGACGGCGGCATCAAGCCCGACAACATCGCGCGAGTAGCGGCCGCCGGTGCCGACACTTTCGTCGCCGGCAGCGCCATCTTCGGCAAGCCTGACTACAAGGTCATCATCGACGGGATGCGCACGGCCCTCAAGGGCTGAACTCTTCATCGGCGAAGGCAAGCAATCGCCCAAGGCGTGTCGGCGCCGTCCTACCGGCGAAGGGCCTGTCCGCCGACAACTTCGACCGCCGCGCAACTACGGTTGTTGCGCATGAGCTTGGCTAGGCTTGGCACAGTCTTTTTCGAGAGGCGCGTCAAGGAGAGGTGCGAATGGAATGGCTGGCCGCGATGGCGGAAGGATGGGTCTGGTGCGCCGTCGGTGCAGCGGGGGCGATCGCCCTCGGGATTCTGGCCAGCACCCTCGTCGCCGCCCTCGAAATGGACGCCGGCTGACACCGGGGCCGCGCGGCCGCAGCGCCTGTGGCAGTGCGGTTTCAAGCATGACCAGAACAACCGCCACAGGAGTACCCATGGGCCCCTACGCTCGCATTCGGCCGACGGACACCCCGTCACAGTCTTTCAGTCAGCGCGCGTCGCGCCGGGAGGCCTGACGATGGCGCAGTCCAAGCAGGAATCCCAACGAAAGTCGAAAGTCGGTGAAGGCGCGGCAGCCAAGCAAAAGCAGCTGGACTCGTTCAGCCAGGCACCTGAGATGCTGCTCACCACCAACCAGGGACTGGCGATTCCGGACAACCACAACTCGCTCAAGGCGGGCGTGCGCGGGCCTTCGCTGCTGGAAGACTTCATCCTGCGCGAGAAGATCACGCACTTTGACCATGAACGCATTCCCGAGCGCGTGGTCCACGCGCGCGGTGCGGGTGCCCACGGCTACTTTGAACTGACCAAATCGATGGTGGAATTCACCCGCGCCGCCTTCCTGCAGGATGTCGGCGCGCGCACGCCGGTGTTCGTCCGGTTTTCAACAGTGGCCGGTTCGCGCGGCTCGGCCGACACCGTGCGCGACGCGCGCGGATTTGCCGTCAAGTTCTACACCCAAGAGGGCAACTACGACCTGGTGGGCAACAACATCCCGGTGTTCTTCATCCAGGACGCGATCAAGTTCCCCGACCTCATCCATGCCGTCAAGCCTGAGCCCAACAACGAAATGCCGCAGGCCGCGAGCGCGCACGACACCTTCTGGGACTTCGCGTCACTGATGCCCGAGACGACGCACATGCTGATGTGGGTGATGTCGGATCGCGCGATCCCGCGCAGCCTTCGGATGATGGAAGGCTTCGGCGTCCACACCTTCCGATTCATCAATGCCAAGGGCGTATCGCACTTCGTCAAGTTCCACTGGAAGCCTAAGCTGGGAAAGCACGCCCTGGTCTGGGATGAAGCGCAGAAAATCGCGGGCAAGGACGCAGACTTCCACCGGCGCGACCTGTGGGAAGCGATCGACCAGGGCAACTTCCCGGAGTGGGAGCTGGGCGTTCAGCTGATCCCCGAGAGCAAGGCCGAGAGCCTGGGCTTTGACCTGCTGGATGCCACCAAGCTGATCCCTGAGGAGATGGTGCCGGTGCAGATCGTCGGACGGCTGGTGCTGAACCGCAATCCGGACAACTTCTTCGCCGAGACCGAGCAGGTCGCGTTCCACCCCGGCCATGTGGTGCCGGGTGTCGATTTCAGCAATGACCCGCTGCTGCAGGGGCGCTTGTTCTCGTACACCGACACCCAGCTGTCGCGCCTGGGGGGCCCCAATTTCCACGAGCTTCCGATCAACAAGGGCGTGTGCCCCTTTCACAACTTCCAGCGCGACGGCATGCACCGCATGCTGATCGGCAAGGGCCAGGTGGCTTACGAGCCCAATTCGCTTGCCACTGGCTCGGAGTTCCGTGTCGATGGGGGACAACAGGGCTTCCAGAGCTTTCCCGAGGAAATGGAATCGCCCAAGATCCGGCGCCGCAGCGCCAGCTTTGACGACCACTTCAGCCATGCGACGCTGTTCTGGAACAGCCAGAGCGCCGCTGAAAAGGAGCACATCATCGCTGCGTTCCAGTTCGAGCTGTCGAAAGTGGAGACGCCCGCCATCCGCCAGCGCGTGGTGGACAATCTGGCGCATGTGGACGCCAAGCTGGCGCGCAAGGTGGCCGAGCCGCTCGGCATCGCGGCCCCGGACCCCAAGGCGGCGGCCGGCCGGTCGGGCTTTCGCGATGTGCGCGGCAAGCTGCCGATCGAGGCGTCGCCGGCGCTGAGCATGGAAGGCGGGCCGGCCAACGGCGCGGCGCTGGCCACGCGCAAGGTGGCGGTGCTGGTTGCCGGAGGCGTCGAAGTGGGAGCGCTCAAAGCGATCCAGCAGGCGCTGCAGGACGCGGGCGCGAGTTCCAAAATCATTTCGGACCACCTGGGTTTCGTCGCGACGTCCTCGGGCCAACAGCTCGCGGTGGACCACACCTTCAGCAACATGCCCTCCGTCATGTTTGATGCCGTGCTGGTACCCGGCGGCGCGGCGAGCGTGCAGGCACTGGCGCGCAACGGCGAGGCCGTGCACTTCGTGCTGGAGGCCTACAAGCACTGCAAGTCGATCTGCGTCATCGGTGAAGGCGTGCAACTGCTGCGCACCCTGGGCGTCGCCGCGGGCGAGGGCGGGCCGGCCGTGCCGGGCGTGGTGATCGGCAAGAACGACCCGCCCGGGCGTGTGCAGCTGGCGCAGGATTTCATGGCCGAGATCGCAAGGCACCGGCACTGGACGCGGCCGAACATCGACGCCGTCCCGGCCTGAGCCGTTTCCAGGCGCGCGGAGGCGCACAATCGCTTCCACGCATGGCCCTCGAACACAGCACCCCCAAAAACCACCTGCTCGCGGCACTCCCGGCGGCCGAATACGAGCGGCTGGCGCCGCACCTGGAGCCGGTGGACATGCCTCTGGGCCAAGTGCTGTGCGAGTCCGGCGGCCAGCTGCAGCATGTCTACTTCCCCATCACCTCGATCGTCTCGCTGTTGTATGTGCTGGAAGACGGCGCGTCGGCGGAAATCGCAGTGGTCGGCAATGAAGGCATCCTGGGCATCTCGCTGTTCATGGGCGGCGACACGACACCGAGCCGCGCGGTGGTGCGCAGCGCCGGGCACGGGTATCGACTCAGGGCGGAACTGCTGCAGAAGGAATTCGGGCGCGCCGGGCCGGTGATGCGCCTGTTGTTGCGCTACACGCAGGCGCTCATCACGCAGATGACGCAGACGGCGGTGTGCAACCGGCACCACTCGGTCGAACAGCAACTGTGCCGCGCCCTGCTGCTCAGCCTGGACCGGTTGGAGGGCAATTCGCTGACCATGACCCAGGAACTGATCGCCAACATGCTGGGCGTGCGGCGCGAAGGCGTGACCGAGGCGGCGGGCAACCTGCAACGCGCAGGGTTGATCCGCTACAGCCGCGGCCACATCGAGGTGCTGGACCGGCCGGAGCTTGAGCGCACGGTCTGCGAGTGTTACCGCGTGGTGAAGGCCGAATTCGATCGGTTGCTGTCCGACATCCCGCGCGGCGATCCCTACCTCTCCCTGGTCCGCTCCATAGCCTGACTCGCCGGGCTCCCCGGCGCTATGTCTCCTGCCGCACAGACGGCTGCATCGAACTCCCCTAGTGTCGGGCGCAAGTCAGGGGAATCCATGTCCGAGTCACGAATCGATCACGTCCCAGCCGATGACGCCACAGCGAGCGTCACGCGCACCGCGCTGCTGAAGGCGGGCGCACTGGAGAACGCGATCCTGACCAGCGCCAACTTCTCCATCATCGCCACCGACGAGAAGGGCATCATCCAGCTGTTCAACGTGGGGGCCGAGCGCATGCTGGGCTATCAAGCGGCCGAGGTGGTCAACCGCATCAGCCCGAGCGACATCCACGACCCGGAGGAGGTGAAGGCGCGGGCGCAGGCGCTGACCGAGGAACTCGGCACCGAGATCGCGCCGGGGTTCGAGGCGCTGGCTTTCAAGGCTTCGCGCGAGATCGAGGACATCTACGAGCTGACCTACATGCGCAAGGACGGCAGCCGCTTTCCGGCCATCGTGTCGATCACGGCACTGCGCGACGACCACGGCACCCTGATCGGCTACCTTCTGATCGGCACGGACAATTCGGCACGCAAGCGGGGGGAGCAGGAGCTCAACGCAGCCATGGCTGCGGCCGACAAGGCCAACCGCGCCAAGTCGGACTTCCTCTCCAGCATGAGCCACGAGCTGCGCACGCCGCTCAACGCCATCCTGGGCTTCGCGCAGCTGCTGGAAACCGGTGCGCCGGCGCCCACGACCACGCAGAAGCGCAACATCGAACATATCCTGAAGGCCGGGTGGTACCTGCTGGAGCTGATCAACCAGATCCTCGACCTCGCGCTGATCGAATCGGGCAAGCTCATGCTGTCCAAGGAGCCGGTTTCCCTGGCCGAAGTGATTGTCGAATGCCGCGCGATGATCGAGCCGCAGGCGCGTCTTCGCGGTATTGGCATGACCTTTCCCTCGTTCGACACGGCCCGCTTCGTGCACGCCGACCGGACCCGCGTCAAGCAGGTGCTGATCAACCTGCTGTTCAACGCAATCAAGTACAACCGGCCGCATGGCACGGTGTCCGTGGAATGTTCCCAGGGCTCCGGGACCTCGTTGCGCGTCAGCGTGCGCGACAGCGGCATCGGGCTTTCAGCGGGCCAGCTGGCGCAGCTGTTCCAGCCGTTCAATCGCCTGGGCCAGGAGGGCGGGGCCGAGGAGGGCACAGGCATCGGCCTCGTGGTGACCAAGCGCCTGGTCGAACTCATGGGCGGGCGCATCGGTGCCGACAGCAAGGAGGGCGAGGGCAGCGTTTTCTGGATCGAGCTGGACCTGGCGGAGGCCCCAATGCTGGCGGCGCAGGAGACGAATTACGTCACCGACACGGCGCCCCAGCTGCCGGACGGCACGCCGCTGCGCACGCTGCTCTACGTCGAGGACAACCCGGCCAACCTCGAGCTGGTGGAGCAATTGATCGCCCGGCGCCGGGACTTGCGGCTGCTGAGCGCCGCGGACGGCCGCCTCGGCATCGAATACGCCCGGGCCTGCCTGCCCGAGGTGATCCTGATGGACATCAATTTGCCGGGCCTCAGCGGGATCGAGGCCATGAAGATCCTTCGCGCCGACCCCGCAACGGCGCACATCCCGATCATCGCGCTCAGCGCCAATGCGATACCGCGCGACATCGAGCTCGGCCTGGAAGCGGGCTTCTTCGACTACATCACCAAGCCGATCATGGTCAGAAAGTTCATGGACGCGATCGATCTGGCGCTGGCCGTTTCGCAGGCGCCGCCGGATCGCGTCGCCGCATCGGACCTGGCATGAGAGTCAGCGACGCGGACATCCTCCATTCGCGCATCCTCATCGTCGACGACCAGGCCGCCAATATCAGCCTGCTGGAGCAGATGCTGCTTGAGGCGGGGTACGACGGCGTGTCGTCCACGATGAACCCCGAGGAGGTGTGCGCGCTGCATCGAGGGCACCGCTACGACCTGATCCTGCTGGACCTGCAGATGCCCGGGATGGACGGCTTCCAGGTGATGGCGAGCCTGAAGACCAACGAGGACGATGGCTACATGCCGGTGCTGGTGATCACGGCCCAGCCCGGCCACAAGCTGCGCGCGCTGCAGGCTGGCGCGCGGGACTTCATCAGCAAGCCGTTCGACCTGGTCGAAGTCCGCACCCGCATCCGCAACATGCTTGAAGTGCGGCTGCTCTACAAGCGGCTGGAGAATCACGGCAGGGAACTCGAAGCCGCAGTCAGCCTGCGCACCGCCGAACTGCGCGAGAGCGAAGCGCGCTACCGCAGCCTGACCGAACTGGCGTCCGACTGGTACTGGGAGCAGGATGAACACGGCGTCTTCACCAAGGTGTCCGGGCCTGTGCTGGAAATGCTCGGCCTGCGCGTCGGCGCCTTCGCCTCGAACGACGTCCAGGCGCCGGTGAGTGGATGGAACGAGGCCGAACGCGCTGAACTGCAGGCGGCCATTGCCGCACGCCGGCCGTTTCTGGACTTCAGCTTCAGCCGCACCAATGCCGACGGCTCGCTGCAGAAGTTCCAGGTGAGCGGCGAGCCGATGTTCGGTCCGGCCTGCCAGCTCCTCGGCTACCGCGGAATCGGGATGGAAGTCACAGCGCGCAAGTGACCCTCAAGACGAGCTCCGTAGGAATGAGCCTACGCTAGAATCAGCAAGCCTTAAGTGTGGCAGCGAACAGACCCGAGCTCCGGCTCGCAGTTATCTTGGACTGCCAACTCGCTGTGTCCATATGTCTGTCCAGGTGAGCGGTTCCCTTCAATCAACTGGATCAAATCATGAAATATTCACTCGCCATTACCCTTGCCGCCGCCGTTTTTTCCTTGGCCGCGTGTCAACGCGAGACCGTCGTGCAGCCGGTCCCGGTCGCGGTCCCCGGCCCTGCCGGTGCAACCGGCGCCACGGGCAGCACAGGCAGCACAGGCGGCACGGGTGCCATGGGCAACACCGGTGCGACCGGCAGCACGGGTGACACCGGTAACACGGGCGCAACCGGCGGCACCGGCGCCACCGGTGGCATGGGCGCGACGGGCAACACCGGCGATACCGGTGCAACCGGCAAGACCGGCAAGACCGGCGACACGCTGGTGATCGTGCCCGCGCCCGCACCTGCCGCTCCCACGCGCTGAACGACGAGCGCCCATGCCCGACGCACCTTTCTTTCACGAAAGCTCCGGAACCGTGAGGTTCTGGGTGGACGTCGAAGGGATTGCGGTGGGCGCGAGTGTTAGCCGCGAAGCGTTGCATCACCGTTACCGGTCGGGCGCCCAGGGCGACGACCCCATGGAAACCTACCTGGCCAACGCGGCTGATATCGAGGCGGCCGTGCGGCGACGCATCGCCCAGGGCTCGCGCGAGCCGGTGATGCTGCGCGAGTACGACCTGCGCGCTCCGGCCGCGCAAGGTCCAGGCTGAACAAGCTTCTGTCCTGGCGCCGCGCGGCGCCCGCGCCCTGGAACGACACTGCGCCGGTGCGGCAGGAGCTGTTCGGCATCGAACGGCTGGAGCAGCACGCGCAATCCCTGGCGGCCGCCCAACCGGTCACGCCCACGCCCCCGACGGTCCTCTCCCTGCAGCGGCGCCTCGATCACAATGCGGCCGTGCTGCTGTCGGCCTATCGCGCCAGCGCCGCCGAACTTGAAAGTGGCCGCGGGGTGGTGCCGGCCGCCGAATGGCTGCTGGACAACTACCACCTGGTCGAGGCGCAGATCCGCGAAATCCGCGGCGACCTGCCGCCCGGCTACTACCGCCAGTTGCCCAAGCTGGCAGTCGGCCCCTTCGCCGGATACCCGCGTGTCTTCGGTCTGGCCTGGGCCTTCGTGGCCCACACCGACAGCCACTTCGATCCCGCGACCTTGCGGCGCTTCATCGCCGCCTACCAGCGCGCGCAGCCCCTGACCATCGGCGAACTGTGGGCCGTGGCGATCACGCTGCGCATTGTGCTCATCGAGAACCTGCGCCGCCTCACGGACCAGATCACTTCGGGACGGCAGGAGCGCGCCGATGCCCATGCGCTTTCCAATCGGCTGCTCGTTCCCGGGAGCGCGCATTCGGCGCTCGAGGCCGACATCGCCACGCGCCCGCCCGGGCCCTTGTCCGAAATATTTGCCGCGCAACTGGCCAAGCGGCTGAGGGACCAGGACCCGCGGACCACGCCGGCGCTTGGCTGGCTGGAGGAGCGGCTGAGCCTGCAGGGCACTTCGGTCGAGGAGGTGGTGGAGCACGCGCACCAGCGCCAGGGTGCCTCCAACGTCACCGTGCGCAACATCATCACCAGCATGCGGTTGATCGCCGACATCGACTGGGCGGAGCTGTTCGAGAGCGTGAGCCTGGTCGACGAACGGCTGCGTGCGGGGAGCCCCTTCGCCGACATGGACTTCGCCACCCGCAACCTGTACCGAAGCGCCATCGAGCAGCTTGCGCGCGGCTCGACATCGTCTGAACTGGAGATCGCCGAGCTGGCCCTGGAATCGTCGCGGCAAGCGGCCGACCCTGCCGACGCGGTCCATGCGGAGCGCATGCGCGACCCGGGCTTTCACCTGATCGCGGAAGGAAGGCTCGCGCTTGAGCAGGCGATCGTATTCAAGCCGCCGGTGGCACTGGCCATCTCGCGCCTGAACATCCGCCTCGGGATGGCCGGCTACGTCGGTGCGATCCTGCTGGTGACGACGGTGTTGCTCACCCTGTCCATGGAGGCGTTGTGGGGCGCCGGAGCGAGTGGCGGTTGGCTGGTCCTGATCGGGCTGGCGGCCGTGATTCCCGCCACCGACGTGGCCACCGCGCTGGTCAATCGGCTCATCACATGGAGCGTCGGGGCGACGGCGTTGCCTGCGCTCGCCTTGCGCGACGGCGTCCCCGAGGCATTTCGAACGCTGATCGCTGTACCCACGCTGCTGGCCAGCCAGGCCGACCTGCTCGAGCAGGTCGAGCGGCTGGAGGTGCATCACCTCTCCGGGGTGGGCGGCGACATCGCCTACGCGCTGTTGACCGATGGCCTGGACGCGGACCAGGAGGTCCACGAGGGCGACGCCCCACTCCTCGCCATCGCCGCCGAAGCCATCGGTCGGTTGAACGACAGCCACGGCCCCGCGCCGGGCGGCCTGGTGCGGTTTTATCTGCTGCACCGGCGCCGCGTTTTCAACGAGGGCGAGGGCAAGTGGATGGGATGGGAGCGCAAGCGCGGCAAGCTGCATGAGCTCAACCGGCTGCTGCGGGGCGCCTCCGACACCAGCTTCGTGCCCGGTGCCGACGGTGTGGTGCAAGTCCCGACCGGCGTGCGCTACGTCATCACCCTGGATGCCGACACCCGGCTGCCGCGCGATGCGGCGCAGCGCCTGATCGGCAAGATGGCCCATCCCCTGAACCGGCCGCAGTTCAGCCAGGCCCTGCAGCGTGTGGTGGGTGGCCACGGCATCCTGCAGCCGCGCGTGACGCCTTCGCTGCCGGTCGGCCGGGAAGGCTCGCTCTATCAGCGGCTGTTTTCCGCGCCAGGAGGCATCGACCCGTACGCCGCCGCCGCGTCCGATGTCTACCAGGACCTGTTCGGCGAAGGCTCCTACACCGGCAAAGGTATCTACGATGTCGATGCCTTCGAGGCCGCGCTGGCCGCGCGCGTCCCGGTCAACGCGATGCTCAGTCACGACCTGTTCGAAGGCATCTTCGCGCGCGCCGGCCTGGCATCCGATGTCGAGGTGATCGAGGAATTTCCGTCCCGCTACGACGTGGCCGCCAAGCGCCAGCACCGCTGGACGCGCGGCGATTGGCAACTGCTGCCCTGGATCCTGGGGCATAGCAGCGTGAGCCAGGCGGTACCGCCGATCGGAGTCGGCAAGATGCTCGACAACCTCAGGCGATCGCTGCTGGCGCCGCTGGTGCTGGCGACGCTCGGCCTGGCCTGGCTGCTGCCGCTGCCCGTGGCGTCGAAGGCGGTGCTGCTGGTCCTGGCTGCGATCGCCATACCGCTGTTCCTGCCCGCGCTGTTCGCGATCCTGCCGCGCCGCGCCGGCCTGCACCTTCCCCGTCACCTGCAGATGCTCGGCGGTGATCTGCGGATCGCGGCCGCGCAAACAATGTTCTCGCTCGCCTTCCTGGCCGACCAGGCCTGGCGCATGTCGGATGCGATCTTGCGCACGCTGATGCGGCTCGCGACGCGGCGTCATTTGCTGGAATGGACGACAGCCGCCCAGTCCGCGCAAGCGCCCCGGCTGGATGCGCGCGGCTTCTATCGCCAGATGGCCGGCGGCACGATGCTGGGCCTCGCAATTGCGGCGGCGGCCCTGGTGTTCATGCCGTCGTCCTGGCCGCTGGTCGTGCCCTTTGCCTTGCTCTGGCTGGCTGCGCCGGCGCTCGCGTCGTGGGCCAGCCGCTCGCCCGCAGCTGCGCAAGGCATCGGGATCTCGGCATCCGAAGCGGACCAGCTGCGCCTGATCGCGCGGCGCACCTGGCGCTTCTTCGAGACCTTCGTCACACCGGCGGAGAACATGCTGCCGCCGGACAACTTCCAGGAAAACCCCAAGCCCGCCATCGCGCATCGAACTTCGCCCACCAACATCGGGCTCTATCTGTTGTCGGCCGTGGCCGCGCGCGATTTCGGCTGGGCCGGCACGCTGGAAACCGTCGAGCGGATCGAAGCGGCGTTCGACTCGCTGCACAAGCTGCCGCGCTTCAAGGGACACTTCTACAACTGGTATGGCACGCTCGACCTGCAGCCGCTGACGCCTGCCTATGTGTCATCGGTCGACAGCGGCAACCTGGCCGGCCACCTGCTCGTGCTGGCCAACGCCTGCGACGAATGGACGGACGCCCTGTCTGGCGCGCACGCCCGGCAGGGCGTGTCGGACAACCTTCGGCTGGCGCTCGAGGCCTTGTCTGCCTTGCCGGCCGCCGGCGGGCAGGGTGGCCAGCAGGTTGCCGGCTTGCTGGACGAAATCGAAGTCCATATGAATGCCAGGACGCAGGAGCCGATGCCCGCTGCGCTCAAACGGCTTGCCGAGAAGGCCGCGAAGATCGCGCGTGACATGCTGCCCGCGCTTGAAGACGCCGGCACGCCCGACCTGGTGTTCTGGCTCGAGGCCATTGGTCATGCCGCGAGCGAACACGGCCGCGACCCGCTCGCGCTGGACGATGCGTCGCAACGCGTCCTGGCGCGGCTTGCCGCGCTCGCGGCACAGGCCCGGGCCATGGCCATGGCCATGGACTTCGCGTTCCTGATCGACCCGGAGCGAAAGCTGTTGTCCATCGGCTATTCGCTGGCCGACAACCGGCTCGATGCAAGCTGCTACGACCTGCTGGCGTCGGAAGCCCGGCTGGCCAGCCTCTTCGCCATCGCCAAAGGCGACGCGCCGACCCGCCACTGGTTCCACCTGGGCCGTGCGGCGACGCCCCTGGGCAACGGCTCGGCGCTGATCTCCTGGTCCGGCTCCATGTTCGAGTACCTGATGCCTTCGCTGGTGATGCGGGCCGCGGCCGGCAGCCTGCTCGAGCAGACCAACCGCCTGGTGGTGCGCAGGCAGCAGAGCTATGGCGCGGCGCTGGACATTCCCTGGGGCATTTCCGAATCGGCCTATAACGCGCGCGACATGGAATTCACCTACCAGTACTCCAACTTCGGCGTGCCCGGCCTCGGGCTCAAGCGCGGACTGGCCGACAACATCGTGATCGCGCCTTACGCCACCGGCCTGGCCGCGATGGTCGATCCGCCAGGCGCCGTTCGAAATTACGCCCGGCTGGCCGCGATGGACGCGGTCGGCCGCTATGGTTTCTACGAGGCGCTCGACTTCACTCGCACCCGGCTGCCCGAGCATGCCAGGATGGCGATCGTTTGCTGCTTCATGGCGCATCACCAGGGCATGACCATCGTCGCCATCGCGAACACGTTGCAGGAAGGGCGGATGCGCGAGCGTTTCCATCGCGAGCCGATGATCAAGGCCTGCGAGCTGTTGCTGCAGGAGCGCACGCCGCGCGATGTGGCCGTGGCCCCTCCCCGGGCTGAGGAAGTCAAGGCTTCCCCGGACCGCCCGGCCGCCGCGGCGATGGCGGTGCGGCGCCTGCGCGGCGCAGGCAGCGGCGCGCCCACCACGCACCTGTTGTCCAACGGCCGTTACGCCGTGATGCTCACGGGCACGGGCGCAGGCTACAGCCGCTGGCGCGACATCGCCGTGACGAGGTGGCGCGAAGACGCGACGCGCGACGAATGGGGCTCCTACATCTTCCTGCGCGACGTCGAAAGCGGCGCGCTCTGGTCGGCCAGCGCCCAGCCCGTCGCCGGCGATCCCGAGTTTCACGAAGTGGTCTTCGACGAGGACCACGCCGCCTTCATCCGGCGCGACGGCGCGCTGTCCACCAGCATGGAAGTGCTGGTGTCGGGCGAGGACGACGGCGAAGTGCGGCGCGTCCTTTTGGTCAACAGCGGACGGCGCGCGCGAGAGATCGAACTGACCTCCTACGCCGAAATTGTGCTCACGTCGCCCGCGGCCGACAACGCGCATCCTGCGTTCGCCAAGCTGTTCGTGCAGACCGAAAGCCTTCCCGAATTCAATGCGCTCATCGCCACGCGCCGCCCGCGCTCGCGCGAAGAAAACCCGATCTGGGCCGCGCACTTCGCCGTGGTCGAGGGGGAGGTCATGGCCGCTGCCCAGTTCGAGTCGGATCGTTCGCGCTTCTTCGGGCGCGCCCGTTTGCTGGCATCCGCCGATGCCATGGAGGCGGGCGCGTCGCTGTCGAACACAGCGGGCACTGTGCTGGACCCGATCTTTTCGTTGCGGCAGCGCGTGAGGATCGCGCCCGGCAAATCGGCGCGCCTGGCCTTCTGGACGCTGGTTGCGCCGTCGCGCGCCGAGCTGCTCTACCTGATTGACAAGCACCACGACCGCAATGCTTTCGATCGCGCGAAGACCCTCGCGTGGACCCAGGCCCAGGTGCAGCTGCGCCACATCGGGGTCAAGGCCGAAGAGGCGGCCGACTTCCAGCGGCTGGCGGCGCCCATCCTGTACGCCGACGCGGCTTTCCGCGCCTCATCGGAGTCCATCGTGCGCGGCGGCGGTCCCCAGTCCGGGCTGTGGGCCCATTCCATTTCCGGCGACCTGCCCATCGTCCTGTTGCGCATCGACGAGATCGAGGACATCGCCCAGGTTCGCCAGCTGCTGCGCGCGCATGAGTATTGGCGGATGAAACGACTCGCCGTCGACCTGGTCATCGTCAACGAGCGGGCTGCGTCCTATGTGCAGGACCTGCAGATCGCGATC
>JBDSWB010000091.1:0-9732 GCA_039926915.1 Ramlibacter sp.
GCCACACTCCTGTGCGCTTGACGCTGCTGGCTTAACAACTTGGCTGGCTGGAATGCCGACGGGAATCACGTCGGCAGAACGCAGCTACGGAGGGTCGAACCACAGTAGCACATCCTTACATCAGCCACAACACACATAGAGCTCAAAGTGGACTCTCTGACCGATTGGTACATCACCTGCTGAGTTGGCGCCCAAGCCGCGCTGTCCAACCGGATCCGTCCCGGCTGCCTGCGACACTTCCTGCCCATGAGCATCTTCATCAGCATCGCCTCGTACTGCGATCCCGTTTTGGCCTTCACGGTGGCGCGCGCCCTGGAAGCAGCCCGTTGGCCGGAGGCATTGCACTTCGGTATCGTCGACCAGAGCCCCGCCTACCAGCCGCGGCTGGGTGCTGCGCAAGCGAAGCCAGGGAACCTCAGTTATGTGCGCCTGGAGCCCGTGTATGCGCGGGGTCCCTGCTGGGCCCGCGCCATTGCCATGTCGCTCTACAACGGCGAGGACTGGTTCTTCCAGATCGATTCCCACATGGACTTCGACCCGAACTGGGACGAGCGCCTGATCGATTTCGCGCGAGCACTTTTGCCGGGCCGCAAGGGGGTCGTCCTGTCGTCGTACCCCAATGCCTTCGCGATGGAGGATGGTCACGTGGTGCGGCGCGCCAGCACCGAGAAGATCCTGGCCCATGTCGTGAGGGGCGATTCAAGTTTCGCGCCCGACCATCCGGTGCTGGGTTTCGCCGCGCATCCGGTCGAGAGCGACGTGCCGCTGCCGGGCTACCACCTGGGCGCGGGCTGCCTGTTCGCACCGGGCCGCTTCGCCCAGGCCTTTCCCTACGACCCCTGGTTCTATTTCCACGGCGAGGAGCAGGCGCTGGCGGCGCGTCTCTATACGCAGGGCTGGGACATCTTCCATGTGCCGGGACTGCCCGTGTACCACCTGTACAACGACAGCGCGTCGGGCACGCCACCCCGGCCGCTGCATTGGGACGACGCGCAGGACTCGGACCGAAGCATGGGCTGGCGGGCGCTGGAGAATCGCTCGCGCGCCAGGTTGTCGTCCTTGCTGGCCGGCGAAGACCTGGGGGTGTACGGGCTGGGCACGGCGCGCAGCATGCGCGACTACGCCGCCTTCAGCGGAATCGACTACGCCGCCCGTACCCTGGGGCCCCGGGCCTTCGAGCCGCTGGCGCGCCTCAATCAGCCCGCCTGATCGCCCACCAGCTCCCGGGCCAGGCACAAGTCGGCCCAGGCCTTGGACTTGTCGGGCAGGTTGCGCAGCAGGTAGGCGGGATGGTAGGTCACCACCACGGGCACCCCGTGGTACAGGTGGCCGCGTCCGCGCAGCTTGCCGATCGGCTCGCTGCTTCCGAGCAGCGTCTGCACCGCGAAGCGCCCCATCGCCAGGATGATCTTCGGTTGCAACAGTTGCACCTGCCGGCGCAGGAACGGCTCGCACTGCGCCACCTCCTCCGGTTCCGGATTCCGGTTGCCCGGCGGCCGGCATTTCAGGACGTTGGCGATGAAGACCTTGTTGCGCCGGTCCAGTCCCAGCGCCTTGAGCATGTTGTCCAGCAGCTTGCCGGCCTGGCCGACAAACGGCTCGCCCTGCAGGTCTTCGTTCTCGCCCGGCGCCTCACCGACGATCAGCCAGTCGGCCTGTCGGTCGCCCGCGCCGAACACCGTGTTGCGGCGGCCCGCGCACAGTTTGCAGGCTCGGCACTCGGCCACCGTTTGCTCCAGCGCGTCCCATTCCATCAATTCGATGCCGCCCGCGCGCGCATGCAGCGATGGCGCGCTTCGGGCTGCCGGCTGCGCGGGCGACGGGGTGGCGGAAACGGGAGCCTGAACCGGGGCCGGCGCGCGGGCGAGCGGCCCAAACACCCGAACGCCCATCTCCGCCAGCATGGCACGCTGGCGCGGGTCGAGGTCGATGTTCATAGCTTGAGGCTCATCACCACGGCGTCCTCGCGCTTGCCGTGGCAGGCAGGGTAGTAGCCCTTGCGCTCGCCGACGCGGCGATAGCCGTGCTGCTCGTAAATGGCTTGCGCCCTTTCGTTGCTGGCCCGCACTTCGAGCCAGAGCCACTGTGAGCCCTGGCCACGTGACCACACCGCCAGCGCGTCGAGCATCACGCGGCCCCACCCCTGGCCGTGGTGGACCGGTGCAACGGTGATGTTGAGCAAGTGGACTTCATCGACGCCCTTCATGGCGACGAAATACCCCAGAACCTCGCCGCCGGCGGCCAGCACCTGGGCCTGGTAGCCGGAGCGCAGCGAATCGCTGAAATTGCCACGCGTCCAGGGATGTTCGTAGGCGCTGCGCTCGATCACCAAAACCTCGTCGAGCCGCGCTTCGTCCAGCAGCTCGAACCCGGCTTCGATCGGTTTGAAGACAGCGCTCATGGTGGGGCAGCAGGGCCGGCTCGCAGTGCGGCCCGCTCCTCGGTGGTTTGGGCGACTTTATCGCGAATGTACAGAGGCAGGGCGCGATCTGCCGGCACTGCCTGGCCGGCCGAGAGCAACGCAGGGGCGAGCCTCAGCAAGGCGGCAGCGGCCGGCAGGGCCTGGATACGCGCAGCCCCTGGCGCGATGCGCCCGGCATAGGCAGCGAAGGCATTGCCCGCCAGCGTCCATCCCGGCAGCACCGTGACGGTTTCGGGCCGGCCCAGGCTGAACTCACCTTGGCGAATCCAGCGTCCGTTTTCGAATGCGTACGATGCCCAGTAGACCTCGTCCATGCGGGCGTCGAGCACGGCGACGACGCGCATCGCGCCTTCGCGTTCCCGGGCTTCTTCCGCCACTGCCATGAGGGTGTCCACCGGCAGCACCGGCACATCGGCACCGTAGGCCAGGCCCTGGGCCACCGAGCAGGCCGTACGCAGTCCGGTGAAAGAGCCCGGGCCCCGGCCGAAGACGATGGCGTCCAGTTCGCGTAGCGCCAGGCCTGCCTGCGCGAGCAAGTCGCGGGCGGCCGCAATAAGCGTGGCCGAGGCCTGCGCGCCACCGGCCCCGGTGAACAGCAGCGACCCGCCCGCGTCGCACTGGACGGCGATGGTGAGGGTTTCCGTGCTGGTATCGAAAGCAAGCAGTTTCAAGGCAGGTCTTTGCAGTGCAATCGGGGATTATCAAGGCCCGGGATAATCGCCGCCATGAGCCAATTCCGTTCTGTCGCATGCTGGCTGCTGGCCTGGGCCGCCCTGCCGACACTGGCCCAGCAGGCACTGCCCGCCGAAGTCGACGCGGCGCTGGCCCGCGCCAGGCTGCCGCGCGATTCGATCTCGGTGCTGGTGGTCGACGCCGAGGGCAAGGCCGCACCCCGCGTGAGCCACCGGGCCGAAGCCCCGGTCAATCCCGCCTCGGTCGCCAAGCTGGCCACCACCTTCGCCGGCCTGGACCTGCTTGGTCCGGCTTTCACCTGGACCACGCCGGTGTATGTGGAAGGCGCCGTGCAGAACGGAACGCTGAATGGCAACCTGTACATCAAAGGGCAGGGCGACCCGAAGCTGGTGGCCGAGCGGCTGTGGCTCTTGATGCGCCGGGTGCAGGGGCTGGGTATCCGCACGATCGCCGGTGACATCGTGCTGGACCGCGGCGCTTTTGAAACCGTTGCACAGGACCCTGGCGCCTTCGACGGCGAACCGCTGCGTCCCTACAACGCCGCACCGGATGCCCTGTTGCTCAACTTCAAGTCGATCGTGCTGACGTTCGCTCCGCTGGGCGGGCAGGCGCAAATTCAGGTGGAGCCGCCGATGGCCGGGCTGGCCGTTCCAGCGGCCGTCTCACTGGCGGCCGGTGAGTGTGGTGACTGGCGCGGCGCCCTGAAGGCCGACTTCAGCGACGCCGCGCGCGTCCGCTTCGCCGGTGCCTATCCTTCAGCCTGCGGCGAAAGAGTCTGGCCTGTTGCCTACGCCGACCCTCGCAGCTATTCGGCGCGTGCGGTCGCGGGCATGTGGCAGCAGACCGGCGGCGCCCTCACAGGCCAGGTGCGTGACGGGCGCGTCCCGGCGGGCCTGGCGCCGGCTTTCGAAATGCAGTCGCCGGCGCTCGCCGAAATCATCCGGGACATCAACAAATACCGCAACAACGTGATGGCCCAGCAGTTGTTCCTGACCCTGAGCCTGCAGCAGAAAGGGACGGGCACCATCGAGGGCTCGCGAGAGGTGTTGCGCCAATGGTGGCGCGAGCGGGTCGGCGGCGCCGACGTGCCCACCTTCGGCAACGGGTCGGGCTTGTCGCGCGAAGAGCGGATCACCGCGCTGCAACTCGGCCGGATGCTGCAGCATGCATGGGCCTCCCCGCTGATGCCCGAGCTGCTCGCGTCGCTGCCCGTCACGGGCATCGACGGCACGCTGCGGCGTGCGCGCGGCAAGGGAGCAGGACTCGCCCATCTCAAGTCCGGCAGCCTGCGCGACGTGGCGGGCGTCGCCGGCTACGTTCACGCCGCCAGCGGCAAGCGCTATGTGCTGGTGGCGATCGCCAATCACGCGCAGGCCAATGCGGCGAGGCCTGCGATCGAGGCGCTCGTCGCGTGGGCAGCGCGCGAACTGTGACACGGCGATGATCACTTCTGAACTGATTGGCTACCTGGCCGCCTTCCTGACCACATGCAGCTTCGTGCCGCAGGCCTGGCTCACCTTCCGCACGCGCAATGTCAGCGGCATTTCGCTGGGCATGTACCTCGTGTTTGCCTGCGGCGTGGCCCTGTGGCTGGTCTATGGCCTGCTGTTGGGCGCATGGCCGATCGTGGTCGCGAACGCCGTCACGCTGGCCCTCGCGCTGGCCATCCTGGCGATGAAGTTTCGTTACCGCTAGCGGCGCTTGCGCGCCTTGACGAAAGGTCACCTGTGCGACCCAGCGCGGGAAAACCCCGGGGAATTGCACTTTGGCGAGACCCTCTGCTTCGCTAACATGATGCAGCCCGAAACGAACGGTCGTTCGTTTTTATAACCCAAGGAGACTTTCGATGAGAAAAATTCACGCGCTAACGGCCGTTTCAGTGGCCGTACTGCTCGTCGCCTGTGGCGGCGGCGGCAGCGACAACCAGCGTGGCGCGCTGCTGGAAACCCCCCAGACGCTGACCACGCTCACCGCGGCGCAGATCGATGCCAGCACCACGGCCAGCGGCCTGAAACCCATCACAGGGGCGGCGCAGTGCGACGTCCGCGTGGTCGCGCTGAACTATTCGACCATCGGCGTCAAAGCCGAGGAAACGAATGCGTCGGGCGTCATGCTGGTGCCGACCGGTGCCTGCGCCAACCTCAGCTACCCGCTCGTGGCCTACGCCAAGGGCACCGACGTGCAGAAGCCGCGCACACTGGCGAACCCCGCCGATGGCGAGACCTTCCTGCTGGCGGCGATGTACGCGTCTCAGGGTTATGCGGTAGTCGCCACCGACTACCTGGGCTTCGCGAAGTCCAACTACAGCTACCACCCCTACCTGCACGCTGATTCCGAAGCCAGCAGCGTCATCGATTCGATCCGCGCGGCGCGCGCTGCGGCGGCAAGCCAGGGCGTGGGTCTTTCCGGCAAGGTGATGCTGACCGGGTATTCGCAAGGCGGCCATTCGTCCATGGCGGCCCATCGCGCGATCGAAGCCGACCTGGGGGGCGAAATCAATGTGGTCGCAGCCGCCCATCTGGCCGGCCCGTACAACCTGTCGGGTTCGACCAAGCTGACCACCGCGATCGCTGGCTACCAGTTCTTCGTGCCTTACCTGGTCACCGCCTGGCAGAAGGTGTACGGCAACGTTTACACCAACGTCACCCAGGCCTTCAAGCTGCCGTATTCGAATTACATCGAAACCCTGCTGCCCAGCCCGACACTGACCTACACCACTCTCGTCACCACCGGGGCGCTGCCGGGTGACGCGCCCGATGTGGCTCGCGACAAGGTGTTCCAGACGGCCTTCATCCAGGATTCGCAGACCAACCCGAACAGCTCGCTGTTCCTGGCTGCCAGGAAGAACGACCTGCTCGGCTGGAATCCGAAAGCCCGCACGGTGTTGTGCGGCGGCGCCGGCGATCCGGTGGTCCCCCCGGCCGTCCATCGCAACGTGGCGCAAGCCGACTTTTCCAGCCGTGGCCTGACCAACGTCACTTCTGCCGAGGTCGATCCGCTGATCCAGGCCACCTTCGGCCCGGGCGGCAAGGCGCCTGCCGACCCGACCAGCGCGGCCTTCGCGACCTACTACGGCAGCTACCACGGCACCTACGAGCCGCCGTTCTGCCACCTGCAGGCGCGCACGCTTTTCAACAGCTTCAAGTAAGCCGGGCGCGCCCAAAAAAAAGCGCCTTCGCGGGCGCTTTTTTCATGGTGCGGGTGCGTTCACCAGCGCGCCCGGATGCGCTGGTAGGCGTAATCGCCGAACTTGCGTTGGCCCTGCGGCGTCGGGTAGACGCGATCGGCAAAGAGGTAGAGGTTGTAGGTGGCGCCGGCCAGGACGGTGCTGGTGCTGCAGACGGCGGAATTGATCTGATTGGCGCCGATGCCGATGCCCGGGCCCACGTCAATCGAGGTGCACACCGGTTCGATGGCGTTGACCAGCTCGTACGAAGTCGGGAAAGCCGCCATCAGGTTGAACTGCAACGCCGCGTCGACGTACAGCACGTTGGCGCCCAGGTCGACGATCGACAGCAGCAACTGCTCGTTGAACTTTCCGCTGGCCTGCGACAGCCGGGCGGTCTGGGCAGTGCTGGTCGCCCAGGGCGATTTGCCAAGATCGTACGGGCCCACCACCACCACATGCTGGGCGCCGGCCTTGACCAGGCGCCGCACCTGCACCCCGAGGTCGCGCCCGGCCTGGGCGACGTCGGCCAGCATCTGGTCGGCGGATTGCGTAGCCGCGTTGAGCTGGGCGGTCTCGGCAATGATGTCCGAAGTGCCCGCGCCCACGATCACCAGGTCGGTTGCCACGAAGGCATTGCCGGCCAGAAATGTATCGATTTGCTCTTTCACTGTGGGCGTGTCGCTGCGGCCGGCCGCATCCGGCTTGGCGTTGATGCGGACATTGCCCTGCGCGTAGGAAGCGCCGCCGGCCTTCGCATTGTTCAGGGGCAGGGCGAAGCCGAAGGCCACCGCCTCGGTCCAGATGCTGAGGCTGCTGTCGTTGACGGTGTAGCGCGTGCCGGTTTGCCCGAGGTCGCTCATTGCGTCGCCGAAAGAGACGATGCGGGTGGGCTGCAGCTGGGACTCGATGGTGCCCGAGCCGCACGCGGCCACCAGCAACACGGAAGCGGACGCCAGCGCCAGCAGGGCGCGGCGGATCCAGTGACGTGACATGAAATTCTCCAAAATGACTGGAGGGTAGTTTAACGATGCCGCCTGCTTCAGTTCGCCGAGGCTCTTTGCAGCCGGTCGCGTACCCCATCCCACTCCGGCGCCGTGGGCGGCGCTTCGACCCAGATCAGCGCGACCCCTTGTTCATCGAAGTCGCGCAGCACGCCGAACAGCTGGCGCGCGGTTTCGACCGCGTCGTCCGGCATGCGACGCCGCAGCACCTGGGACGAACGGGTCTGCAGGATGGCGCGTGAGTAGATCGCAATGCCTGAGGCCTCACCGCCGAGGACGTCCAGCGCCGTCTGGAGCGACTTCGCATCCATGAGGCGGACCCGGGCATGCGGAGCGTAGTGCGACGCCAGGGTGCCGGACGCGCGGGGCGAGGCGCCCGGCATTTCGTCTGGGGAACGCACGGGCATGCCGCACGCCGCCTCGATCTGGTCGCGCGTGAGCACGCCCGGGCGCAACAGCACCGGCATCCCGCGAGTGCAATCGACGATGGCGGACTCGATACCGACCCGGCACGGGCCGCCGTCGAGCACCAGCAGGTCGTCACCGAACTCGGCGCGCACGTGCGCGGCCGTGGTCGGGCTGACCCGCCCGAATTTGTTGGCGCTGGGGCCTGCCAGGCCGGCGACGGACGGCACGGCCGCAGCGCAGGCAGCCAGCAGCGCCTGCGCCACCGGATGGGCCGGGCAGCGCAGGCCGATCGAAACCTGGCCGCCAGCGGCCGCCGTGGCGACGCCGGCGCGGCGCGGCAGGATCAGCGTCAGCGGTCCCGGCCAGAACGCCTGCATGAGCTGGTGCGCGAACTCCGGAACCTCGGAGGCGAACTGGGACACGGCGGATTCGCCTGGGACGTGAACAATCAGCGGGTGGTCGCTGGGCCGGCCCTTGGCCCCAAAGATCTTCGCCACGGCGGAGTCGCTGGACGCGTCCGCGCCGAGGCCGTAGACCGTCTCGGTGGGGAACGCCACCAGGTCACCCGCCGCCAGGGCACGGGCTGCCTGTTCGATCGCTTGCGCCGACACGCCATCGAGGATCATGGCCCGCCCTCAGAACGGCTCGATGCCCAGCAACGCGGCGGCCCGCAGCGCCGTCGCGCGCACCGCCTGCGCCGTGTTGCCGGTGAAGTTGACGTGCCCCATCTTGCGACCCTTGCGTGCACTGAGCTTGCCGTACAGGTGCAGGTGCACGCCCGGCAGGCCCAGCAGTCGGTCCCAGGGCGGCGTGCTTTCGCGCTCGCCCTGCGCGAACCACAGGTCGCCCAACAGGTTGAGCATGACGGCCGGGCTGTGCTGGCGCGGCTGGCCCAGTGGCAAGCCCGTCAGTGCGCGGACCTGCAGTTCGAACTGGGACACGTCGCAGGCGTCCAAGCTGTAGTGGCCGCTGTTGTGCGGACGCGGCGCCATCTCGTTCACCACCAGAGAGCCGTCTTCCAGCACAAAGAATTCCACGCACAGGACGCCGACGTAGGCCAGGCCCTCGCAAATGGATCGCGCGGCTTCGATGGCCTGGCGCGCGGTGCCGTGCGGCAGGCAGTCCAGGTCCACTTGCGTCACCGCCAGGATGCCGTCGCGATGCAGGTTCAACTGCGGCGGCAGGTGCACCATCTGCCCGCCATGGCCGCGGGCGACGATGACCGAGCACTCCGCGGCGAGGGGCAGCAGCTTTTCCAGCACACAGGGCACGCGGCCCAGCTGTTCCCAGGCACTGGCCAGTTCGTCGCGGTTCCTGACCCGGACCTGGCCTTTGCCGTCGTAGCCCAGCCGCGATGTCTTCAGCACGCCCGGCAGCAGCGCGGCGCCGGCGGCGGCGAGTTGCCCGGCGGACTCGATGACGGCGTTGGGCGCGCAGGGCACACCGCAACGGGTGAAGTGCGCCTTCTCGCGGGCCCGGTCCTGCGCGATGGCCACGGCTTCGGCGCCGGGCGCGACGGGCCGGTGCGCACCCAATGTGACCAGCGCTTCGGCCGGGACGTTCTCGAACTCCGTGGTGATGGCGGCACTGCGCTGCATCAGCTGGGCCAGCCCCTGCTCATCCAGGTAATCCGCCTGGATATGGAAGTGGCTCACCAGGCCAGCCGGGCTGGCGGGATCAGGATCGAGCACGGCCGTGAAGTAGCCCATCCGCTGGGCGGCGTGCACGAACATGCGCCCCAGTTGTCCCCCGCCCATCACTCCCAGCGTCGCGCCGGGCAGGATGACGGTCATGAAGCGGCTCCGTTGGCCAACGGCAAGGTCATGTTGCGCGCCGCTTCAGTCTGGCGCGCGCGGAATTCCTCGAGCCGGGCCCGCAGGGTTGCGTCGTCGTTGGCGAGCATCGCCACCGCGAACAGGGCAGCATTGGCCGCACCGGCCGCACCGATGGCGAAAGTGGCCACCGGAATGCCCTTGGGCATCTGGAGGATGCTGTGCAGTGAATCCACGCCTTGCAGGTGCTTGCCGGCTACCGGCACG
>JBDSWB010000092.1:0-16317 GCA_039926915.1 Ramlibacter sp.
GCTGGCCGGCACGGCCCTTCAGCTTTCACCGGTGGAGACCGGCGCGTCCTGGCTGGAGTTCGCCGCCCGCCGTGACCAGTCGCGCGAACGCGGTGTCGAAGGCTTCATGCTCAAGCGCCTGGACGCCGGTTACGGCACGGGCCGGACCAAGGCCGATGGCCTGTGGTGGAAGTGGAAGATCGACCCCATGACCATCGACTGCGTGCTGATCTACGCGCAGGCCGGGCACGGGCGGCGCGCGTCGGTCTACACCGACTACACCTTCGCGGTCTGGAACCGCACGCCACATGACAGGGCCGAGGCTGACGCGGTGCTGGAGGCCATCGCGAGGAAGGAGCCGGCGCAGCCCGGCGCACTTCAACTCGTCGCCTTCGCCAAGGCGTATTCAGGCCTGACCGACGAGGAGTTCCGCCAGGTCGACGCCGTCATCCGCAAGACGACGCTGGAAAAGTTCGGCCCGGTGCGCAGCGTGAAGCCGCAACTGGTGTTTGAGCTGGGCTTCGAGGGCATCAACCGCAGCCCGCGCCACAAGAGCGGTATCGCGGTGCGTTTCCCGCGCATGCTGCGCATCCGCGGCGACAAGCCGGTGTACGAGGCCAACACCCTGCAGGACCTTGAAACGCTATTGAATTGATAGCTGTCTGTGCCCAACTGGCGCGCACAGGAGGCCTAAAACCCTTGAAATTTCGCCCCGGACGGCCGGTGTTAGCATTTGGCATGCTCATGAAGGCCGATTCCCCCTCTCCCGCAGCCGAAGGCGACGACAGCGGCACCCCGATGTCGGTGAAGATCCGCGAGCGCATTCAGGCGTCGCGCAAGCGCTTCCACGCCAACGACAACATCGCCGAGTTCGTGCAGCCCGGCGAGCTTGAAAAGCTGCTCGACGAGGTCGAGGTGAAGATGCAGGGTGTGCTGGACAGCCTGGTGATCGATACCGCCAGCGACCACAACACCGGCAACACGGCGCGCCGCGTCGCCAAGATGTACCTCAACGAGGTGTTCAAGGGCCGCTATGTCACCGCGCCCGCCATCACCGAATTCCCCAACGCCGAGCACCTGAACGAGCTGATGATCGTCGGTCCGATCACGGTGCGTTCGGCCTGCAGCCACCATTTTTGCCCTGTCATCGGCCGCATCTGGGTCGGCGTGATGCCCAACGAGCACACCAATGTGATCGGGCTGTCCAAGTACGCCCGGCTGGCCGAATGGGTCATGGGCCGTCCGCAGATCCAGGAAGAGGCCGTGGTGCAGCTGGCCGACCTCATCATGGAAAAGACCCAGCCTGATGGCCTGGCGATCGTGATGGAAGCCACCCACTACTGCATGGCCTGGCGCGGCGTGAAGGACATGGACAGCAAGATGATCAACTCCGTGATGCGCGGCGCGTTTCTCAAGGACGCGGCGCTGCGCCGCGAATTCCTGGCCCTCATCCCCGGAAGGAAATAAGCATGCTGGTCCGCCTCCTTTACGCCAGCCGCGCCGTCGACACCAGCCCGGCCGCGATCGAATCCATCCTTGAAAAAGCCCGCCAGCACAACCCGGTGAGCGGTATCACGGGGATCCTGTGCTACGGCGGCGGCATCTTCCTGCAGGCCATCGAAGGCGGGCGCATGCAGGTCAGCGAGCTGTTCGGCCACATCCAGAAAGACCCGCGCCACAAGGACGTTGCGCTGCTGCACTACGAGGAAATCTTCGAGCGGCGCTTCGGTGGCTGGAGCATGGGCCAGGTCAACCTGTCCAAGCTGAACCACTCGATCCTGTTGAAGTATTCCGAAAAGCCAGAGCTCGACCCGTATGCTGTGTCGGGCAAGGTGTCCCTCGCGCTGCTCGAAGACCTGATGGCCACCGCGGCCATCTGTGGCCGGGTCTAGTATTGCCATCGCGCCTGGCGTGATGGCGCTGTCGGCCGGGTGAACATGCCGGTCACACCGCTCCTGGGTTGCGACTTCTCCAGCGCGCCGACCCGCCGCAAGCCCATCGTGCTGGCGCTAGGCCGCGAAGCCGGCGGCCGCGTCGTGCTTGAACGCCTGGAGAAAATCGAATCGCTCGATGGCTTTGCAAGGTGGCTCGCCGAGCCGTTGGCCTGGGTCGGTGCCTTCGATTTTCCGTTCGGGCTGCCGCGCGAGTTGGTCGAGCAGCTCGGCTGGCCGGTGCAATGGCGTGCCTGCATCGAACACTATGCCTCGCTGTCCCGCCCGGAAATTCGCGACACCTTTGCGGGCTTTTGCGACGCGCGGCCTGCGGGCGGCAAGTTCGCGCACCGCGCATTCGACCGGCTCGCAGGCTCGAGCCCTTCGATGAAGTGGGTCAAACCGCCGGTGGCTTACATGTTGCATGCCGCGCTGCCGTTGTTGTTGCAGGCGGGGCTGCACCTGCCCGGTTTGCATGAAGGCGACAGGTCCCGCGTGGCGCTCGAAGCCTACCCCGGCCTGCTCGCGCGCGAATTGATCGGCCGGCGCAGTTACAAGAGCGATGACCGGGCCAGGCAGACGCCGGACCGCCTGATCGCCCGCAAGGACCTCATCACCGCCCTGGAAATCGGCCGGTCCCGCCTTGGCCTCCGGCTGAAGCTCACGCATGCGCAACGTGATGCGTTGGTGCAGGACGCCAGCGGCGACAGTCTGGATGCGGTTCTGTGCCTGGTGCAGGCGGCATGGGCCGAGCAGCGAGGCGCGCCACGCTACGGCCTGCCCGACACGATCGACCCGCTGGAAGGCTGGATCATCACCGTCTGAGAGCAGTCGTCACGGGTCCAGCTGCGCGAAAGCCTGCAGTGCTTCGGCGTCGGTTCGGTACATGCCCAGCAGTGCACCTTGGTCCAACGCGCCGGCTTTGCGCAGCACGCGCTCCACGGGCAGCTTCAGGCCGCTGATGTGCAACATGATGCCTCGCGATTCCAGCAGCCGCCGCAATTCGACGAACACTTCCACGCCGGTGGCGTCGACGCGGTTGATGGGATAGGCGAACAGGCAGACATGGCGCACCTCCGGATGCTCCGCGAGGTGTTCCACGATCGCTCGCTCAAAGGCGCTGGCCGACGCGAAGTCGAGCTCGTCGTCCATGCGCAACGCGTACAGGTGCGGCGCCAGCGGTGGCAGCTTCCACAGGTGCCGGTCGCGCAGGCTGCCGTCCGGGTGCAGGCCGGTTTCAATGATGCGTGGGTGCAGGCGCAGATAGAGAAAATGCGCAAGGCCCAGCACCACGCCCGTCAGAACGCCCCAGTAGATTCGGGGCGCCGTGAGCACCGTGACGGCGAAGGTGACGAGGCCGGTGATGGCCTCGACGCGGTCGATGCGCCACAGGCGCAGCAGCGTATGCGGCTTGAACAGGCCTGCCACCGCGGTGACCACGACCGCCGCGAGCACCGCGCGCGGCACGTGGAACAGGGCGGGCACCAGGAACAACAGCACCACCAGCACCAGCCCAGTGGCGAAGACCGTGGTCCAGCCCGTGCGAGCCCCTGCGTACAGCGTGATCGCGGAACGCGAGAACGACGTGCTGGTAGGGAAAGAGCCCGAAAAAGCCGCGGCCAGCTTGCCGACGCCTTGGCCGATCAGGTCCTGGCCGGCGTCCCAGCGCTTGCCGTCGCGCTGGTTTTCGATTTTCGCGCTGGCCGCCATCTCCAGCGAACTGACCAGCGCGACGACCAGCGCCGGCACGAAGAGTGCGCCCAGCGGACCCCAGCCGGGCAGGCCCGGCCAGTAGAACGAAGGCAGCCCCGCAGGCAGGCTGCCGATCACCGCGCCGTGCCCGGAATAGCCGCTCCACTTGCTGATCGCGCCCGCCGCGGCAACTGCAATCAGAACCATCGGCAGGCGCGGCGCGTAGCGCTTGGCGACGACGAGGGCGAGCACGCTGACTACGCCGAAGGCCAGCGCCGTGGTGTCGAACTGTGGCGAGTCCAAAAGGCTGGACAGGGGACCCTGCAGCCCGATGAGGGTGGGCACCTGCGAGGCAATGATGAGCAGCGCGGCCGCCTGGCTGAAGCCCGCGAGCACCGGCGAGCTGACCAGGTTCAACACCCAGGCAGCCTGTGCCGCGCCCAGGCCAAGCTGGATCACGCCGGCCAGCAGCGCCAGCCAGGCGGCCAGCGCGACCCATTGCGCGCTGCCCGGTTCCGCGAGTCCCACCAGCGAGGCGCCCACCAGCACGCTGCTCAATGCGGAAGGCCCGACCGACAGGCGCGTCGACCGGCTGAAGAGCACCGCCGCCAGCGCGGGGAGGAAGGTGGCGTAGAGGCCTGTCACCAGCGGCATGCCCGCCAGACCGGCATAAGCGACGGATTGCGGAATCATGATGACGGCGACCGTCAGCGCCGCGCCGATCTCCCCGCGCAACAAGGCCGCATCGGGGCGCGGCCAGTCAAGGAAGGGAAACCAGCGGGAAAGCTTCGACATGCGTTCAGCGCTGCGGCATGTCCTTGGCCGAGTAGCCCAGGCTGACGGTCGCGTCTTCCGGGATCGCCGGCATCGTGGCGTTCCATGCCTCCCAGGATTCGCGCAACCGCGCCAGGCGCTGGGGCTCGCGCGGCGCGAGGTTGGCGCGCTCGCGCTCGTCGCCAGGAATGTTGAACAGGTAGTCGTGACCGTCGACACGCAGGTATTTCCAGTCGCCCTCGCGCAACGCACGCTGGCTGCGGTGGTTCATGCGCCAGTGCAGGGGCCGTGCAAACGTGCGGTCCGGCCGCTTCAGAATCGGCAGCAGCGAAACGCCGTCCAGCGGGTAGTCGGGATGCGGTGCCACTCCGGCCGCGTCGAGCATCGTCGCCGACCAGTCCATGGTCATGCACAGCTGCGTCGTGACCGCGCCAGGCGCGATCGCCGCCGGCCAGTGCGCGATCCACGGAACGCGGATGCCGCCCTCGGTCAGGTCCATCTTGCCGCCCACCAGCGGCCAGCTGTCGGAAAAGCGTTCGCCGCCGTTGTCGCTGGTGAACACCACCAGCGTGTTGTGGTCGATGCCATGTTTGCGTAAGGCATCCATCACCCAGCCGATGCCTTCGTCCATGTGATGGATCATGCGGCGGTAGGTGTGGATGTTGCCGCCATGCAGGTGAAACAGGTTGTCCTTCACCTCCTGCGCCAGTGCTTCGTCTTCACGCGTCTCCCAGGGCCAGTGCGGCGCGGTGTAGTGCAGGCTGAGGAAGAACGGAGCCGGGCCGCCCGCCATGCGATCGATGTAGTCCACCGCGCGCTTCGAGATCAGGTCCGTCAGGTAGCCTTCCTCCTGCTTCTCCTGCTCGCCGAACCACAGGTCGTGCGTACCGTTGGACGAGCAGTGGGTGAAGTAATCCACCCCACCCGACATGGGCCCGAAAAATTCTTCATAGCCCGAGCGCAAGGGGCTGAAGCTGGGTGGGTAACCCATGTGCCACTTGCCGATGAGCGCGGTTCGGTAACCACTGTTCTTGAGCAGGGACGGCAGAGTGGGATGCTGCGGTGGCAGGCCCAGCGTCGTGCTGCCGCGGCTCTTGCTGTTGATCGGCTCTTCGGCCGCGCCGCGCAGCCGGTACTGGTAGCGCGCCGTCATCAAGGCGAAGCGTGTCGGCGAACACACGGGCGAATTGGAATAGCCTTGCGTGAACTTCAGGCCGTTCGCGGCCATCCCGTCTAGCACCGGCGAAACCGCGCCGAATTCCGCCGGCCGGCCGCCGTAGCAGCCCAGGTCCGCGAAGCCCAGGTCGTCGGCGACGATGAAGATGATGTTGGGGCCGGCGTTCATTCCACTTTCAGCCCGGTCGACTTGATGACGCGCGCATAGCCGTCCGACAGGTCGCTCAGGCGCTTGGCCGCGGCGGCGCCCGTGAGGCCTTCGAAGTGCATGTCAAGGCTGGTCATCCGCGCCTGCATGTCCGGACGCGCGAGCGCCTCCGCGATCCCGCGCTGCAGCACCTGCACGACGCTGTCGGGCGTCGCTGCGGGAACCATGATCACGTACAGCACTTCCTGCTCCAGGCTCTTGAGCCCGGCATCGGCGACGGTCGGAATCTCGGGCGCGAGCGCAGACCGGCGCTGGCTGGTGACCGCCAGCGCGGTGATCTTGCCGGCCTTGACGTGCGGCAGCATGCCGGGCGTCGCGAGCACGCCCCCGTCGACCTCACCGGAAAGTACAGCCGTGACCGCGGGGGTGTTCCCCTTGTAGGGGATGTGGTTGATCTTCGCTCCGGTGGCCTCAGTGAAAAGCGCGGCCGCGAGGTGACCCGGGCTGCCGGCGCCGGCCGAACTGAAATTCACGCCCTTGGCCTTGGCGGCGGCGATGAGGTCGTTCAAGGTTTTGAAGCCGGTGCCCGGGTTGACGCCGATCAGCAAGCCTGACGAAGCCATGACCATCACTGTCTTCAGGTCCGACGGCTTGAACGGCATCCCCTTGTAGATGTGCGGGTTCACTGTCACCGTGGTGTCGATACCGGTCAGCACCGTGTAGCCATCCGGCGCGCTCTTGGCGACGGAGTCGGCGCCAATGTTGCCGGCGGCGCCCGGCTTGTTCTCCACGATGAAAGCCTGCTTCAGCGTGTTCTGCAACACTTCGGCGAGGGCGCGCGAAAGTATGTCCGACGGCCCGCCCGGCGGGAAGCTGTTGATCAACTTCACCGGCCGGGTTGGGTAGGCGGTTTGCGAAAGCGCCTGATGCAACGGCGCCATCGCAGCGGCGGCGAGCACGAGGCAGGCGAGCCTGCGGTGGCAAGGGGTCTGCGCGATGGTCATCGGTCGGGATCTCCTCGGATCAGGGCTGGTAGCCGGATTTGCGGACGACCGGCGCCCATTGTGCGCCGAAGATCTTCAGCATCGCCTGTGTCTGGGCCTGTGTGCTGACCACCGGCGTCATCTTCTGGTCGATGAACTTGCGCTGGGTTTCCGGGTCTTGCATCACCTCGCGGATGGCCTTGGCAAGCATTTCGACTTTCACCCTGGGCATGGTGGCCGGCGCGAAGAAGGCGTTCCAGCCTGTCGCGACCAGGTCAAGCCCTGCCTCCTTGAATGTGGGGATGGCCGGCGCCAGCGGCGAGCGCTTCTCGCTGGAGATGGCCAGGATGCGGATCTTGCCGGCTTCGTGTTGCGGCAGTTCGGTGTCGAAAGTGTCGATGGCCACGGCGACCTGGCCGCCGAGCAGGTCGTTCAGCAACGGCGCGGAGCCGCGGTAGCCGACGACCTGCGCCTCGACCCTGGCTTTCTCGCCCATCATCAGCGCGAAGAAATGCGGCAGGCTGCCTGTGGCGGGCACGCCGAAATTCGCCTTGCCGGGATTCGCGCGCAGCCAGGCCAGCAGGTGCGTGAGTTCGCGCACCGGGATCGCGCCGCCCACGGCCACAGCGAATTCGTAGTTGTTGACGTGGGACACGGGGACGAAGTCGCGCTCCGGGTCGTAGCCGTTGTCCTTGAAAACCAGCGGCGCGACGACCATGACCGCGGGGTTGGCCAGCATCAGCACGTTCTGGCCGGATGGCGTCGCCTTCACCACCTGGGCGGCGAGGCGGCCGCCGGCACCGGTCTTGTTCTCGACCACGACCGGCACGCCCAGCTTGGCCTGCAATTTGTCAGCAACGATGCGGGCGACCCGGTCGGTCGAACCGCCTGGCGCGTAGCCGGTGACGATGTGCAGGGGGCTGTCCAGCAGTTGGGCGTGCGCCGCAAGGGCGGTCGATGCGAAGGCGAGGATGAGGCAGCGGCGAAGGGTATCGACCATGTTGGGCTCTCTTTTTTCGATTGAGGCTCCGGCAGGCGTGCCGGCTTGTCCCCTCACTCTAATCCCCGCACAATTGATTGTTCAAATCAATCATTGGCGCTTACCCTATGTCCCGCCTTGTGCAACTGGTGTCGGCGGAAGATGTGCCGCGACACGGAGGGCGGCTGCGGCCGGGATAGCGTTGGAGGGCATCGCGATCGTCGAACCGTGGCTGGCCGGACGCGGCTGGAGGGCATTCGATTTCCAGCGTGAAGTCTGGGAGGCCATCGGACGCGGCCGCAGCGGGATGCTTCACGCGACCACCGGCTCGGGCAAGACCTATGCCGTGTGGCTTGGTATGCTGGCCGAACTGCTTAGCCGGCATGGCCCCGCTCAGGAGGCGACAGCGGCGGTCCGCAAACCGGTCGCCGAACCGCTCAGGGCAATCTGGCTCACCCCCATGCGCGCTCTGGCGTCGGATACGACCAAGGCCATCGCCGAACCGCTGAAAGACCTCGCGCCGCACTGGACCATCGGCCAGCGAACCGGCGATACGCCCAGCGCGGAACGCGCACGGCAGGACCGCCGCTTCCCTACGGTGTTGGTGACTACGCCGGAGTCGCTCACGCTCATGCTGGCGCGCGACAACGCGCGCGAGGAACTGCAGGGCGTCGAATACGTCGTCGTCGATGAATGGCACGAACTCATCGGCAGCAAGCGCGGCGTGCAGACGCAACTGGCCATCGCCCGGCTCTGGCGGTTCAACCCGAAGCTGGTGGTCTGGGGCTTGAGCGCCACACTCGGGAACCTGCAGCAAGCCATGGAGGTGCTGTGCCATCCCGGGCTCGCGCCGGAAACCATGCCCGTCCTCGTGCGCGGGCGCATCGACAAGACCCTTGTCATCGACACCCTCATTCCACCGGACCCGGGCAAGTACTCATGGGCCGGTCACCTCGGCGCGCGCATGCAGCAGCCCGTGGTCGACGAGATCGCGCGGTCCGGAACGACGCTGGTGTTCACCAATGTGCGGTCCCAGGCCGAGATCTGGTACCAGCTGCTGCTGGAGGCGAAGCCGGAGTGGGCCGGCACGATTGCGCTGCACCACGGCTCCATGGACAAGGCCACGCGCGAGTGGGTGGAGCGGGGCCTGAAAGAAGGCAGCCTTCGCGCGGTGGTGGCGACATCGTCGCTGGATCTTGGCGTGGACTTCCTGCCGGTGGAACGGGTGCTGCAGATCGGCTCGGCCAAGGGCGTGGCCCGCATGATGCAGCGGGCCGGCCGCAGCGGCCACGCACCCGGCCGGGCGAGCCGGCTGACGCTGGTTCCCACCAACACCATGGAGATCATCGAAGCGGCCGCGGCTCGGCGCGCGGCCTACGCCGGGCGCATGGAGCAGCGTGAGGCCCCCGACAAGCCGCTCGACGTGCTGGCGCAGCACATCGTCACCATCGCATTGGGCGGGGGCTTTCGCGCCGACGACCTGTACCTGGAAGTGCGAACGGCCTGGTCGTACCGCGCTATCACCCGCAAGGAATTCGACTGGGCGCTGCTCTTTTGCGAACGGGGCGGCGAAAGCCTGACGGCCTATGCGGACTACCACCGGATCGCACGGGACGAAGCGGGCGTCTACCGCGTGAAGGACCGGGCGATCGCCAAGCGCCATCGACTGGGCATTGGAACCATCGTCAGCGACGCGGCCATGCAGGTGAAGTACATGAGTGGCGCCAAGCTCGGCACGATCGAAGAGGGCTTCATAGCGCGGCTGCGCAAGGGCGACTGCTTCTTCTTCGCCGGCAAGCTGCTGGAATTCATCCGGGTCCAGGACATGGCCGCCTATGTAAAAAAGGCCACGCGCAACAAGGGAACGGTTCCTACCTGGCAGGGCAGCAAGATGGCGCTCTCGACCGAGTTGGGCGACGCCGTGCTGGAGATGATGCAGCGCGCGGCGCAGGGCGACTTCTTCGAACCCGAACTCGAAGCAGCGCGGCCCATGCTGGAAACGCAGGCCCGGCTCTCGCGCATTCCGACGCCGGGCACCTTGCTGGTCGAGACTTTTCGTTCGCGCGAGGGCTGGCACCTGTACGTGTACCCGTTCGCCGGACGCCACGTTCACCTGGGGCTGGCCAGCCTGCTGGCCTGGCGGCTGGCCCGGCAGCGGCCGAACACCTTCAGCATGTCCGTCACCGACTACGGCTTCGAACTGGTGGCGGCGGAGGACTTCGACCTCACACCGGTGACGGACCTCAGCGTGTTCGCGACCACAGACCTGCTGCACGATGTGCTCGCCTCGCTCAACTCGACCGAACTCGCCCAGCGGCGTTTCCGCGAAATCGCCCGGGTGGCAGGGTTGGTGTTCTCCGGCTACCCAGGCCAGCCCAAGAGCGCGAAGCAGCTTCAGGCATCCAGTGGTCTGTTCTTCGAGGTGTTTCGCAAGTACGACCAGGGCAACCTGCTGCTGGGCCAGGCCGACCGTGAAGTGCTGAGCCAGGAGCTGGAAATTTCACGCCTGCGCAAGACCTTGTCGCGCCTGCAGCGCAAAACAGTGCAGTTCGTCGTGCTTCGACACCCCAGCCCGATGAGCTTGCCCCTCATGGTCGAGCGCTTTCGCGAACAGCTGACAACGGAGCAACTTTCCAGCCGGCTCGACCGAATTCTCAAGGACATGGAAGGCGACACCAGCACTGCATGACTCTGTCCTACAGGCTTTGAGGCGCTGTCCGACGTGGCAGGCGCAGGTCCAAACCCTAGAGTGAAGGCCGCCGGAGCGGGAGCTCCCTGGACCCCATCGAAAGGAACCATCATGACAACCATTCACACGAAAACCCTGTTGCTCGCCGCAGCCGTCGCGATGCTGGCCACCTTGAGCGCCTGCAAGCCGAACGATGAGCGCACGGTCGGGCAGAAGGTGGACTCTGCCGTCAATAAGACCGAACAAGTGGCCGAACGCGCGAAGGCAGCGATGGACAAGGTCGCAGACGAGGCCCGGGCCACGGGCGCGAGCACTGCGGACAAGGTTGCTGACGCCACGATCACTTCCAAGGTCAAGGCGGCCCTTGCTGCCGACAAGGACGTCAGCGCAGCGAGCATCGACGTGGACACCAGCAAGGGCAAGGTGACGTTGAGCGGTCCGGTGCGTTCCATTGCTGCGCGTATCAAGGCCAGCGAACTCGCGGCCAACGTCAAGGGCGTGACCTCGGTCAACAACACGCTGCAGGTCAAGCCCGGTTGAACATCTGGATCGCCGCCTCCTCCTGTTGCGTTGCCGGCATGCTGTGCAATGCGCACGAGGATGCGTTGCGGGCCGATGCGGCCGGAGCTTTGATCACGTCATGCACGAAGCGCAGCCTGTCCAACGCCCCTGACGTGAGTGCAAAGGGATAGGCATCTTCCTGGCCGAGGCTGCGATTGAGGCTGTTGAGAAGCAGCGTCAGCGGCAGCCATTGGTCCACCAGCTGGTCGAAGTCCCGGGTGCGAAGCTCGAAGGGATTGGTCACTTCGTCGGCGTCATCGGCATTGTTGCCCGGCACCACCACCCGCGTGTTGTACGAGGACGCGGTCTCCAGCAAGTCCACCATGTGCAGGTAATGAGCCCAGGTCTCGGCCCAGTCTTCCCAGGGATGGGAAGTGGCATAGGCGCTGACATGGCATTCCTGCCAGTTCGCCGGGGCCCCTTGGGCATAGTAAGTGCCCAGCGCCAGGCCGTAGTCGGCCCGCTCGTCCCCGAACTTTTCCCTGAAGGCATCGATACGGCCTCCCTGCAGGATCAACCGGTCCCAGAAATAGTGTCCTGACTCGTGACGCAAGTGCCCGAGCAGCGTGCGGTAGGGCTCGTGCAGCGCGGTGCGAAGGCGAACACGCTCCGCGTCGTCGGCTTCCGCGATGTTGAGGGTGACCACGCCTTCGCAATGGCCCGTGTACACCTGCTGGCCGGGCAGGTCGGCCAGGAACTGGAAGTCCGGCCCGTCACGTTCACCGTTCGGGGGCTCGACGGCCACCAACCCGAGCCGCGCGAGCGTGTAGAACAGGCGACGCTTGGCGACCTCGATACGGTACCAGCGGTCGTGGTTCTCGCTGACCGACAGGTCCGGCAGGACCCGGGTCTGGCGGCACGAAACGCAAAGTTCGTTGGGATCGACCGAAGGGACAGCAAAGTTGCACGCCTGGTGGTCGGTGTGGTTGCGGCAGAGCCGGTAGGTCTTGGGCTTGTCCCGGTTGCGCTGACGCGTCTTGCGTTGCCAAAGCCCTTCCGGGCAGACGGCCGGCTCGATCGCGCACAGCGCGAGCCGGTCCGGCAGGAAGGCCAGCGCACTGCCGCATTGAAGGCATTGCACGTTCTCGAAGAAAAGCGGGTGACCGCAATGGTCACAACGAAATGTTTTCATCGCCTGCGTCCTCTGGAAAAAAGGCAGGCACGCGACCCTGTGGGGGTCGCGTGCCTGCCTTTACGCCTGAGCCGGCCCGGCCGGCTGCTCATCGTCCCGCGTCAGGGACGCACGGCGAGGTTGTTCAGCACCTGGCGCACACCCTTGGTGTTGCGAGCCAGAAACTCGGCTTGAGCCTTCTCGGCGTTGGACTTCGCAAAGCCCGACAGCGAGACGGCGCCGTTGAGGGTTTCGACCTTGATGGCGCCGGCGTCCACGGTCTTGTCCTCAACAAACTTGGCCTTCACCGCGGTGGTGATGGCGGCGTCGTCCACATAGGCGCCTACGGATTCCTGGCCGCGCACGACGGCGCAGCCGGTGGTGACGATGGTGGCACCTGCGAGCAGGGCGAATGCAAGGGCGCGTGTGTATTTCATGACTTTCTCCTTCAGTTGATTGAATCGTTTCCCGGTGCCGAAACTTCTCCAAAGCTCCTCCGACGGCCGCACCACGCCGTCCGGCTCGCGGTTTACTCGTAAGGCGGGCCGTCGCGCCGGTAGTCCGCTGCCGAAAGCGCCGACATCACCATGCTCGAAAGCTGCGACGACTTGACCAGTGCCACCAGCAGCCCGGTCGCGGAGATCAGGCGCCACGGTCGCACTACGGCGATCACGGCACCCACTGCCGCAGCCGCGCCAAGGTAGCGCAGCGGATACTTCCGCCCATAGGTCGACAGGACCGGCGTCGCCAGCTCCACGCCCATGTGGGCCGGGTGATGCCGCCACCACGCACCGAGCGCCCGCTTGAATCCGGCGAACCGACCGCGAGCATGCTGGGATGGTCTTGCGTCCCTTGGCTGGTCAGCTGTCGATTCTGTGGAGTCACCCCGTGCCCGTTCGCGAGAGCTTCGCGGCGACTCGCGGTGCTGGATCTGTTGCAGGATTGCACGGCGGCTGAGTGCGAGGCGGTCGGAGGCACCCTTCATGACTGCGCCCCGACGGCGCGCAGGGCCTGCGTGTCGGCGTCGAGTTGCGCCTTCAGTTCGGTAAAGGCCGCTGACGGCAGGCGTTGCCGTGCGAAGCCCCAGGCGACGGCCGCGAGCAACAAGGCCACTCCCGGCACCGCCACCAGCGCCCAGTGGAATGCGCCGTGCATGGCTCCCAGCATGGCGGCCACGCCGGCCAGCACCAGGAACACCAGGACGCAAAAGATCGCCACGCTCCAGGCAACTGCTCGCCGGGCTACCTGCAATCCCACCGTGGAAGCCTCTTCCTGCACCAGTGCCGCATAGCCCGAGACGTGGTCCATGACCAGTTCCGGGCGCGAGATCAGCACTGAAAAGATGGGATGGATCATGTCGCCCGCTGTCTACATGTCAATAGTCGCGGTTGCGGCGGGCGGCCAGCACGATGGCGGCCACGATGGCACCCACGGCCGCCGCGATCAGCGCCGTCTTCACGGGCTCTTCGGCAACGTAACGTCCGGTGGCCTGCACATAGCGGCCCAGCTGCTTCTGCGCGGCTGAGGTGGCGTCACTGACGGTGCTGACACCGCGGCTGGCGAATTCTTGCACTCCGTAGCGCATGTCACGCACTTTCTCGCCCGCTTTTTCGAAAGCCTGGTTGGCGAACTGGCGCGTGCTGTCGAGCGCGTGCGCAGCGGCATCTGCTGCTTCGTCGGCATAGCGGCCGGAAGCCGCGGCTCCTTCGCGGAGCGATTTGTTGCTGGTGATCATGTGAGTCCTCTCGTGGTGGTTGGCGCGGCCGGCGGTCCCGCAAAAAAAGCGATGGGCTGACTAGGTCTTGCGCCCCAGGCTGATGACGAAGGCAACGACGGCCATGATCACAAACACGAAGAACATGATCTTCGCGATGCCGACGGCACCAGCTGCAATTCCGCCAAAGCCGAACAGGGCCGCGATCAACGCGATCACCAGGAACACCATGGCGTAATGAAGCATGTCGATCTCCTTGCGGGACGCACCCGGGGGTTGAAACAACGTCCTGCGAGGCCATCGCAAAACGCATGCGCCAAGGATAGGTCGACTGGCAGGCTGCCTTTGATCAGCGGCAGGCGTGACTGCTTGTCGGTAGGGGAGATGGCGCCTTGTAGGAATTCGCCGACGGACGTGCCGCCCCCGCGCCTGGCGCCGCGCGCTTCAGGCCGGAGCGAGGACCCGTGGCAGCACCGCGGAAATGCGTGTGCCCTGGCCGGGCGTGGACAGGACAGTGAGGCGCCCGCCCGACGCCTCGACCCGATGGCGCATGCCGGCCAGGCCGTGAGTCGAAGGCCGGGCCTGCGCGATATCGAACCCTTTGCCGTCGTCCTTGATGTCCACTTCGACGTGATTGCCGTAATTGCGAACGCTGATGTCGACCTGCGTGGCCTCCGCGTACTTGCCCACATTGGTAAGCGACTCTTGCACCAGCCGGTAGACGGTGAGCTGGCGCGCCTCGTCCAGCTCGGTCTGCTCCAGGCTGGCGACCACTTCAATGCCTGCTCGCTCGGAGAATTCGCGCGAAAGGATTTCCAGCGAGGCCGTCAACCCCAGATTCGACAACGACGACGGCCGCAGGTCTTCGATGATGCGGCGCTTGAGCGCTATGCCGCTGTTGAGCGCATCGGTCAGATGTTGCAGGCGCTGCGCAATTTCGGGCGTCGGCTGTGCGCCGAGCCGGGACTTCAGGCGAGCGACGTCCAGCTTGGCGGCTGTGAGCAGCGCCCCCAGTTCATCGTGCAGTTCGCGGGCCAGGTGGCCCCGCTCTTCCTCGCGAACCTGTTGCAAGTGTGTCGCGAGTTCAGCCAGCGTGGCCGTGCGTTCGCGCACCAGGCGCTCCAGCAGGTCGCGCTCGTGTTGCAGCACCCGTTGCTGCTGTTCGCCGGCCAGCTTGAGGGCGGTGGTCTGGCGAAGGTACAGGTAGAACGCCAGCAGGCCCGCCATGGCGACGGTGGCGATACCGATCCGCGATAACAGCAAGGACCGGCGCACCTGGGCCTGGCTGACTTCCATGCGGTCGGTGGACGAGGTGATGAGCTTGGCGGCTTCCTCACGGATTGCATCCATGTGCTCTTTGCCCACGTCGGTCATCAGCACGAACTTCCAGGCGTCCTCGTTTCCCTGCTTGCGCATGCGCACCGACAGATCCATCTCGGCTAGTTTTCGTTGCACATTGCGGGTGAGCTGGGCCAGGGTGCTGAACTCTTCGGCATTGGGCGCATAGACGGTGCGCAGCGCGTCGAGTTGCTGGCCGATTTCCGCGACCGCAGCGTTGTAGGGCTCCAGGTAGCGGGGGTCGCCTGTCAGCAGGTAGCCTCGCGAGCCGGTTTCGGTGTCCAGGACATGCTGCAGCACACGGGTGAGCGAGGCGCGGGTGCGCGCAGCCTCTGCGATGTCGTTCAGCGCTCCGGTGGATTGGCCGTAACCGGTTTCGTTGATGCCGATCAGGAAGAACGTCGCCAGCAATGCCAGCGCCAGGCTCACCGCCATTCGCGGCATTGATAACGAACGAATGAATCTCATCCCGGAGTATCCCGGTTATGCATAAAATCCCTTGTAGTCATACTGAAGAGTAGGCCTTTTCAGTTGAAACTTGGGCACAATGGGCCTCAACAGGACCCAAGAAAGAGTACAGACATGATCAAAGTCGGCATTGTGGATGACCACGCCATCGTTCGGTCCGGCCTTAAGCAGTTCTTTTCCGAACAGGTGGACCTGCGCGTGGTGGGAGAAGCCGCCAGTGGCCGCGAGGCGATCGACCTCGTGCGGACCACGGAGCTGGACGTCCTTGTCATGGACCTGTCCATGCCCGGGCAGAGTGGGATCGACGCGCTGGGCATGATCCGCGCCAAGGCGCCTGACGTCGGTATCCTCATTCTTTCGGGCTATCCCGAAGAGCACTATGCGATGAACCTGATTCGTCAGGGAGCGAGCGGCTACCTGAACAAGGAATGCGAGCCGATGGAAATCGTGAATGCCATCCGCACCATTTCGTTGGGGCGCCGCTACATTTCGCCCGCCGTGGCCGAACTTCTGGCGCAGCAGCTCAATCGCAAGGAAGGTGGCGCGCCTCATGAGCAACTGTCCGAACGCGAATTCCAGGTGTTCCTGAAGCTTGCCAAGGGCGAAACGGCAGGCGACATCGCCAAGGCGCTGTCGCTCAGTGTGAAGACTGTCAGCACCTACCGCACCCGCCTGATGGAGAAAATGAGCCTGTCATCGAACAGCGACCTCACGTACTACGCCCTGAAGAACAAGCTGATCGACTGACCGACAACGCCGTTCAGCCATTGGGCC
>JBDSWB010000093.1:0-16335 GCA_039926915.1 Ramlibacter sp.
CGCGGCTTCATCGTGGCCGTGCCCACTCGCATTGGCTACGGCGTCACCGGTGGCGAGGACGTGGAAGACAGCGATCCGTGCGACCGCAAGAACTATTCGGCGGGGTTTTCCGTCGCATCGGAGCAGATCGTGGCTGTGCTGGAAGCGGTACAAAGGCGGCCCGATGCGGCAAAGGACCGGGCCGCGGTCATCGGCCAATCCTACGGGGGAGCGGCGTCGCTGGCGGTCGCCTCGCTCAACCCGCCCGGCGTCAAGGCGGTGATCAATTTCGCGGGCGGCAGCGGTGGCAATCCCAAGAGCCGGCCGATGCGCCCGTGCAGCCCGCAGCAACTGGAACGCGTGTTCCGGGACTACGGCAAGACGGCCAGGGTGCCCACGTTGTGGATCTACACCGAGAATGACCAGTATTTCGGGCCGACGCACCCCCGGAAATGGTTCGATGGGTTTGTCAAGGCCGGTGGTAGCGCGGAGTTTGTCCAGTTTCCGCCCATCGGCGAGGATGGGCACCAGCTATTCAATCTTTACCCGGAAGTCTGGAAGCCCAAGGTTGTCGCCTTCCTCGAGGCCCAGGGGTTCAGTGCGCCGGCGATGAAAGCGAGCAAGTGATGGCACATCTGGAAGTCGACCGGCAAGGACATCTCGCGACGGTCACTCTCAACCGGCCCGAAGTGCGCAACGCCTTCAACGACGAGGTCATCACCGAGATGACCCGGACGTTTGCCGACCTGGGCGCGCGGGACGATGTTCGCTGCATCGTGCTGGCGGCCAGCGGAACCGCCTTCTGCGCGGGCGCCGACCTGAACTGGATGAAGCGCATGGCCGGCTACAGCTACGAGCAAAACCTGGCCGATGCGGCAGCGCTGGCCGAAATGTTGCGCGTCATCTACCGCTGCCCCAAGCCGACTGTCGCCCGCATACAAGGCGATGTGTATGCCGGAGGCACGGGGCTGGCGGCGGTGTGCGACATTGCCGTGTCGGTGGACACCGCGAACTATTGCCTGAGTGAAGTCAAGCTGGGGCTGGTCCCGGCCACGATCAGTCCGTACGTCATTCGTGCCATGGGCGCACGTGCGGCGCACCGCTACTTCCTCACGGCCGAACGCTTCACCGCGGCGGAGGCCCTGCGCATCGGCTTCGTGCACGAGGTCGTCGGCGCCGGCCAGCTCGACGCAAAGGTGGCGGAAATCGTGCAGGCGCTGGTGCTGGCCGGGCCCGCCGCGGTCAAGGCCTGCAAGCAGCTGGTGCATGACGTGGCGGAACAGGAGATCACGCCCGAACTCGTGGCGGCCACTGTGAGCGGGATTGCGGCGATCCGCGTCAGCGACGAGGGACGTGAGGGCATTCAGTCTTTCCTCGGAAAACGCCAGCCAGGATGGCTCCCCCCCGAAGCGCCTGCGGCGCTCCCCCCTCAAGGGGGCGCCACCAGCGGCCCGGCAAAGCCGGTTCCGCGGTGACCCCGTATTGAGATTTCAAGATGCAATCGTTACTCGACGCTCCCCAACTGCTCGCGCTGGCTGCGGCCCTGGGCTGGGCCAGCGGCGTCCGGCTGTATGCGGCCGTGTTCCTGGTCGGTGCGGCGGGCTTCATGGGCTGGATCGACCTGCCGCAGGGCCTGAAGGTATTGCAGCACCCGGGCGTGCTCGCCGCCAGCGGCTTCATGTGCTTCGTCGAATTCTTCGCCGACAAGATTCCGCTGGTCGACACAGTGTGGGACATGGTGCACACGGTGATCCGCATTCCCGCGGGCGCCGCGCTGGCGGCTGGGGCCCTCGGCGCCGACAGCCAGGCGATGGGCTGGATCGCCGCACTGGTCGGCGGCAGCCTCGCGGCCACCAGTCATGCCGCCAAGCTCACGACCCGCGCCGCCGTGAACACGTCGCCGGAACCGTTTTCCAATATAGCAATTTCGCTGGCCGAAGACGGCTTCGTCGTCTTCATGCTCTGGCTGGCGGCGACCCATCCGGCCGCCTTCGCAATCGCCTTGGTGCTCACGCTGGCGCTCGCCGTGCTGCTGATGGTCGTGCTGGTCAAGTTCCTGCGCGCCGTGGTTCACGCGCTGGGTGATTTTTTTGCGGGCCGGCGCTCGCCCCAAGGAAGTTAGGTCCTCCCATGTTCAAGAAAATCCTGATTGCCAACCGGGGCGAGATCGCCTGCCGCGTGGCCGCAACCGCCGGTCGCATGGGGGTGCGCACCGTCGCCGTCTATTCCGACGCCGACGCCCATGCCCGGCACGTCACCGCCTGCGACGAGGCGCTGCACATCGGCGGCAGCGCGCCCAAGGACAGCTACCTGCGCTGGGAGCGGATCATCGATGCGGCGAAGGCCACCGGAGCGCAGGCCATTCACCCCGGCTACGGTTTCCTCAGCGAGAACGAGGAGTTCGCGCAGGCCTGCGCCGATGCCGGCCTCGTCTTCATCGGGCCGCCGCCGTCGGCGATCCAGGCGATGGGCCTGAAGGCGGAATCGAAACGGCTGATGGAAAAGGCCGGCGTGCCGCTGGTCCCGGGCTACCACGCAGCCGACCAGGAAGCCGCCCTGCTCAGGAAGGAAGCCGGCCGCATCGGCTACCCGGTGCTGATCAAGGCCAGCGCCGGCGGCGGTGGCAAGGGCATGCGCGCGGTGGACAAGGCGGAGGATTTCGACGCCGCGCTGGCATCTTGCAAACGCGAGGCCACCAACAGCTTCGGCGATGACGCGGTGCTGATCGAGAAGTACGTGCAGCGGCCACGCCATATAGAGATCCAGGTGTTCGGCGACACGCAGGGCAACTATGTGTATCTGTTCGAGCGCGACTGCTCCGTGCAGCGGCGCCACCAGAAAGTGCTGGAGGAGGCGCCGGCGCCGGGCATGACCGAAGCCATGCGCCGGGAGATGGGCGAGGCGGCCGTCGCGGCGGCGCGTGCGGTGAACTACGTCGGCGCGGGCACGGTCGAATTCATCGTCGAGCAGCGGGGCTCTGAAATGTCTTTCTTCTTCATGGAGATGAACACGCGCCTGCAGGTCGAGCACCCTGTCACCGAAGCGATCACCGGTCTGGACCTGGTCGAATGGCAATTGCGCGTGGCGTTCGGCGAGCCGTTGCCGCTGAAGCAGGACGAGCTGAAGATCTCCGGCCATGCGATCGAAGCGCGCATCTGCGCCGAAAGCCCGGACAACAACTTCCTGCCCGCGACCGGGCGGCTGGACGTGGCCCGCTGGCCCGCCCATGTGGCATTCCGGCGCAACGCGGATGGGGAATCGTTTCATGCCGCAGCGCCGGTGCGCATCGATGCCGGCTTCGGTGAAGGCGACTCGATCTCTCCGTATTACGACTCGATGATCGCCAAGCTGATCGTGCACGGCGACACGCGCGAACAGGCGCTGGCGCGGCTGGACGAGGCCCTGGCGCAGACCCACATCGTCGGCCTGGCAACCAACGTGCAGTTCCTGCGCCATGTGGTGCGCAGCCCTTCGTTCGCCCAGGCCAACCTCGACACCGCGCTGATCCCGCGCGAGCAGGCGGTGCTGTTCAACCAGGAGCCGCTGGGCCTGCCCCTGGCCGCTGCCGCGGCGGTGGCGCAGGTACTGTTGGATGAACGGGCCGCCGAGGCCGCCGACCCCTTCAGCCGCCGCGACGGCTGGCGTTCGCACGGCCTCACGGTGCGGCGCTTCCAGTTCGAATTTCATGGTGAGGCCGCCGCTGCGACGTTGACCTACCTGCATGACGGCGCGTTGAACCTGACCGTGGGCAACGTGTCGGGCGTGCTGGTGTTTTCGCCTGCGCCGCAGGGCATCGATATCGACTATGCCGGGCAGCGGTTCACCGTGGTTGTTTACGCCAGCGGCGAGACCGACCATGTCTTCAGCCCGCGCGGCGCGACGCAGATCCTGACCATCGACCTGCTGGCGCACGCCGGCGAGGGCGTTGCCGACACCGGGCGTCTCACGGCGCCGATGCCGGGCAAGGTGGTGTCGTTCACCGTGAAGGCTGGCGACAAGGTAACCAAAGGCCAGGCGCTGGCCGTGATGGAGGCGATGAAAATGGAGCACACCATCGCCGCGCCGGCGGACGGGGTGGTCGCCGAGATCATGTACGGGGCGGGCGACCAGGTGGCGGAGGGCGCCGAGTTGCTTAAGCTGCAATAGCAGAATGGCGTCCATGCGAATTTCGTTCTGTTGTCCCGAGGTCAAGGCCGCTCCCTGGTTGGCGGGCTTGCGCGAGGCGTTGCCCGGGGCGACGGTCGAGGACTGGCATGCCGGGTCGCCCTCTGCGGATCACGCGGTGATCTGGCGCCCGCCGCAGCAGTTCCTGGACGAGCAGCCGGGCATCAAGGGCCTCTTCAACATTGGCGCCGGCGTCGATGCCTTGATGAAACTGAAGCTGCCGCCTGCGGCGCTGGTGGTGCGCATCGACGACGGCGGCATGGCGGTGCAGATGGCCGAGTTCGTGAGCCACGCGGTGATCCGGCACTTCCGCGAACTGGACCGCTACGAGGCCGATGGCAAGCAGGGCGACTGGACGTACCGCAGGCCGCGCGTGCGCGCCGACTATCCGGTGGGCGTCATGGGCCTGGGCGTGCTGGGTGAGCGCGTGGCCCAAGCCGTCGCGCAATTCGAGTTTCCCATGCGCGGCTGGAGCCGCCTGCCCCGGCAGGTCGAGGGCGTTCGTTGTTATGCAGGCGCGCACGAGTTCGACGCCTTTCTGGCCGACACCCGCATCCTGGTGTGCCTGCTGCCGCTGACGCCGGACACGCAGGGCATCATGAACCGCGAGAGCCTTGGCAAGCTCCGGCAGGGCGGCTACGTGATCAACGTCGCGCGCGGCGACCACCTGGTGAACGAAGACCTGCTGGCCCTGCTGGACAGCGGGCACCTGGCGGGCGCCACCCTGGACGTCTTCCGTACCGAGCCGCTGCCGGTGGACGTTCCGCTTTGCCAGCATCCGAAAATCGTGGTCACGCCGCACATCTCGGCCCGCACGCTGCGCGAGGAAAGCATTGCCCAGATCGCCCGGAAGATCCTCGCCTTCGAGCGCGGAGAACCCGTTGCCGGCGTGGTTGATCGCCAAAGAGGATACTAGGCAAAACCGTTGAACAGGCACCCGCCATGAAGCTCCCCCGCAAAGTCAAACTCGTCGACGTCGGCCCGCGCGACGGCCTGCAGAATGAAAAGCAGATGGTGCCGGCCGATGTCAAGGTCGGCCTCGTGCACCGCCTGCAGGATGCCGGCCTGAAGGAGATCGAAGTCACCAGCTTCGTCTCGCCCAAATGGGTGCCGCAGATGGCCGACGCGGCCGAAGTGATGGCGCTGATCGAGCGCCAGCCCGGCGTGCGCTACTCGGTGCTCACCCCGAACATGAAGGGCTTCGAAGCCGCGGTCGCCAGCAAGCCCGATGAGATCGTGGTGTTCGGCGCCGCCAGCGAAGCTTTCAGCCAGCGCAACATCAACTGCTCCATCGCCGAGAGCATCGAGCGCTTCGCGCCGGTGGTCGAGGCGGCGCGCGCCAAAGGCATCTACGTTCGCGGCGCAATTTCGGTCGCGGTGGGCTGCCCGTACGAGGGCGAAATCGCACCGGAACGGGTCGAGATGGTGGCCCGCCTGATGAAGAAGATCGGCGTGCAGCACATCGGCGTGGCCGACACCATCGGCGTGGGCACACCGGTCAAGGTGCAGCGGGCGATGGAAGCGGCGCTGAAACACTACGACATCGACGATGTCTCCGGCCACTTCCACGACACCTACGGCCAGGCCCTCGGCAACACGCTGGCCACGCTGGAAATGGGCGTGTGGCAGTACGACACATCATCTGCCGGCCTGGGCGGCTGTCCGTACGCCAAGGGCGCGACCGGCAACGTCGCCACTGAAGACGTTGTGTACATGTTGCACGGCATGGGAATCGAGACGGGCATCGACCTGGACAAGCTGATCGACGCGGGCAAGTACATCAGCGACTACCTCCAGCGCAAGCCGAATTCGCGGGCGTCCACGGCGATCCTCAACAAGCGGGCGGGGTAATGGACGATGTGTGGCTCTGAATTGTCTTCCCTGCCCGAGGGCGTGCAACGCGTGGCCAGGGCGTTGCAGGAATCCGGCCATCCCCACCCGCCCGTCATGCTGGACGACGCCGCGCGCACCGCGCAGCAGGCTGCCGATGCGCTGGGCATCGATGTCGGCCAGATCGCCAAGAGCATCATCTTCCGGCGCAAGAGCGACGACGCGGCGGTGCTCGTAATCACTTCCGGTGATCGCCGGGTCGACGAAAAGAAGGTCGATGCGCTGGTCGGCAAGACCGGCCGCGCCGATGCCGAATTCGTCAAGAGCCGCACGGGCTATTCGATCGGTGGTGTTTCCCCGGTCGCGCATGTGCAGCCGCCAGTGACGCTGATCGACCGGGAGCTGTTCCGCTTCGACGAGATCTGGGCCGCCGCCGGCCATCCGCACGGCGTCTTCAAGCTACGCCCGCAGGACCTGGAACGCCTGACCGGAGCACCCGTGGCGGACGTGGTCCAGCAACCCGTGGTGGGCTGATGTCCGCATTGGAACTGCTGGCCGAGCGCGCTGTGGAAGTGGCGCAAAGCGGACCCGATGCGGAGGTGCCGTCGCCCTGCCTGTCGGTGTGCCGCATGGACCCGAACAGCGAATTGTGTGCGGGCTGTTTCCGCACACTGGACGAGATTGCGGCCTGGTCACGAATGCCTGACGACGGCAAACGGCGGGTCTGGCGCCTGATTGCGCAGCGGGCGCTGGCGAGCGAAGGCGCGATGGAGCAGGACCCATGAAGCAGATCACTTTCTATTTGGACTTCATCTCTCCCTACGCCTACCTGGCGTTCGAGAAGCTGCCGGATGCGCTGCAAGGTCTCAGCTATGCGGTGGACTACAAGCCCGTGCTGTTCGCGGGCTTGCTCAAGCACCACGGTCAACTCGGCCCGGCCGAAATTGCCGGCAAGCGCGACTGGACCTATCGCCAGGTGCTTTGGCTGGCACACACCCAAGGCGTCGAGATGAAGATGCCCGCTGCACATCCCTTCAATCCGTTGGGGCTCCTTCGGTTGGCGCTGGCCTGCGGTTCCGGTGGGTTCGCCAATCGCTATGTATGCGAAACCCTCCTGCGGCACGTGTGGCGCGGCGGCGCCGATGCCGCCGATCCGGCGCGGCTGGAAGCCTTGACCAACGCACTGAAGCCGGCGCGCGACCCGTCCAGTGACGAGGTGAAGTCGGAATTGAAAGCAAACACGGAAGAAGCCATTGCGCGCGGACTCTTCGGCGTGCCGACGTATGTCGTGGAAGACAAGTTGTTCTGGGGCTTCGACGGCTTGCCCATGCTGAGGGCCTGGCTCGAAGGCGATGCATGGTTCGGCGAAGGCGACTGGGATAGCGTTTCCGCCCTGCCCGGCCGCCAGCGCCGCGCAACAAGCTAGTCGTGCGCGACCGGCTCGCCTGAAGCCAAGTTCATTTCGCGGTGCTCGCCCATCTCCGGCGGATGGCCGGTGACGGCAGCGGTCGCCATCTTCAGCATCTGCATCGTCTTGCTTTCCTTGATGTTCCAGTATTCGGCGTGGCGGATCTCCACCTGCACCAGTTCGAGGTCGGGGTCTTCGACACCGCCAGGGAACCAGGCCTTGGAGAGGGCGTTGAAGAGTTTCTTCTTGGTGTCCATATCCTCGCTGATGGCGGCGTGACCGGACACAGAAATCCAGATGTCTTCCTTCAGGTCACCGTAGGAAATGCAGACGCTCCCGTCTGCGCGCAGGCGTTCGCCCACTTCGGATTTCTTCGACACGAAGAAGTAGAGCGGTTCTCCGGGCTTGAGCGAACGGTTCTGCGTGGTCAGCGGGTGCGAATGCAGGCTGCCGTCGGCGTGCCGGTGGGTGAGCATGCCAAACCGGATGTCCTTGATGAGTTCCCAAAGGTCGTGCTGGAATGATTTGTCCTGGCTCATGGGGATTCTTTCTTGATTCAATTGCCAACGGATGATCTTCGGCCGCGCATTGCGTGCGCGGCGTCGGCCATCGCGCCCCGGCCTTGTCCGCATTGGCTGACGCGGCCTGTCGGGGGACGACCGGAAGAACCGCCTTCAATCCTTCGTATCGTGAAACTGCCTGCGAGGGTTTCACCCTAATCCGTCAGCCCCCATTCAGTTTCATGAAAGGTCCCGTTGGTTTGGCGCAAGAACATGTTGGTTTCGCGTCAGACCAGGGTCAGAGCCGTCCCCAACAATTGGGCAACGTGTCCATCCCGGGCGTTCAACTTTTTGGAGACAAACCATGGCTACAGCAGCAGTCAACCGGCCGATGACGCCCGAGGAGAAGAAAGTGATCTTCGCCTCGTCGCTCGGCACCGTATTCGAGTGGTACGACTTCTACCTGTACGGTTCGCTTGCGGCGATCATTGCCAAGCAGTTCTTCTCCGGTCTGGATGCGGGCTCCGCCTTCATCTTCGCGCTGCTGGCGTTCGCCGCCGGCTTCATCGTGCGACCGTTCGGTGCGATCTTCTTCGGCCGCCTGGGCGACATGATCGGCCGCAAGTACACCTTCCTGGTCACCATCCTCATCATGGGCCTGTCCACCTTCATCGTGGGCATCCTGCCGAACTACGCCACCATCGGCGCGGCTGCGCCGATCATCCTGATCGCGCTGCGCATGCTGCAAGGCCTGGCGCTGGGCGGGGAATACGGCGGTGCCGCCACCTACGTGGCCGAGCACTCGCCGCAGGGCAAGCGCGGCGCCTACACCGCCTGGATCCAGACCACCGCGACGATGGGCCTGTTCCTGTCGCTGATGGTGATCCTGGGCACGCAGACGCTGCTGGGCCCGGTCGCTTTCGCGGACTGGGGCTGGCGTGTTCCTTTCATCGCATCGGTGTTCCTGCTGGCCGTCTCGGTGTGGATCCGCCTTTCGATGAATGAGTCGCCCGCGTTCCAGAAGATGAAGGCCGAAGGTCGCACATCCAAGGCGCCGTTGACCGAATCGTTCGGTCAGTGGAAAAACCTGAAGATCGTGATCCTGGCATTGATCGGCCTGACCGCCGGCCAGGCTGTGGTCTGGTACTCGGGCCAGTTCTATGCGCTGTTTTTCCTGACGCAGGCGCTCAAGGTGGACGGCCCCACGGCCAACATCCTGGTGGCGATCTCGCTGCTGATCGGCACGCCGTTTTTCCTTATCTTCGGCTCCCTGTCGGACAAGATCGGACGCAAGCCCATCATCATGGCGGGCTGCCTGCTGGCCGCGTTGACGTACTTCCCGATCTTCGGTGCGCTGACCAAGGCGGCCAATCCGGACCTGGCCGCCGCGCAAGCCAAGAACAAAGTGACCGTCACCGCTGACCCGAACGAGTGCTCATTCCAGTTCAACCCGACCGGCACCGTCAAGTTCACCAGCTCGTGCGACATCGCCAAGCAGGTGCTGGCCGGCGCTTCGGTGAGCTATGACAACATCGCGGCGCCTGCAGGCACCGTGGCCACCATCAGGATCGGCGAAACCGCCATCCCCAGCTACACGGCAAAGGGCATGCCCGCCGACGACGCCAAGAAGCAGGACACCGAGTTCAAGAAGCTCGTGGCGGACGACCTCAAGGCCGCCGGTTACCCGACCAAGGCCGACCCGGCCAAGCTCGACAAGTTCATGGTCGTCTTGATCCTGACCTATCTGGTGATCCTGGTCACCATGGTCTACGGCCCGATCGCCGCCATGCTGGTGGAAATGTTCCCGACCCGCATCCGCTACACCTCGATGAGCCTGCCGTACCACATCGGCAACGGCTGGTTCGGCGGCCTGCTGCCCACCACGGCGTTCGCGATCGTGGCGCAGACCGGCAACATGTACAACGGCCTCTGGTACCCGATCATCATCGCCGCCGCGACCTTCGTCATCGGCACGTTGTTCATCAAGGAAACCAAGGACGTGGACATTTATGCGCGAGACTGAGCGCGCACGCTGAGTATTGCGTGAAGGGCCTCGGTTCGCCGGGGCCTTTTGTCGAGTACAGGGCCTGTCGCATGCGCGCTGCCCGCTCACGCCAGGCGCGGTTCAAAGCAGCGCAGCCAGCCGGTGTCAACTGCGTTCGATCCTCGAGCCCACAGCGCATTGATGTTGCCAAATCACGCAACTCAAACTTACACTGCCCATGCCACCGCCATCCTAGGAGAGCGCTTGATGAACGAACAGATCGTTGATGCCTGGATGCAGTTCCCGAGTGAGGCCTTCTTGTTCGATCCCGTCTTGAATTCGCTCCGCCGCTGGCCGACGCATTGGCGAACATGGCCCGCTGCGCGGAGCGCCGCCGAACCGAAGCCGTAGGCGTCACAAATGCCCTCAGCAACTGCAACCGTCGCGGAATGCGAGTTTCCCTCCCTGAGCGTGCTGGACCGTCGCTTGGTCGACGCTGCCTACTTCCGAGACTCGTATCGCGGCACACTGAGTCGCAAGAACGCCAGTGTCGTCGAGATCTTCCACGCCATATTTGCTCATCACCCCACGTGGATGAAGATTGCCCTGATCATCCGCAACCGAATTGCTTTGTATTGCGGGCTCGACGCTCCGAGCGCGTCCGAAATCAAGAGCCCCAACTTCAAGAGCAGCTACGCAGTCGGCGACAGGATTGGAGTCTGGCCAATCTACGCCCTCACCGGGTCTGAAATCGTGGCGGGGCGCGACAACAAGCATTTGGACTTCAGGCTGTCGGTGCTACGGCTTGCGGACGGCACAACGGCGAGCGTCGTCGTGTCAACGGTTTGCGTCGTACACAACACCTTTGGCAAGGTCTATCTGTTCTTCATCGTTCCCTTCCACAAATGGGGCGTTCGGTGGCTAATCTCACGCGCCGCTATGGCGGGTAGGCTATGAGCGCTTATAGACATGTAGTACTGTTCAACCATGACACGAACACTCACGGGTAAGCGCGTCCTGGTGACGCAGGCGGACGAATTCATGGGGCCTATGCTCTGCGAAGTACTCGCTGAGCACGGGGCAGAGGTCGTCCGAAGCACTGCTTCGCTGCTGGAGTCCGGCGCTGCGGACGCCGTCGTGCGGGAAGCCGGCGTCATTGACATACTGGCTGCGAACCTGGCGTATGCCGCACCCACGACGCTCGCAGCTGAGGTCACTGACACCGAGTGGGCCGAAACCTTTGCAGCCCTGGTTGATCCCTTGCCTCGTCTCTTCAGGGCGGTCCTGCCGAAGATGATCGAGCGCCGCTCGGGCAAGATCCTCGTCATTGGCAGTGCTTCCGCGTTGCGGGGAATGAAACGGGCGTCCACTTACAGTGCTGCGCGGGGGGCGCAACTCGCCTATGTTCAGTCGGTCGGCGTTGAAGTGGCTTCCCATAATGTTCAAATCAATGCCATCGCACAGAACTTCGTAGAAAACCCGACTTACTTCCCAGCGGAGGTGCAGGCGAACCCGAAGTTCCAGGAGCGCCTCAAGCGCGATGTTCCGTTGGGTCGCCTGGTCGGCGCACGCGAAGACGCCGAGTTCGCAGCCTACCTTTGCAGCGAGTCGGCCAATTGTTTCGTCGGTCAGGTCTTTCCGGTTTGCGGCGGGTGGGTCACGCGGTAGTGGGCGTGACGCTCATGTCCACGTCGTTAGTCGGCAGCGTCTTGTCGGGCGGCACCAATGGCTAGGCGGATGGCGAAGTTCGCGCGCCTGGCACGATGACATCGGACGCCAGGGCTTCTATCCATTTGATCTGCTTGCCGCGGCCTATGTAGTCGAGCCGCCTCAGTTTCAGTGCGCGAAAGCGGCGCCCAGCCTTAAGCCGATGCTGATAGATCGACTCCGGGCGCTGTCCTAAAATTCGCTCTCAGTCAACCAAGGAGTTACACATGAACCGCTCGAAGTCGCTTCTCTTCGCATTGCTTCTCGTCGCTTCGTCAGCCGGCTTCGGCGCTGATGGTCTCGTTGCCGCGAAGAGCCCGTTCCCGGCCAGGGAAACGATGAATCGATTTGAAGAGAATGCCAAACAACGCGGGCTCAACATTTTCGCCCGCATCGATCATGCGGCTGGCGCAGCCAAGGTCGGCAAGACACTTCGTCCCACCGAGGTGCTCATCTTTGGCAACCCGCAAGGAGGCACGCCATTCATGGAGTGCGCGCAATCAGTGGGCATCGATCTGCCGCTGAAGGTGCTGGTGTGGGAGGACGCGCAGGGCCAGATCTGGCTGGGCTACAACGATCCCGCGTTCCTAGCCCAGCGCCACGGGGCAGCTCAATGCCCCGCTGTCGATGGCCTGAGCAAAGCCTTGTCTGGGCTTGTCGAGACAACCATCGCGCGCTGAGCATCGGTATAACAGGTCGTTCCATCGGACCTCCCGCAGTGTCCGCTGAACTCCGACATTTAGGTCGCTCAATGCAGATTCGGCACGCACTTGAAGCCGAAGCGGTCGCGCTATCCGCCATCGCCGTGCAGGCAAAGGCGCACTCGCAGTATTCCGCCGCTCAACTCGACGTTTGGCGCAAAGACCTGTCTGTCGATCCAGCGTCCATTGCAACGTCGCCCACGTTTGTAGCTGAAGTCGAAGGCGAAATCGCCGGCTTCTATTCCATGCATCACGAGAACGGAACGTGGGACCTCGAAAACCTCTGGGTGCTTCCGAGCCACATGCGGCATGGCGTCGGCCGAGCGTTGATCCTCCATGCAGCCGAATTCGCGGCGCAGGCTGGTGCAGGCGAAATCACAATCGATGCAGACCCATACGCACAACCGTTCTACGTTGCATGCGGAGCCCAGACAGTCGGCACCGTCGCAGCTCCAATCGAAGGCGAGCCAGACCGCCAAAGGCCGCAGATGGTTCTTCGCACACAGCAACCCAACCCTTCCATCGAAAGGATGCCCAGCCGCGTCGTTTTGTCGGCGGCCAACATCAGAAAGAATGGGCATCAGCCATGAAGACCTTTTCGGGAAAATGCCTTTGCGGGCAGGTTCAGATTTCGGTTCGCGGTGAACCCCTCCGCATCGGCATCTGCCACTGCACCAACTGCCGGCAAGAAAGCGGTTCGGCCTTTACCTTCTATGCAGTCTGGCCCGCCCACCAATTTGAGCACCTTGGTGAAACCTCCGAATTCCACGGTCGACGCTTCTGTCCTCGCTGTGGGTCTCGACTGTTCTCTGCCGATGATCGAGAGGCGGAAATCAAGCTCGGGGTCCTTTCAGAAGTCCCCACCCCTTTCGTGCCGAGCTATGAGCTCTGGATCAAACGCCGCGAGCCGTGGCTACCGCCGATTGAGGGAGCCAAGCAGTACGAGGAGGACCGAAAGTGACCGGACCACAAGGGTTTCGCCAGGCCATGGTGCCCATGATGCCTGCCTTGTCAGCGGCGGAATCGGCCGTCGCTGCCGATGATGGACAGGTCGGCGAAGTCCAGGCCTGTGTGGTCGCCGGGGCCGTAGCTGATGTCCAGACCGCCGAGGTCGAACTTGTTCATCCTGTCGAGCGCCGCCAGCACCTTCTCGCGCGTCGGTTTGGGCGAGGCGCGGCGCACCGCTTCCACCAGCACCTTGGCTGCGGCGAATCCTTCCAGCATCGCGGGCGATACCTCGGCCAGGCCCTTGGCACGGGCGAGCGTCAGCGCCTCCTGGACGAACGGGTAGTTGTATGAGCGCTCGTAAGGGAAGACCTGCGTCACGATCACGCCCCGGCTGGCGGTGCCCAAGAGCTTGATGAACCCGCTGGACGCATTGTTGGAGAGCGTCACGACCTGCGCGGCGGAGCCGGCAGCGCGCAGCGCCTTGATGCCGTCCGCCACCGCGGTGCCGGAACCAATCCACACCACAGCCTGTGCACTGGCCTGGACGATGGGCGGCACGATCGCGTTGAAGTCGGGCTTGTTGCGGTCGGCTTTTACCACCACGACCGGCTGCATCTTCGCCTTGGTGAAGCCTTTGGTGGCGCCTTCCAGCCCGTCGCGGCCGAACGAGTCGTCGACATGGACAACTGCGATGCGACTGATGCCGAGCGTGTGCAGGTGATTCACGGCCTTTTCGGCCTCGCGCTGGTAGCTGGACCGGACGTTGAACACATGGCGCTGGACCGGCTTGTGCAGCAGCATCGCGCCGGTGGACGGGGCGATCAGCGCGATGCCGTGCTTTTCCAGCAGTGGCAGGATGGCCTCGGTGTGGGGCGTACCGCGGTTCAGGAACAGCGCGACGGCGTTTTTCTCCTCGATCAGGATGCGCGCGTTTTCGGCGGCCTGTTTCACGTCGAACTTGTCGTCGAGCGTCACGAGCTCGATCTGTTCGCCCTTGATGCCGCCCTTGGCGTTGACGCTGTCGATGAGGAGGCGTGCTCCCTCGACGGCTTCCTTCACCGTCGCGGCGACAGGGCCGGTGATGCCGACCGTCTGGCCGATCACGATCTGCGCTTCTGCGCCTGCTGCCAATACGGCCAGCGAAAGCGCGGCTCCCAGGTGGTACCAAGACTTCATGTCATGTCTCCTTCAGGTTTGTGTCAGGAAGTCTAGGCAGCGAAACGAAATGTACGAGTGTGGGAAGTACGTTGTGGGAAACCACATAAATCGCCTGTGGGCGGATTCCCGGCAAAGCCCCATGACAGGAATTGGCAGCGGTTGGTCCCTAGAATGTTCGGCCCACCCCAAGAAATGACCCACCGCATGACCCAAGGACTGATCCGCATCCGCGGCGCCAGGCAGCACAACCTCAAGAACCTCGATCTCGACCTGCGCACCGGCGAGTTGACGGTGGTCACCGGTCCCAGCGGCTCCGGCAAGTCGAGCCTGGTGTTTGACACGCTCTACGCCGAAGGCCAGCGCCGCTACGTCGAAACGTTCTCGGCTTATGCCCGGCAGTTCCTGGACCGGATGGACAAGCCCGCGGTGGACCGAGTGGAAGGCGTGCCGCCCGCCATCGCCATCGACCAGACCAACCCGGTGCGTTCGTCGCGTTCCACCGTGGGAACAATGACGGAGCTCAACGACCACCTCAAGCTCCTGTTCGCCCGTGCCGCGCAGCTGTTCGACCGCCAGACCGCGTTGCAGGTTCGGCATGACACCCCCGAATCGATCTATGCGGAGCTGCTTGCGCGCACGGCGGCCATCGCCGACGGGCCGCCCCTAGGCGATGTTGCCCCCCTCGGGGGGGAGGCGCGAAGCGCTTCGGGGGGAGTCGGTACTGATCCGCGGCTCGTCGTCACGTTCCCGGTCGAACTGCCGAGCGGCACCAGTGCCGAGGAGGTGGCGCAGTGGTTATCGGCCAGCGGCTTCACCCGCGTGCATGCCGAGCGCGAAGTGGCCACGCCTACCGGCCCGCGCAAGGTGCTTGACGTGGTGGCGGACCGCTTCCGCCTGCATGCCACCGAAAAGGCGCGCGCCGTGGAGGCGATCGAAGTGGCGCTCAAGCGCGGCGCCGGCCGACTGACGGTCTACAGCCAGTTGGCATCCGACACCGGTTACGAGGCGTGGAAGTTTTCCACCGGGCTGCACTGCCCCGAGAGCGACTTGCGCTACGCCGACCCGATTCCCTCCGCTTTCTCCTTCAATTCCGCGGTGGGCGCGTGCGAAACCTGCCGCGGGTTCGGCCGCGTGATCGGCGTCGACTGGGGACTGGTCATTCCCAACGACAAGCTCACGCTGCGGGCTGGCGCGATCAAGACCCTGCAGACGCCGGCCTGGGCCGAGAACCAGGACGACCTGATGCGCTACGCCGAATCGGCAGGCGTTCCGCGCGACACGCCCTGGAACAAGCTCACGCCAGACCAGAAGGGCTGGGTGATCAACGGCACGCCGGGCTACAAGGAAGGCCAGTGGAAGAAGCAGTGGTACGGGGTCAAGCGCTTCTTCGGTTACCTGGAGAGCAAGGCGTACAAGATGCATATCCGCGTGCTGCTGTCCAAGTACCGCAGCTACACCCCGTGCGAAACCTGCGGCAGCGCGCGGCTGAAGGGCGAGAGCCTGCTCTGGCGCCTCGGCAGCAAGGAAGACGCGGACGCCGTGCTGCCACCACAGAAGCGCTTCATGCCCGTGGGCACGACCTGGACTCGCGAGCAACTTGAAGCGCTGCCGGGCCTGTGCCTGCACGACCTGATGCTGCTGCCGCTCGACCGGCTGCGCAAGTTCTTCGACCGGGTCGAGCCCGGCGCGGAAGCCCACGCTGGGCAGGGCGACTTGCAGGCGCTCAAACTCCTGTTTGAGGAAATCACGACGCGCCTGAAGTACCTGGTCGACGTCGGCATCGGCTACCTCACGCTGGACCGGCAGAGCCGCACGCTGTCGGGTGGCGAAGTGCAGCGCATCAACCTGACCACCGCCTTGGGAACCTCGCTGGTCAACACGCTGTTTGTGCTGGACGAGCCCAGCATCGGCCTGCACCCGCGCGACATGAACCGCATCACCGAAGCGATGAAGCGC
>JBDSWB010000094.1:0-3461 GCA_039926915.1 Ramlibacter sp.
GCAGGTGGACCACATGACTGAGCTGGTGGACGACCTGCTGGATGTCTCACGCGTCACCCGGGGTCTGGTGACGCTGGATCTGCGCCTGGTTGACCTGAACGCCATCGCGCGGGACGCGGTCGAGCAGACGCAGCCCCTTGTCCAGGCGCGTGGCCACGCACTGGACCTGCGGCTGCACGGCCATCCGGTGATCGTCCAAGGCGACGCCACGCGGCTGATCCAGGTCATGGCCAACGTGCTGAACAACGCGGCCAAGTACACCCCCGAGGGCGGCCATCTGACCATTTCCGTCTCGCTGGCCGATGGATGGGGCGAGGTCGCCGTGCGCGACGACGGCATCGGCATCGCGCCGGAGCTGCTGCCGCACGTGTTCGAGCTTTTCAGCCAGGCCGAGCGCACGCCGGACCGTTCGCAGGGTGGCCTCGGGCTGGGGCTTGCGCTGGTGAAGGGCCTGGTGGAGCTGCACGGCGGCAACGTGCACGCGCAAAGCGACGGCGCTGGCACGGGCAGCACCTTCACGATCCTCCTGCCCGCCACGACTGGCGCCGTGGCCGCGCCGCAGGCCGCGCAGGAGGCGGGAACACCGGCGCCTGCACAGCACAGCCTGCGAGTGCTCATCGTCGATGACAACTCGGACGCGGCCGACACGACAGCCACGTGCCTGGAAGCGATGGGCTGGCAGGTCGCCGTCGAATACAGCGCGGCCGCTGCCCTCGTGCGCGCAGCGGACTTCCGGCCTGGCGTGTGTCTTCTGGATATAGGCCTTCCTGACATGGATGGCCACCAGCTGGCACGCGAGCTGCTGGCGCTGCCACAGACCCGCGCCAGCGTGATGGTCGCGCTGACCGGCTACGGTCAGCAGCAGGACCGCGCACGCAGCTCGCAGGCCGGGTTCGCGCACCACTTGGTCAAGCCGGTGTCGCTGGACGCCCTGGCGGCGCTGCTTGCAGCCGTGGAGGCAGAGCGCGCAGGCGGAGGATAAGGACTTTGCCGGCACACGAAGGGGTCTCCCGGCATGCGCCCCGACGCGCGCGGGCCACATCGCATTAGCCAGAAGCCAGAAGCCATACGATGCCCATGCTGCAGTTGCTTGTCGTGCACGAGAATGGCTGGGGAGGTGGCTTCATTCCCGCCGCACTTGGGGTGGTTTTCGTGCCATACCCCGAGTGAAGTACATCAAAAAAGCCCCGTGGACAGGGGCTTTTGAGGGGGTCTGGCGGTCTGGAATGGACTACCGAAAACACATTACCGGCGGAGAGGGCGGGATTCGAACCCGCGGAGGGCTGTTAACCCTCACACGCTTTCCAGGCGTGCGACTTAAACCGCTCATCCACCTCTCCTGCAAGCCCGCCATTGTAGCAGTGGGCCTTTGCCAATTCAGGCGGCCTTCATGGCCTTGGCAGTCCGCGCCTGATGCGGATTCGCCAGCAAGGAGAGCAACAGGTTGACATCGGCGGGCTTGACCATGTGGAAGTCGAATCCGGCCTGCGCCGAACGCGAACGGCTCTCGGCTTCGCCATAGCCCGTCAGCGCGATTAACAGGGCTTCCCGTGACTCAGGCAATGCGCGCAGCCGATGCGCCACCTCGAAGCCGTTCATACCTGGCAGGCCGATGTCCAGCAGGACCGCGTCGGGACGGAAGCTCTGGGCGATCTTGAGCGCCGCCATGCCGTCGTGGGCCATCTGCACCTCGAAGCCTTCCATCTCCAGCAGCGTCATCAGCGTCTCGGCCGAGGCCGCGAGGTCATCCACCACAAGGATGCGGGACGGGGCCTTGATTTGCACGGCGGGTTTGTGGGTGCCGGGCAAAGGCGGCACCACGGCCGGCTCCAGGTCCATCTGGGCCGGCAGGCGGACCACGATTTCGGTGCCCTTGCCCACGCCATCACTGAAGGCCTTCACGCGGCCGCCATGCGCTTCTACCAGGTGCTTGACCAGGGTCAGGCCGATGCCCAGCCCGCCCTGTGAACGGTCGAGCGACTGGTCGGCCTGGGCGAACAAGTCGAAGATGTTCGGAAGGAACAGCGGATCGATGCCCGCGCCCTCGTCCTTGACGGAAATGGCCAGTTCGCCCTCGGCATAGGTCGCCGCCAGCGCGATCCGGGTATGGGGGCCGGAAAACTTGGAGGCGTTGTTGACCAGGTTGGACAGCACCTGCGCCAGCCGGACAGGGTCGGCGTTCAACACCACTGGGTCTTCCGGCTGTTCGACCGTCAACGTCTGGTCTCGCGCAGCGAGCCGGGGGGAACTGGCCTCGATGGAGCGATCGATCAGCGACGCCAGGGTGAGTTTTTCCGGTTTGATGACGACCTTGCCCTGGATGATCCGCGACACGTCGAGCAGGTCGTCGATGAGCCGCGCCATGTGATCGGCCTGCCGGCCGATCACATCGCGAGCCCAGTTCATCGTGGGTGGGGTGACGTCCGCACCTTGCATGATGTGTACGGCGTTGCGGATAGGGGCGAGCGGGTTGCGCAGTTCGTGCGCCAGCATCGCCAGGAATTCGTTCTTTCGCCGATCCGCTTCCTGGACCGCGGTGTAAAGCCGCGCATTCTCCATGGCGATGGCAGCGCGGCTCGCGAGCTCGCGGATCAAGGCAATGCGCGGCGGGTCGAACTGGTCCGAATCGCCCAGCAGGGCGAGCGCGCCACGCGCTTCCTCACCGGCGCCGAGCGGACAGATGGCCGCGGCGCGATCCCCAGATTTCCACAGACGGAACTGGCGCGAGCGAACGGCCTCGTCGGCCTCTGCGCGCAGCTGCGGGCTGAACGCTTCGGGGTCGCCGGCCTCGGGCGCAGGGTGCATCTCCAGCCGGCGAACGCCGCCTTCCCGACCGGCCAGGCCGAGGATCGCCCTGTCGCCCAGCATCGGCACGCACAGGTCCAGGACGGCGGCGATCGTGTCGTCAAGGTCCAACGAACGCGACAGCACACGGCTGGCTTCGGCCAGGTAATCGGCGCGGTGGATCGCGTCCTCCGCGGCCGTGCGCGCCGCCTCGGAACGCGCCAACGCCTCGCGCTGCACTACCTGCACCTGCAGTTGCCGATTCATCCGGAACAGCTCGACGAAGACCCTCACCTTCGAGCGCAGAACCTCAGGCACTACGGGCGACGGGATGTAGTCAACCGCCCCCAGCGCATACCCGCGCTTGGCTTGCTTCTCGTCGACGTAGGCCGTGATGAAGACAATCGGTGTCTGGGCCGACTTCTTGTACTGTCGGATCAGGCTGGCGGTTTCCAGGCCGTCGATGTCCGGCATGTTGACGTCCAGCAGGATGACTGCGAACTCCATCTCCAGGATGTAGCGCAGCGCCTCCTGCCCCGACCGGGCACTCACGATGTTCTGGCCCAGCTCGTCCAGGATGCTGCGAAAGACGACGTGCTTCTCCGACAGATCGTCCACGACCAGGATGTTGACTTTCTCCTGATCGGGCTGGGGCGGTGACAGGGATGCCACCGGGG
>JBDSWB010000095.1:0-10376 GCA_039926915.1 Ramlibacter sp.
GCTTGCCGGCGGTCACGACTTCTTCTCTTCGCCGCGCCTTAGGCCGGATGGCAAGCAGCTTGTGTGGCTCTGCTGGGATCACCCGAACATGCCATGGGATGGCACGACGCTCTGGCTCGCCGACATTGCCGATGACGGCATGCTTGGCGCGGCGCAAGCCGTGGCCGGAGGCCCGGGCGAATCGATCTTCCAGCCCGAATGGTCACCCGCAGGCGAACTTCACTTCATCTCCGACCGCACCGGCTGGTGGAATCTCTACCGCCTCCGCGGCGGTGTCGTCCAGCCGCTGTGTCCCATGGCCGCGGAATTCTGCGGCCCGCAGTGGGTGTTCGGTATGTCGAGCTACGGCTTCGATGGGGGCGGAAGCATCGTCTGTACCTACACGCAGCTCGGGCGCTCGCAACTGGCCGTGCTCGACACGGAAACGTTGCGCATCGAGCCGATCGCTACACCGTACTGCGTGATCGACAGTCTTCAGGTGGGCGCCGGGTTCGCGGTCTTCGTCGGTGGCAGCGAAACGGCGCCTGACGTCATCGTGCGCCTCGACCTGGCCTGTCAGCGCGTCGAGGTGTTGCGCAGTGCGAGCAGCGCCAGCGTGGATGCGGCGTACATCTCGCGCGCCGAAGCGATCAGCTATCCAACCGAGGGTGGGCTGCAGGCGCATGCCTTCTTTTACGCACCCGCGAACCGTGACTTCACCGGCGCGCCCGGCGATCGCCCACCGCTGCTGGTGTTCAGCCACGGCGGACCGACCAGTGCGACCAATGCCGCGTTCAAATGGAGCATCCAGTTCTGGACCAGCCGCGGCTTCGCAGTGGTCGATGTCAACTACGGCGGCAGCAGCGGCTACGGCCGCGCCTACCGCGAGCGGCTGAACGAGCAATGGGGTGTGGTGGATGTGGACGACTCGGTCAACGCGGCGCGCTTCCTGGTCGCTCGCGGAGACGTCAACCCGCAGCGCCTGGCCATCCGGGGCGGCAGTGCCGGCGGCTACACGACGCTGTGCGCGCTGACCTTCCGCAACTTCTTCCACGGCGGTGCGAGTCACTACGGCATAGGCGACCTCGACGCGCTCGCGCGCGACACGCACAAGTTCGAGTCGCGATACCTCGACCGGCTTATCGGCCCTTACCCCGCCGCGCAGGCGCTGTACCGCGAGCGCTCGCCGATCAACTTCACCGATCGCCTCTCCAGCCCGATGATCCTGCTGCAGGGCACCGAGGACAAAGCCGTTCCGCCGGCCCAGGCCCAGGCGATGTTCGATGCGGTGCGCGCCAAGGGCCTGCCGGTCGCGTTGCTGATGTTCGAGGGCGAGCAGCATGGCTTCCGCCGCGCCCCGACAATCCAGCGTGCGCTCGAGGCCGAGCTGTATTTCTACGGCCGCATCTTCGGCTTCACTCCGGCCGACCCGATCGAGCCCGTCGCCATCGAGAACCTGTAGCGGCAGGGAAGACCGCCGGCTTTCGTGGGTCGGCCCCTTCGTGGTGGGTCCCCCAGGTGTCACGGCGACGCGACAAGCGCAGCGCGTACGGCTTCGATCCGCTTGCGGTTCAAGCCCCTGTCGCGTTCACCGATGCGGGAAGCCGAGCGCACCTGAATCGCCTGGGCCGCCGGGTCGTACCAGAACTCCGCGTCGTCGACGAACCTCATCAATGGCGTTGTGAAATGCGTGTACAGGTAGTCGGCATCGCTCTTGACGATCTTCGCGCCGGGCATGGCCTGGACGATCGCCCTGATCCTGGCGATGGTCGCAGGGCCGTCACCGCGAAGCGCCAGGGGCGCGATCTGCGAAGCCAGGCGCTGCGGGTGATCGCGGTACAGCGCGGCCTGACTGGTCACGCTGTTGTCAGTTGCCGACGGGGGCTTGAGCTTTCCGCCGCGAACGCCCAGGTCGGTCGGCGCCGAACGGCTGAAAAGGCCCAGCTGGCCGGCGGCAACCGTACCGAGGACCACCACGACCAAAAAAATCAGCAGCCATTTCAGAATCACCATTGCGCGCCGCCTCTCATTGATGCCAGACCAGATCAAGCTGCGCTGGTGTTAACCTAGAACGCGTGAGTAACTTTATCAGTCGTTTCCGTCAGGCTGGCCTACATCGTCCCCGGCTTCTCGCTGCCGGCGTGGTCGCCACCGTTGCGTTTTTTCTGCTCCCCGAAACGTGGACCTTTACGGCGCGTGTGCTGGTTGCCTGGAACCTGGGCGTCTGGCCTTACCTTGCGGCACTCGTCTGGCTGATGCTTCGGACCACTTCCGAAGGAGTGCGAGGAATCGCAGGACAGGAGGACGCCAGCAGCGCCGGGCTGCTGCTGCTGATGTGCGCCGCGGCCGTCCTGAGTCTCGTGGCGATCATGGTGGAGCTGGCACACGGCCGTGACAGCGGGCAAACCCCGATCTTCGTCTATGGAATTACCTTGCTGACCGTCGTGGGCTCCTGGCTGCTTCTCGGCGCTCTCTATACCTTCCACTACGCCCATCTGTACTACACGGCGCCTGCCAACCGCCTGCCGCTTCAGTTCCCTGACGAACTCAAATCGCCAGCCTACACGGACTTCATGTACTTCGCTTTCACGATCTCCACGTCCGCACAGACCTCGGATGTTGCGGTTCGAACCACCGCCATGCGTTCGACGGTGTTGGCGCAGTCGGTGCTTTGCTTTTTCTTCAACTTCGCCATCCTCGGACTGTCGATCAACATCGCAGCCAGTTTGGCCGGCGGACGTTGATCCTTTTCGCCGCGCCTTGGCCCCGATGGCGAGCAACTGGTGGCTCGAGCGAATCTGTCTTCCCTAGCCCCACCCTGCCAAGGCCTCTTTTGTCTCTTCCCACAACCCCCGCAGCGTCTCCACCCGCAGCCCCGCGTCCCCCGGCATGCCGCTCGTCGCCGCAGCCTCCAGCGCATCCGCATGCTGCTGAATCGCCTGCGCGCCGACGTTGCTGGCGCCGCCCTTGAGCGCGTGCGCGGCCTTCCTGAGCGCATCCGCATCCCCGGCGGCAATGGCTTGGCCCATTGCTTCCAGCCGCGCCGGCGTGTCGGCCACGAACAGGCCCATCACCTCGCGCGTCATCGTGAGGTCTTCGTCGTCGAATTCCTTGAACTCCTCCAACCGCCCGAAGTCCATCAGCGGCGCTTCCGGCTGCGCAGCGGCGGGCGGCGGGACGGCGCCGGCCCAGCGCTCCCGGCCCTGCGCGATCCAGCGCTCCAGCGCCTGCGCCAGGGCGGCGACGTGCAGAGGCTTGGTCAGATAGTCATCCATGCCGGCCGCTTCGCAACGCAGCCGGTCCTCGGCGGAGGCACCCGCCGTCAACGCGATGATCGGCGGCGACTGGGCACCCCACGCAGCGTGGATCTGGCGCGTCGCCTGCAGGCCATCCACCTCTGGCATGTTCACATCCATCAGCACCGCGCCCAGACGCAACCCGCTGGCCGCAGCGCGCGCCACGGCTTCCACCGCCTCGCGGCCGTCGGTGGCGGTGAGGATGTCGTAGCCCAGCTTGATCAGCATGGCACACGCCACCTTCAGGTTCACCGCGTTGTCATCGGCCACCAGCACCGTCACGTCACGTTTCGCGTCGGGCACCACTACGGAGGACTTCGTGCCGTCGCCCGAAGCGGGCAGCACGCAACGCACGAGCGTTTCGAACAGCTGGTTCTGGCGTGCGGGCTTGAGCAGGCGCGCGCTGAACAGCACCGCGCTCTCGTCCGCGGCCGGCATGAAGCCGGAGCTGAGCAGCACGATGGGGAGGGTCTTCCACGCCGGGCAGCCCTTGAGCGTGCGCGCCAGGGCGACGCCGTCCATCACCGGCATGTGCATGTCGGTGATGACGATGTCGGGCAACTGCGCGGCGCCCTGCATCCACTCGAGCGCCTGTGAGCCGCAGTCCGCGCTGGCGACCTCCATGCCCCACAGCTGCAGCTGGCGCGTGAGGATGCGCACGTTGGTGGCATGGTCGTCGACCACCAGCACGCGTTTGCCCCGCAGCAGGCCGGCGTCGGCGATGCCCAGGCTGGGCGGCAGCTCGGTGGCGGGCGCCACCACGGTGAACCAGAAGGTCGAACCCTTGCCCGGCTCGCTTTCCACGCCCAGCTCGCCGCCCATGAGGTCGACCAGCCGCTTGCAGATCGCCAGCCCCAGGCCAGTCCCGCCGTATTTGCGGGTGGTGGAAGCGTCGACCTGCGTGAAGGCCTCGAACAGCGCGCCGATGCGCTCGGGCGGGATGCCAATGCCGCTGTCGGTCACGCGGAATTCCAGCACGCAGTGGCCGCGCCCGTCCTTCCTCAGCTGGCGCGCATGAACCGCCACTTCGCCGGAGGAAGTGAACTTCACCGCGTTGTTGATCAGGTTGATGAGCACCTGGCGCAGGCGCGTCACGTCGCCCTTGATTGCCGCCGGCACCGCGTTCGCGCCGTCCTCGGGGACATCGATGATGAGCTCCAGACCTTTCTCGCGCGCACGCGGGGCGGCGATGTCGCAGGCTTCCTCGACGGCGCTGCGCACGCTCACCGGCTCGATCTCCAGCTCCAGCTTGCCCGATTCGATCTTCGAGAAATCGAGCACGTCGTTGATCACGGCCAGCAGCTGGTCGCTGGACAGGCGGATGGTCTGCAGGTAGTCGCGCTGCTCGGCGTCCAGCGGCGTCTCAGCCAGCAGCGTGCTCATGCCCACCACGCCATTGAGCGGGGTTCGGATCTCGTGGCTCATTGTGGCCAGGAACGCCGCCTTGGCCCGCGCTGCCGCCAGCGCCTCCTCGCGCGAAGCCGCCAGTTCGGCGGTGCGCCGCTGCACCCGCGCCTCCAGCGACTCGTTGGCTTCCTGCAGCGCCTGGGCGTCGGCCTTCACCTGCTCGCGAAAGGCCTGCAGCTGCTCACCGCTGTCGTGCAGCACCGTGGACAGCCGATGCACTTCGCTGATGCGGGTACGGCTTTCGATGACGGGAATCTGGCCCTGGCCCAGCTGCTCGGCCGCGACGCTTAAGCCGCGCAGCCGCCGCCCGATGCCCTTGGCGATGAGGAAGGCCGCGACCGCCGCCAGCACCACCAGCGCCGAGATCACGCCCAGCGACACCTTCCAGGCGCGGCGGATCTCGCCCGTGAAATCGCTTTCCGGCGCAGCCACCACCAGCGTCCAGTGCAAGCCCAGCGACTCGCCGAAGGGTTGCTGCACCATCATCAGCGCATCGCCCTCCAGCGGGAGCCGCTGCAGCCCGCGGTTGCTGGCCACCGAGTCCTCGCTCTTCTGGGCCCGCAGCGCCTTCAGCGCGGAAAAGCTCTGGCGGATCACCGCGTTGGCGCTGTCCTGGGGGCTGCGGCGCTGCAGCAGGCCCCCCGTCTCGCGAAACAGCATGTCACCCGCCGAGCCGGCCACCAGGAAGCCGGCTTCATCAACCACGAAGGCGGCGCCACGCGCGCTGATGCTCTGCGTCTGCAGCAGGTCGGCGAGCTGCTGAAGGTACAGGTCGACCCCGAACACGCCGGCGACACCGGTGTCCTCGTCATAGACCGGTTGCGAGAGCGTGACGAACAGCTGGGGTTTGCCGGGCACGGGTTGCACGCTGGAGAACACGCGGCCCTTGGCCTGCACGGCGCCGAAGTACCAGTTGGTGCTGCGCGGCTCGAAGTTCGCGACCTCGGAGGGCTGCGCCTGGCTGCGATCGCCGGGGCGGCTGGCCAGGAAGCCGCGGCGGCCGGTGCCATCGGCCGCGCGCAGGCGCACCAGCGCCCCCGTGCGGCGATTCTCCACGCCGAAGTATTCGCCGCGCTTGTTGCCGAAGTAGACGCCGGGCACGTCGGGCGACTGCCGCGTCAGCGCGAACGCCATCGCCTCGAACGCGCCAGGCTCGTTCAGCCAGCGGCGTGCGCGCTCCCGCTCCGTCGTCTCCAGCTGTTCGCTGAACAGCCCGTTCAGCGCGGTGTGGGCCTGGCCCATGTGGACCTCGGTACCCGTCTGCACGCGCGCGGCCACGTTGAAAAGGATCTTGCCCGCCAGTTCTTCCGCCGCCTGGGTGCTGCCACGCGCCATCAGCCAGGCCACCAACAACGCCGGCACGAGGGCCAGCAACAGCAGCGAGGCGCTGAGAAGCTGGCGCAGCGAGAACATTCTCATGGGCGCCCCCCATTCACAGGGCCAGCCCGACCAGTTCCACAGCGTCCATCGGCGCCGAGCGGCCCGGCAGGTTGACCATCGCACGCGCGCCCGTCCTGACGGCGCCAGTGACCGCACGCAAGGCCGCGACGCTTGCGATGATCGGCCAACCCAGAGCGCGGCCCTGCTTTTGCAGCAGCATGGTGGCGCTGACCGCGTCGCCCACCGGCAGGGTCTGGGCGCCGCCGCCGTGCAGCGCGTCCTTGAGCTGGGTCAGCGCCACCGGGCCGGTGTGCAAAGCCACGTTCACCTTGAACGGCGGGAGCTTGCGGCCCGGATAACGGGTCTCCAGGTATTCGTGGATGCCGCGGGTCGAGTCGACCAGACCCAGCGCGGCACGCCCGGCGCGCAGGCCATGATTGACGGTATAGGTATCGGTGTCCGCGGCGAAGATCGCCAGCAGGCCCTCGCCGACGAAGCGCATGTGGCGCGCGCCGAACAGGTGGACCGTGTCATTGGCATTGCCGTAGAACTTCTTGACCAGTTCGGACAGTTCCTGCGCGTCCAGCCGCTCGGCGACTGTGGCGTAATTCGGGATGTCGACGAACAGCACCGTGGCGCTGGCCAGCGGCTCATCGCCGGTGCTGGCGTCGCCTTCGGGCCAACGCTCGCTCAACTCGGCGGCCAGGCGCTCCTCGTACAACCTGGCCAGTTGGTGCTTCTGCTCGACCAGCGCCTGGTGAACGGCGGCATCCACGGCCATCGCCTGCAGGTTGGCCTGCACCGTGCGCCTGTTCAGCTGAGCCATCACCGCCTCACGCAGCTCACCCGGGCGAAACGGCTTGGTGATGTAGTCGTCCGCGCCCGTGGTCATGCCGATGCGCATGTGGGCCCGCTCCTGCAACGAAGTGAGAAGGATGACCGGCACCGAGGCCGTGGCGGGATTGCCCCTCAGCGAGGCAAGCATCTGGAAGCCGTTCAAGCCGGGCATCTGCACGTCGCTGATGATCAGGTCCGGGCGCTTGTGGCCGACCAGCGTCAGGCCTTGCGCGCCGTCCTCGGCGGTCAGCACTTCGTGGCCGTCTCTTTTCAGGACGGACGCCACCAGCATCCGCGTGCTTGCATCGTCTTCCATGACGATGATCAGGGCCATTCGTTTTCCTTCGGTACCCGGCCCGCCACAGGGAGGAGGGGCCGATGGCCTATCTTACTTGCCCGGGGCCGCGTTCGATTCGAGGTAGTCGCAGGTGAGGTGAGCCAGTGCACGAACCCCGACCAGCAGGCCGCGCTCGTCAGCGAAGAACCGCGGCGAATGGTTGGAATAGGCCTTGGCCGGGTCGATGTCGGGCGGGGTGACGCCGACGAAGAAGAACAGGCCGGGGATGATGCGCTGGAAGAACGAGAAGTCCTCGGCGCCGGTGACCTTGGGCACCAGCAAGAGGCCGTCGGGGCCGGCCACACGCTGCAGCGTGGGCACCATCGCCTCGGTGAGCGCCGGGTCGTTCACGGTGACTGGGTAGTTCTTCTGGATGCAGACGGTGCAGCCGGCGCGCGAGCCTCGCGAGATCGCCTCCGCCATTGTCGTCACCCGCTCATGGATGTCGTCGCGCATGCCTTCCTCGAAGGTGCGGATGGTGCCCTTCATTTCCACCTCGTTGGGGATGATGTTCTCGCGCACGCCGCCTCGGATCATGCCCACGGTGACCACCGCCGGCTCGCGGGCAATGTCCACGCTGCGACTCACCACCGTCTGCAGGCCGAGGATCACCTGCGCCGCCGTCACGATGGGGTCGACGCCGAGCCAGGGCGCGGCGCCGTGGGTCTGCTTGCCGTGCACCTTGATGCTGAAACGGTCCGAACTGGCCATCGTCGGGCCGGGACGGTAGCCGACGATGCCCACCGGCAGCCGCGACGTCACGTGCAGGCCGAAGATCACCTGCGGCACGGGGTTTTCCAGCGCGCCCTCGGCAATCATCATCTTGGCGCCGCCCTCCTCGCCTTCGGGCGGCATTTCTTCGGCCGGCTGGAAGATGAACTTCACCGTGCCGCGCAGCTTGGCGCGCAGGCCCGCCAGCACTTCGGCCACTCCCATCAGGATGGCGACATGGCAGTCGTGGCCGCAGGCGTGCATGACGCCGACTTCCTCGCCATTCCACATGGTGCGCACGCGGGAAGCGAAGGGTACGTCGGCTTCTTCGGTGACGGGCAGGCCGTCCATGTCGGCGCGCAGCGCCACGGTCGGCCCTGGCAGCGCGCCCTTGAGCACGCCCACCACGCCGGTATGGGCCACTTCCGTTCGCACATCGTCCAGCCCGAGTTGCTGCAGGTGGGCCGCGACGATGGCGGCGGTGCGGAACTCGCGGTTTCCGAGTTCCGGGTGCTGGTGCAGGTCGCGGCGCCAGGTCAGCACACTGGCCTCCACGGATTGCGCCGCGGTATCGATCTGTTCGGCCACGGAACTGGGGATCACGTCGCGTGCGGACATCGGGGACTCCATCTTGCAGTGGTCCTGCCCCTTGTACCGGCTTTGGGCGATTGCTGCAAGTCGATGTCACTGTCCTGTCCAGACCGGACACTACTAAAAAAATTGTGTAATCTGCGGTGAGTTAAAACAACAAACTATCGAAGTGCCTGACTTTCTCATTATTGGGGCGCAGAAGGCCGGAACGACATGGCTTTTTCAGAATCTCCGAGTCCATCCGGAGATATGGTTTCCTCCCGAGAAGGAAATACACTATTTTGATTTGCCTCCATTTCTTCCCTTCAGTTGGTTGCGTTTCATGCCCTTGCGCGCAATTCGCACGTGGGCGCTGAATCGGCTGGATCGAGACCGTGCGAAGGTGGCTCGGGGGGAGCAATCGTCCGAGTGGTTTCAGAAGTATTACGAGCAATGGCGCACGGCACGTTGGTACGAATCCATTTTTACTCCCGCACCGGGCCAGATAGCGGGTGAAGCGACGCCAACCTATGCCACGCTGAGCGAGAGGCGGATTCGTCAGATCCAGCGGAGGATGCCAGATCTCAAACTTATTTACTTGTTGCGGGACCCGCTGGCGCGCATGTGGTCAGATGTGGCAATGTTTCACACCGCAAAGTTTGGTGGAACTGGTCTTGAGTCGGCTAACGAGAAAGCGGTTATGCATTTTTTGAAATCGCGCTGGAACCTCGGCCACTCGCGGTACTTTGAAAACCTCAGCCGTTGGGAGAAATATTTTGAGCCCTCCAGGATTTTCGTGGGGTTTCAGGATCATATTTCCGAAGACCCACTGGGTTTGCTGAAACAGGTCTTTCAGTTCCTGGGGGTGGATGGAAAAATTGAAGTCTCGCAAGAATTGGCGCAACGAAGAATCAATGTCGCCCACTACCCAGCGATGCCGACATCCATCGGACGTTATTTGGCAGAGCAACTTATTGTGGACTTGGAAAATCTCGATCGAAGATTTCAGAACACGCACACGGCGAGCTGGATGCGTCGTGCGCAAGCACTGCTGCAAACCCATTGACCCGGATTTCCCCACGCCGCAGTAGCGATGCCGGTGGGTGCGCCCCTTTTTCAGGGCGGCTGCATCGGTCGCCTGCCGGCATGCAGGTTCAGCACCCGCCAGCCACGCTCACGGGCGATTGCCGCAAGGCGCGGGTCGGGATCGACCGCGACCGGTTTATCCACTGCTTCGAGCAGCGGCAGGTCATTGATCGAGTCGCTGTAGGCCTTGCTGCGAAACGCCGCGAGGCTGTGCCCGCGCGCGGCCAGCCACTCGTGCAGTCGCGCCACCTTGCCCGCTCGCATGTTAAGCGTGCCCCGGACGCGGCCGGTGAACAGGCCGTTCACCAACTCGGCCTCGGTCGCCAGCAGATGCTCCACCCCGAGGTATAACGCGGTGAGCTCGGTGATGAAGCGGTTCGTGGCAGTGGTCATGGCCACCAAGTCGCCCGCATCCAGGTGCTTTTGCACCAGGTCGATGGCGGCTGGCGGTATGCGCGGCACGATCCGCGTGGCCAGGAACTCCTGCCGCGCCGGCTCCCATTGCGCCGGACCTTTGCCGGCCAAGGTTCCTACATAGAAATCGGCGAACTCCTGTGCGCCCACGGTTCCGGCCTGGTAGCGCGCTTCCATGTCGGCATTGCGCGGCGCGAACTCGGCCCGTGCGAGCAGCCCCTTGTCCATCAGGAAATCGCACCACAGAACATCGCTGTCGCCCGACAGCAGCGTGTGGTCCAGGTCGAAGAGCGTGAGCTTGGGCTTCACGGGCGGCGCAGGTGCCAGGCCCGGGGCCGGGTGAAGGTTTCTATGCCGTA
>JBDSWB010000096.1:0-7456 GCA_039926915.1 Ramlibacter sp.
GGTTGTAGGCGCGAAGCGGCGCGGCCCGCCATGGGATAACCCCTAGCCACCGGTTGGTAACGATCGTTACGATCTGCCGATGGAGCGCGCGATGCAAGCACCGTACTCACTACCGGCCCCGGCCGAAGCCCACGCCGGCCGCACGCTGGTGTTCGACATGAACGCCCTGCCGTGGCAGGCCACGGCCAACCCGGGCCTGTGGCTCAAGCCCGTTCGCCACGATGACACACTGGGGCTCTACCTCGGTCTGGTCCGGTTCGACGCGGGCACGCGCAGCGGCCTTCACCAGCACCAGGCGGTGGCCACCAGCTTCGTCGTCGACGGCGGGCTGACGGACTACCACGGGTCGCTGCGGATGCACCAGGCGGGCATCAACGTCAAAGGCTCCACGCACGACGCGATCTCCTACCAGCACACGGTACTCGCTTCGCGCCTGGAAGGGCCGGTGCTGTACCCGCCGTCCGGCGAGATCACGGGCGTTCATGCGGGATCGCGCTACGGCAACTTCCACAACCCCGATCCGGACGTGCCCCCGGAAATCAACATCGAAGTCGATTCGCTCTCCTACGAGGCCACTGGCTTTGCGGGCGTGCGCCGGCAGACGATTTTCGATTACGCGGGCACCGGCACCGCGCACCGCATGGTGCAGCTGACGTTGCGGCCGGGCTCGGTGTTCGCGTTCCGAGCCGGCGCGCTGACGGAGTTCTGGGTGCGGGGCGGCGGCGTGCATGTGAACGGCGAAGTGGCCGACGCCAATGCTTTCGTGGTGTGCGAACCGGGCGCGACCGTCGAGATCGATTCGCCCTTCGGCGCGCTGTTGCTCGGCTGGGCGGACGCGCGCGAAGAGGGCGCGGGTGATCTCTTCGGTTACCTTCAAGCCCCGGTCAATCCTTGAAGTCGTCGGGATCATCCTCCCGAACAGTGGTGATCGTGTCCCGACCCTCGTAGGGCATTCCCTTTGTGTCGGTAAATCGCAATACACCGACGCTGTCGCCCATCTGAAAGCCCGCGGATCGCAGCGCAAAGCGGCAAATCAAATCCGGCAGGCCATCATTGTTCACATCCTTGAAAGTCTTGCTGCAACTGGCCAGTGAATTCTCGGCGCCGGTCCTCCCAAACGTGATGCTCGACTGAACCACAGCCCTCGTGGCATCGAATGTCCTTGTGGAGAGAATCGCGACCTGAGGCCTGCCCGCGCTCTTCGGATTGATATCGTTCGATGCCTTGCCAGGACGAATGTCGATCGGCGTGAAGTAGCCTTGCACATCGACCACGACCCGCTTCGTACCGGTCATGGGATTGAGGATGCTCACCGCGGCCAGCGCGTTGGAAGCCGCACTTGCATCGGTAAAGGCAATCTGCCCATCGGGCAGCCAAACGGGGAAGTGGCCTTCCGTATCTCCCACCTTCTGCAAGCCAGTGCCATCGGGCTGGATCTTCCATATTTTCGAGCTCTCGTTGGTGGTATCCCGGTTCGATGTGAACACGATTCCGCCAGCGCCCCAACTGGGATCCCAGTCATGAAAGTTTCCCGTCGTCAGTGGCCGGAGTCCTGTGCCGTCCACATTGACTATCATGAGTGTTGCCGCATCACGTTCGGTCTTTGAGAAGACTATTCGGTCACCTGCGGGGGAGAAGCTCGGGTCGTTTTCCTGGGCGGACGAGTTGACGAGTTTGGTTTGCTGGCTTCCATTGGCGTTCATGATCCAGATGTCGTTGGTGCCATCCTTGTCGGACACAAAGGCGATCCTGCGCCCGTCAGGGGACCATACCGGATGCGAGTTCTTGCCGCCATTGGCGGTCAGTCGCACCGAGTAGCCGCCATTGGACGGCATGACCCAGATGTCGCTCGTTTGGCCCCTGATGGACGCATAGACAATCTGGCGCCCATCGCGAGACCAGGAAGGCTCGACATCAGTGATTGGGACCGAGGCGTCGTCAGAGGGGGGAGAGATCTTCCGCAGGCGGGTGCCGTCCACGCCTGATATCCAAAGGCTTGTTGGGCCGTCGAAGTCCGCGGAGAACACGAGTTCGGTACCCGATGGCGAAGCTGCGGGATTCATGCTCATGACGCCGACCTTGTCCGGGGACGCATTGCCGGGGACACTCGAAACCAGAGCGGCCAGTGCAAGACATGTGGAGACTGTAAGGTTCTTCATGAGCGCTCTATCCCTTAGTTGCCGAGGAAGGTATCAAGGGCGGCCTTGATGCCGGTGGCGATTCTTGTGGCAGATCCCGCTGCGTGCAGCTTCTTTTCATCGTCGCCCGATAGTCGGGCCGACTCGATGATCACTGCAGGCATGGGCGTGACGCTTGGCTTCAACACCGCCAGTGTGTCGTCGATCTTCGAGCCGCGACTGTTGACTTGGAGGTTGAGCGAGACCGCACCGGCCATCAGTTCCGCCAGGGCCTTTGACTCCGGCTTCTGGGAGTTGTATATCCCGAGGGACCCATTACCAAGCAGATCGAATGGGATGGAGTTGGGCTTGTCGACATGGATCGACACGAAGACGTTGGCGCTGGCTCTTTTGGCTGTCTGGCCGCGATCAATGAAGTCGGGACAGGCGTTGGCACTGGTCTTGGTCAGGACGACCTCGTACTTGGAGCTTGCCAGGCGCTGCACTTCGCGCGCGATGGCCATGGTCAAGTCGTCTTCCCTCAACCTGCCGGCCGGCGGATCATTGGATGCGAAATCAGTTGCGCCAATCGCGCCGATGGCCATGCCCTTTGCGGGGCAGCTGAATCCGTGGCCAGGATCAACTACGACTACTTTCTTGGGAGAAGGGTTGGGAGCAGCGGCAATCGTACAACCGCCCCTCTCGATAGCGAATGTATTCAAAACAGGGGTGGAACTTTGACCATTGCATGTGATCTGGACCAAGCCGTCAATCTGGGCCGTACAGTCCAGAGGGTTCGTGCAGTAGGTGCTTGGCTTTGGAGTTATCTGACCTGAACATCCAGTCGGCGTTATGTAGTCCGCCGTATACCGTGCAACTGCGATTCCATAGCTGGAGAACGCGCGCGCCGTCAAAGTTGATATGAGCTGCGATTGCACTGCTGGGACCGTGCTCGAAGAAAACTGGAACCACGAATTGGGTGGCGCCGGGCCGCAGTAGCCCAGTATTAATGTGTTGTCCTCAGCCAACGCCATGAGCGGCAGGGGGAGCAACGCGCCCATCACAAGGAACTGAATTGTCCGAGCCCCGTGCATTAGTAAAATACCAATTAGTTCTTGTTAAATTTAATTGTACCTAAAAGAAATATATTTTAAGAATAAAAGTATCCCTTCGTTGGCAGAGCCAAGAAGTATTCCGCACAAAGGACTCAACCCTGCCGCACCGCGGCGATGAGCTTGTCCAGCGTGGCGTTCATGTGGTCCAGGTCGGCCTTCTGCACGCCGGAGAACAGCTCGGCCTCGCGGCGCTTGGCCTGCCCCCCGATGCGAGCGAACAGGCGCTTGCCCGCCACGCTCAGGTACAGGCGGGTGCGCCGCTGGTCGCTGGGATCGCCCTCGCGCAGGATGCGGCCATGGCGTACCAGCCCGGCCAGCGCCCGGCTCACCGACATCTTGTCCAGCCCGGTCGAATCGGCCGCCTCGGTGGCCGAGACGCCGGGATGCGATGCCAGCACCACCATCACCCGCCACTCGTTGATCGACAGTTGGTGCTGCTTGCCCACGCCCTCGTGAAACGGCCGCGCGGTGAGGTTCACCACGCGCACCAGCTTGAAGAACAGCGACGAGTCGAGCGGCAGGGGTTGGGGGGCCATCGTGGAACCGTTCAGTCGCCGCCGGGCCGCCCCAAGGCGACTGCGGCCCCCTCGGGGGGCAGCGCATTACACGAAGTGAAAAGCGTGGGGGTCAAGTCTTTCAGCTCTTGCGGGTCGTCGCCACCACCTGCTCGATCTTGCTGATGAAGGTGGGCTGGACCTGGTTCTTCCAGCGCGTGTAGATGTCGCGGGTCGAGTTCTGCCAGGTCGTCATCTCAGCCGGGGTGGGCACATGCACTTCCACGCCCAGGGCCGACACCTTGGCCACGTCTTCCTCGAACAGCTTGCGCACCAGCGCGATCTGCTGGCGCGCCGCGTCCTGGGCCGCCTCGCGCACGATCGCCTGGTCGGCCGGTGTCCAGCTGGCCCACACCGGCGTGGCGATGGCGAACAGCAGGATGTCGTTGCTGTAGTTCCACTTGGTGACGTACTTCTGTCCCAGCGTGTGCACCTTGGCGGCCAGGAACACTTCCAGCGGGTTCTCCTGCGCATCCACCGCACCGGAGGCCAGGGCGGGCTGGGCGTCGGCCCAGCTCATGAACGTCGGGTTGCCACCCATGTGGCTCATGATCTCGCCGTACATCGGGCTGCCGACCACACGCACCTTCAGCCCCTTCACGTCTTCGGGCTTGCGGACCGGGTGCTTGCTGTTGCTCAGCTGCCGGTAACCGGTCTCGCCGATGGCCAGAGGCTCCGCGCCGGCCTTTCGGACCATGTCGAAGTAGTCATCCACGATGACCTTGCTGTTGACCACGGCGTCATAGGCCTTGTGGTCCGGCAGCAGGAAGGGCAGGGCGAACGCCGACAGCTCGCGCACCGTGCCGCTCCAGTTGATTGGCGCGCCGCACAGCACGTCGATGATGCCCTGGCGCATCGCCGAGAACTCGCGGTCCTGCTGGCCCTGCACCAGCGACGCGCCCGGGTACTGCTTGATGTTGATGCGCCCACCGGTGCGCTCACGCACCAGGGTCAGGAAGATCTCGCCGCCCTTGCCCCACGCGAAAGCGGGGGGCACCACGGTGCTCATCTTGTATTCGGCCTTGTAGGCGCCTTGCGCAAAGGCGAAGCGCGGCAAGGCCACGCCCGCGGCGGTGCCGGCGGCCATCTGGATCAGGGAACGTCGCTTCATCATGGTCTCCTTAGGAAAAGGTCAGTAGCCGAGGCGGCGCGGCAGCCACAGCGCCAGCTCGGGAAAGAAGAATACGGCTGCGATCATGACAAGAAAACTGACGATGAACCACAGCACCCACGGCACGGTGCTCTCCATGCTGACGCCGGCCATCCGGCAACTCACCATCAGGTTCACAGCCATGGGCGGCGTGAACTGGGCCTTCGCCACCACCAGCGTCAACAGCACGCCGAACCACACCAGGTCCCAGCGGAACGCGACCGCGACCGGGTACAGCAGCGGAACGAAGATGAGAAAGATCGAGACGCCGTCAATGAACATGCTCACGATCAGCAGCGCCAGCAGCACCAGCGCCAGCGTGCCCAGGCTGCCCAGGCCGGCGGCGCGCACCCAATGGGCGAGCGGGTCCGCCACGCCCAGCGTGTTGATTGCGTAGCTGAAGATGCCCGCCGCGCCGAGGATCAACATGATCACCGCCGACACTTCGGCGGCTTCCAGGAAGATCGAGTACAGGTCGCGCAGGCCGATGGTGCGGTGCACGGCCATGCCCACGAACAGTCCGTAGGCCACCGCCACCACGGCTGCCTCGGTCGGCGTGAACCAGCCCATGCGCATGCCGCCCAGGATCAGGAACGGCGCGGCGAGGCCCCATGATGCGTCGCGCAGCGACGCCCAGAACGGCGGGCGGGGCATGTCGCGTTCCGCCGCGCCGAAGCCATGCCGGCGCGACAACCAGATTGCCGGAACGATGAGTGCGAGCCCGGCCAGCACACCGGGGATCATGCCGGCGGCGAACAGCGCCGGCACCGACGCCCCCGGCACCAGCACGCTGTACACCACGAAGGCGATGCTGGGGGGGATCAGTATGTCGGTGGCGCAGGCGGCGCCGACCACCGTCGCGGAAAAGGGCGCGGGATAGCCGGCCCGCGACATCGCCGCGATCATCACGCCGCCCACTGCCGCCGCGCTGGCCGGGCCCGAACCGCTGATGCCGCCCAGCATCATGGCCACCAGGATCGCTACCGTGGGCATCATCCCGGGCCCACGGCCGACACAGGCGATGGCGAAGGTGACCATGCGCTGCGCCACGCCGGAGCGGTCGAAGATCGAGCCGACCAGCACGAACATCGGCAGCGCGAGCAAAGGGTACTTGGCGATCGACGAATAGAAGTTCTGCGGCGCGGCAAGCAGGCCGAACCAGGAGGCGTCGAAGTTGGCCCAGGAAATGGATATCAGCGCGCTGAGGGCCAGTCCCATGGCGATGGGCACGCCCAGCAGCATCAGGGTGAAGAAGGAGATGAGCAGGAAAGCGGCAATCACAGCGCCACCTTGATCGGAGCCGGGGGTGTACCGCGCCGGATGCGAAGAAATGCCGAGAACGCCCGGGCGCTGATGGCCAGGCAGAGCAGCGGCAGCGCCAGCCCGTACCACCACAAAGGAATGCCCAGCCCCATCGAGGTCTCGTTGAAGCGATACTGGTCCCACACCCAGCGCGCGAAGAGGGCCGCGAGTAGGAGGAACACGCCGCACGAGCACAACGCCGCGAACAGCATCAGCCCCTGCCGGGTCTGGTGGCTTCCGTCCGGCAGGCGGCGCCGGGTGAAGAACTCGATGCGGATGTGGCTGTCGCGCCCGGCCACCGCGCTCGCGCCGGCCAGCGCCATCACCACCATCAGGAAGACCGATATTTCCTCGGTCCAGGCGTAGGAGCCGCCGGTCAGGTAGCGCGTCACCACATTGAGCATGGTGATGACCACCAGCACGGCCATCGCACCGACCGCGATGTGTTCCTCGAAACGGCCCGGCCGCTTGTCGCTCACAGCACGATCCCTCCGTCGACCACCAGGTTGGCACCGTGGGTGAAGCTGGCGGCGGGCGAAAGAAGGTACACCACACCGCTGGCGATCTCCTCCGCCCGCCCGATGCGATGTTGCGCGGCCAGCGTCTCGATGCGCGCGCGGTGCGCCGGGTCGGCGAGCGGCTTGGCGATCATGGGCGTGTCGGTCGCGCCGGGCGACAGGGTGTTGACGCGCAAGCCCCGCTCAGCAAGCACGCGGGCGGCGTTCTTGGCCAACGCGATCACGCCGCCCTTGCTCGCTGCGTAGGCGGCCGTGCCGGAAAGCCCGCCGCCACGCAAGCCCGCGATGCTGGCGATGGCGCAGATCACGCCGCCCGGCGCCATGCGCTTCGCCGCTTCGCGCATGCACAGCCAAGTGCCGACGACGTTGATGTCATGGATGCGCCGGAACTGATCGACGGAAATGTCCATGAACGGTGTGATATCGACCACGCCGGCGCTGGTGACCAGCGTATCGAGGCGGCCCAGAAATTCGGCAGCCTGGCCGAATGCAGCCACCACCGCGGTCTCGTCGGCCACGTCGCAAGCCGCCGCGTCATGGCGAGTGGTGGAATGATCGGCCGCGGCCTGTTGCGCTGCGCGCTGCGCGCCTGCCAGGTCGAGGTCGATACCGAAGGTGTCGTAGCCGGCGGCGGCCAGCGCCTGCACGGTGGCAGCCCCAATGCCGCTGGCCGATCCGGTGACGACGCAAGTGCGGCTCA
>JBDSWB010000097.1:0-10183 GCA_039926915.1 Ramlibacter sp.
GTCAGTCGCTTGTCGTGTGGGCGATCCGCGAGGGTCGCCAGGCCGCCCGGGCGGTGGACGAATTCCTGATGGGCTTCAGCGATCTTCCGCGCTGACGGGCCAGGCCGCGCCTGCAGGGGCGGGTGCCCGGCGGCACGGGCAGGCAAAGCCTCGTATCATTTGAGGCTTTGCCATTGATTGCTGGGTACGTCCCAGCCTCGTCCCCGGATGACCGAACCCCAATCCCCCGATATCGTCGTCTGCCGCAACCTCAGCTTTGGCTATGGCGAGCGGGTTGTGCTCGACGACATTTCGCTCACGGTGCCGCGTGGCAAGGTGACGGCGCTCATGGGCGCCTCTGGCGGCGGCAAGACCACGATGCTGCGCCTGATCGGGGGACAGGTGCGCGCGCAAAAGGGCGAACTGCTATTCAACGGCCAGGACGTGGGCAAGCTCGACCAGGCGAGCCTGTATGCGGCGCGCCGCCAGATGGGCATGCTGTTCCAGTTCGGTGCGCTGTTCGCCGACCTGAGCGTGTTCGAGAACGTCGCCTTTCCCCTGCGCGAGCACACCGGCCTGCCGGAAGGCCTGATCCGCGACATTGTGCTGATGAAGCTGCAGGCGGTGGGCCTTCGCGGTGCGCGCGACCTGATGCCCTCCGAGATCTCGGGCGGCATGAACCGGCGGGTGGCGCTGGCGCGGTCGATTGCGCTGGACCCGGACCTGATGATGTATGACGAGCCCTTCTCCGGCCTGGACCCGATTTCGCTGGGCACGGCGGCGCGGCTGATCCGCCAGCTCAACGACACATTGGGCATCACCAGCGTGGTGGTGTCGCATGAGATTCCGGAGACCTTCCAGATGGCCGACCAGATCATCGTGCTGGCCAATGGCGGCATCGCCGCGCAGGGCACGCCCCAGGAAGTGCGCGAATCCAAAGATCCCCTGGTCAACCAGTTTGTCCACGGGTTGCCCGATGGGCCGGTGCAGTTCCACTACCCTGGCCCGACGGTGGCCCAGGATTTCAGCGGGCGGGCGCCATGAGCTGGTACCGCCCCGCCGATGTCGGGTTCGCCACCCGCAAGACCCTGGCCAACTGGGGCCATGGAGCGCGGCTGCTTTGGCGTCTCACGATGCTGTTCGGCGCAAGCCTGCGTCGCTTCGGGCTGGTGCGCGATCAGATTCATTTTCTGGGCAACTATTCGCTGGCCATCATCACCGTGTCCGGGCTGTTCGTGGGTTTCGTCCTGGGATTGCAGGGCTACTACACCCTGCAGCGCTACGGCTCGTCAGAGGCACTGGGCCTGCTGGTGGCGCTGAGCCTCGTACGTGAACTCGGGCCTGTCATCACGGCGCTGCTGTTCGCGGGACGGGCTGGGGCTTCCCTCACGGCCGAAATCGGCCTGATGCGGGCCGGCGAGCAGATCACCGCGATGGAGATGATGGCGGTGGACCCGATCAGCCGCATCCTCGCGCCCCGCTTCTGGGGTGGCGTCATCGCCATGCCCTTGCTGGCTGCTGTGTTCAGCGCCGTTGGTATCTTCGGCGGCTATGTCGTCGGGGTCATGTTGATCGGCGTGGATTCCGGCGCGTTCTGGAGCCAGATGCAGGGCGGCGTCGATGTCTGGAAGGACGTGGGCAACGGCGTCGTCAAGAGTTTCGTGTTCGGCGTGGCAGTCACCTTCATCGCGTTGCTGCAAGGGTTCGAGGCGCAGCCGACGCCGGAGGGGGTGTCCAGCGCGACAACCCGCACCGTGGTCATCGCCTCGCTGTCGGTTCTGGGTCTGGATTTCATCCTGACCGTCATGATGTTCAGTATTTAGGAGAAGCTTCTCGTGCAGCGTTCAAAAAATGATGTGTGGGTCGGCCTGTTCGTGATCATCGGATTGCTGGCGATCGTGTTCCTGGCCCTGAAGGCGGCCAATCTGTTGAACCTCAGCTTCCAGTCGGAATACCGCGTTGTGGCGAAATTCGACAATGTCGGGGGGCTGAAGCCGCGCGCCGCCGTGCGCAGCGCCGGGGTGGTGGTGGGGCGGGTCGAGTCGATCAGCTTCGACGACAAGACCTTTCAGGCCCGGGTGACGTTGGCGCTGGAGAACCGCTATGCGTTCCCCAAGGACAGCTCCCTCAAGATCCTCACCAGCGGCTTGCTGGGCGAGCAATATATAGGCGTGGAGGCAGGCGCCGGCGAGAAAGTCTTAGCGTCCGGCGATACGATTACGGCGACGCAGTCGGCCGTTGTGCTGGAAAACCTGATTGGCCAGTTCCTCTACAACAAGGCCGCTGACGGCAGCAACCCAGGAACGGCCCCCAAGAAATGAAAACAGCTCACTCCACTTCCTTTTGGGGCTCGGTCCCGCGCCAGGCCGTGCTGGCATGGCTCTTCGCTGGCGCGGCAACGCTTGCGGGATGCGCCAGCGTGCCCAATCCCAACCCGCGCGACCCGTTCGAGTCTTTCAATCGCGGGGTCATGCAGTTCAACGAAGGCGCCGACGCCTTAGTGCTCAAGCCAGCTGCGACGGTCTACAAGCGGGCCATCCCTCCGCTGGCGCGCACGGGAGTCAGCAACTTCTTCGGCAACCTGGGTGACGCCTGGTCGTTCGTGAACAGCGTGCTGCAACTGAAGATGCAGAACGCCGCGGAGAACTTCATGCGGCTGAATGTCAACACGTTCTTCGGCTTGGGCGGCATCCTCGATATCGCCAGCGAATTCAACATCGAGCGCCATAAGGAAGATTTCGGTCAGACGCTGGGCCGCTGGGGCGTCCCGCCGGGCCCGTACGTCGTCTTGCCGCTGCTGGGCCCCTCCACGCTGCGCGACACGCTGGCGCTACCGATTGACCGCAAGGCCGACCCGATTTCCTATGTCGATCCGGCTTCGGCGCGCAACTCGCTCTACGCCTTGCGTGCGGTGGACGTGCGGTCGAACCTGCTCCGACTGGGCAGCGTGATCGACGAGGCAGCGCTGGACAAATACAGCTTCACGCGCGACGCTTATCTGCAGCGGCGCAGCTCGGAGATTTTTGAGTCCAAGAACACCGACGGGGCCGAACCGACAGCCGATGGCCAGCCCGCGCCGACGCCCGGGGCGGTGCCGCCCGAGCCGGCGCCGGCTGCGCCAGGACAACCGGCATCGGCGCCCGCGCGTTAAGGGTTCATACTGTTTCCAAACCGCCCCAGCCTCCGGAACCCCGGCCGCGGCAACGGGCTCCAATGCTGGTCGCGGAAAACTTCCGCTTGAAAGGGAATTTGAATGAAAAGACGAGTTTTTGCTCAACTGTCGGCTGCAGTCGTTGCACTCGCCGTGTTCGCCGGCCTCGTGTCGCCGGCCCTGGCGGCCGAAGAGGCGCCGGACGTGATGATCAAGCGCCTGTCCGACGACGTGCTGGCAGCCATCAAGGCCGACAAAGCCATCCAGGCCGGCGATACCAGCCGCATCCTCGCGCTGGTGGACAGCAAGATCATGCCCAACGTGGATTTCCAGCGCATGTCTGCGGCCGCCGTCGGCCCAGCCTGGCGCCAGGCCACACCCGAACAGCGCAAGAAGCTGCAGGACGAATTCAAGATCCTGATGGTGCGCACCTACTCGGGCGCGCTGGCCCAGGTCGATGACCAGACCATCAGCATCAAACCCCAACGCAACGCAGCGGCGGATACCGAGGTGGTGGTCCGCACCGAAATCCGTGGCCGGGGCGACCCGATCCAGCTGGATTACCGCCTCGAGAAGACGCCGGGGCAAGGCGCGGGCTGGAAGATCTACAACCTGAATGTGCTCGGCGTATGGCTGGTCGAGACGTATCGCAGCCAGTTCGCGCCGGAAATCAATGCCAAGGGCATCGATGGCCTGATCACCGCGCTTTCCGAGCGCAACAAGTCCAACGCCGGCAAGAAGAGCTGACGCACCGATGCTGGTCCTGCCGGCCGAACTCACACACGACCAAGCGGTGGCCTGTTGCCGGATGCTGGCCCAGGGCATGAAGTCCGAGGCCGAATCCAACGTGGTCGCCGACGCCGGGGCGCTGTCGAAATTTGATTCGTCGGCGCTCGCCGTGCTGCTGGATTGCCGGCGCGAAGCGCAGGCGCTGGGCAAGAGCTTTTCAGTCGCGCGGCTGCCGCCGCGCCTGCGCGAACTCGCCGGCCTGTACGGCGTGGCCGAACTGCTGACGGCGGCCCCGTGAGGCCTATTTGGCACCGCGGAGGAGCTGAAGGCGCCGGTCGCTAAAATCGCGGGCTCACATGCCCGCAATCTCCTTCCAGTCAGTCTCCAAAATCTACCCTTCCGCTCGAAACGGCCCCTTGAAGGCCCTGGACGGCGTGACTTTTGACATCGAACCGGGAGAGTTTTTCGGACTGCTCGGCCCCAACGGCGCCGGCAAGACCACGCTGATCAGCATCCTGGCAGGCCTTTCACGCCCGACCTCCGGGCGCATCACGGTGCATGGGCACGATGTCCAGGCCGACTACGCGGCCGCTCGGCGCTGTCTCGGGGTGGTGCCCCAGGAGCTGGTGTTCGACCCATTCTTCAACGTGCGCGAAGCGTTGCGCATCCAGTCCGGGTATTTCGGTGTCAAGAACAACGAGAACTGGATCACCGAACTGCTGGAAAGCCTGGGGCTGGCGGACAAGGCCGATTCCAACATGCGCCAGCTGTCCGGGGGGATGAAGCGCCGGATGCTGGCGGCGCAAGCCCTGGTGCACAAGCCGCCTGTGATCGTGCTGGACGAGCCCACGGCCGGCGTCGACGTGGAATTGCGCCAGACCCTGTGGCAATTCATCGCCCGCCTGAACAAGCAGGGCACCACCGTGCTGCTGACGACGCACTACCTGGAAGAAGCCGAAGCCCTGTGCGGACGCATCGCCATGCTCAAGTCCGGCCGGGTGGTGGCGCTGGAGCGCACCAGTGACCTGCTGAAGGCTGCCTCCAGCAACGTGTTGCGGTTCAAGATCGACAGCGAGCTGCCACCTGAATTCCAGGACAAGGCCCGAGTGACAGGCCGCATCGTGCAGTTGCCCGCCCATGACGCGCACGAGATCGAGCGCTACCTGGCCATCATCCGCGAAGCGGGGTTGCGGGTGGAGGACGTGGAAGTGCGCAAGGCGGACCTCGAGGACGTCTTTCTTGACGTGATGTCCCGCAATGCCGACAAGGTCGCCCTATGACGGGGTGGACGACCCTTTTTTACAAGGAAGTCCTGCGCTTCTGGAAGGTGGGCTTCCAGACCGTGGCCGCGCCGGTGCTTACGGCCGTGCTGTACATGCTGATCTTCGGCCATGTGCTTCAGGGCCAGGTCAAGGTCTACGACCAGATCAGCTACACCGCCTTTCTGGTGCCCGGCCTGGTGATGATGAGCGTGCTGCAGAACGCCTTTGCCAACAGTTCCTCCTCCCTGGTGCAGAGCAAGATCACCGGCAACCTGGTGTTCGTGCTGCTCACGCCCCTGTCGCACTGGAGTTGGTTCTTCGCCTACGTGGGCTCGGCGATCACGCGCGGGCTGGCCGTCGGGCTGGGGGTTTTCGCGGTGACGGCCTGGTTCGGGCGTCCCGGCTTGGAAGCGCCGGTGTGGATTCTCGTTTTCGCCGTGCTGGGCGCCGGCATCCTCGGGTCGATGGGCCTGATCGCGGGCCTGTGGGCGGAAAAATTCGACCAGATGGCCGCGTTCCAGAACTTCATCATCGTGCCGATGACGTTCCTCTCCGGCGTGTTCTATTCGATCCATTCCCTGCCGCCGTTCTGGCAGCAGGTCAGCCACCTGAACCCGTTCTTCTACATGATCGACGGCTTTCGCTACGGCTTCTTCGGCGTCAGCGACGTTTCACCCTGGCTCAGCCTGAGCATCGTCGGCGTGGCGCTTCTGGTCGTGAGCGCCATCGCCGTGCACTTGCTGCGGATCGGCTACAAAATCCGGGGCTGAACTCTCATGACCGCAACCGAACTCCAATCGCTCATCGGTGCCGGCCTCGCCTGCGACCACCTTCAGGTCGACGGTGACGGCCGCCACTGGGAAGCCGTCATCGTTTCGACCGAGTTCGAAGGCAAGCGACTGATCCAGCGCCACCAGCGCGTTTACGCGACACTGGGTGCGAGAATGCACACTGACGAGGTGCACGCGCTCTCGATGAAGACATTCACGCCCGCCGAGTGGGTGGCGGCTCAACGAAACTGACCCAGCATGGACAAACTTCTGATTCGCGGGGGCCGGCCGCTCCACGGCGAAGTCCGGATTTCCGGCGCCAAGAACGCGGCATTGCCCGAGCTGTGCGCCGCGCTGCTGACCGACCAGCCGGTCCGGCTGGAAAACGTGCCGCGTCTGCAGGACGTCGCCACGATGCTCACGCTGGTGCGCAACATGGGTGTCTCCGTTGAGCGTGACGGCCAAGGCAAAGTGACTATCGACTCGAGCAGGCTCAGTTCGCCCGAGGCGCCCTATGAACTGGTGAAAACCATGCGTGCGTCGGTGTTGGCACTGGGCCCGTTGCTGGCACGGTTCGGCGAGGCCACCGTCTCGCTGCCCGGTGGCTGCGCCATCGGCTCGCGACCGGTGGACCAGCACATCAAGGGCATGGAGGCGATGGGCGCGGAGATCGTGGTCGAGCACGGCTACATGATCGCCAGGCTGCCCAAGGGCCGCGAGCGGCTGAAGGGCACGGCGATCCGCACCGACATGGTCACCGTGACCGGCACCGAAAACTTCCTGATGGCGGCAACGCTCGCCGAAGGTGTCACCGTGCTGGAAAACGCTGCCCAGGAGCCGGAGATCGCGGACCTGGCTGAAATGCTGATCAAGATGGGTGCCCGCATCGAAGGGCACGGCACGGGACGCATCACCATCGAAGGGGTGGAAAAGCTCGGCGGCTGCACCCACCGCGTTGTGGCCGACCGCATCGAGGCGGGGACGTTCCTGTGTGCAGTCGCGGCGACAGGCGGCGACGTCATTCTGCGCCACGGCCGGGCGGACCATCTCGACGCAGTGATCGACAAGTTGCGCGACGCGGGCGCGAGCGTGGCGGCGATCGATGACGGCATCCACCTGCACTCGCAGGGGCGGCTGGTGGCCCAGAGCTTTCGCACCACCGAATATCCGGGCTTTCCGACCGACATGCAGGCCCAATTCATGGCGCTCAATTCGATTGCCGACGGCCCCTCGAAGATCACCGAGACCATCTTCGAGAACCGGTTCATGCACGTCAATGAGCTGGTCCGCCTGGGCGCGAAGATCCAGGTCGACGGGAAGTTCGCGGTGATCGAGGGCGTTGAGCAGCTTTCCGGCGCCACAGTGATGGCGACCGACCTGCGCGCATCCGCCAGTCTGGTCATTGCCGGCCTGGTCGCCGATGGCGAGACGCTGGTCGACCGTATTTACCACCTGGACCGGGGCTACGACCAGATGGAAGCCAAGCTGCGAGGCATTGGCGCCGATATCGAGCGGATCAAATGAGTTCTCTCATCACCCTGGCCCTGTCCAAGGGTCGGATCTTCGACGAGACCCTGCCGCTGCTGAAGGCCGCGGGCATCGAGGTGCTCGAAGACCCGGAGAAATCGCGCAAGCTGATCCTCGCGACCAGCCGTCCTGAAGTGCGTGTGGTCATCGTGCGTGCGACCGACGTGCCGACCTATGTGCAGTACGGCGGCGCCGACCTGGGCGTCACCGGGCTGGACACGCTGATCGAGCACGGGGCCGACTGGGGCGGCGGCACGGGTCTGTACCAGCCACTGGACCTGCACGTCGCGAAGTGCCGCGTGAGCGTCGCGACGCGCGCCGACTTCGACTACGCGAGCGCCGTGAAGCAGGGATCGCGCCTGCGCGTCGCCACCAAGTACGTGAACATCGCGCGCGAGTTCTTCGCCGCGAAGGGCGTGCACGTTGACCTGATCAAGTTGTACGGCAGCATGGAGCTGGCGCCTCTCACAGGCCTGGCGGATGCGATCGTCGATCTGGTGTCCACCGGCGGCACGCTCAAGGCCAACAACCTGGTCGAAGTGGAACGGATCATGGAGATCAGTTCGCGCCTGGTGGTGAACCAGGCTGCACTCAAGTTGAAGCGGGAAGCCATCCGCCGGGTCATTGACTCGTTCGCCGGGGCGATCGGCAGGAACTGATCGCCATGCAACCGACAGCCCGGCCCGCCCGACTTTCCACCGCGGCCAGCGATTTCGAGGCCGCCTTCAAGGCGCGCCTGCACTGGTCCGCCGAAACCGATTCGGAAGTCGAGGAGCGGGTCACCGAAATCCTGGCCGGCGTGCAGCGGCGAGGGGACGAGGCGGTGCTTGACTTCACCCGGCGCTTCGATGCCCTGGATGCCAAGTCGATGCAGGAGCTCGAACTCACCCAGGCCGAACTCAAGGCCGCTTTCGATGCCCTGCCCGGTGCCCAACGCAACGCGCTCCAGGCTGCCGCGAGCCGGGTGCGGACTTACCATGCGGCACAGAAGAAGGCCAACGGCGAGAGCTGGAGCTACCGCGACGCGGACGGCACACTGCTCGGGCAGAAAGTCACTCCGCTGGATCGCGTGGGGATTTATGTTCCCGGCGGCAAGGCCGCCTACCCGTCCTCGGTACTGATGAACGCCATTCCCGCGCATGTGGCCGGCGTCAACGAAATCATCATGGTCGTGCCCACGCCGCGCGGCGAAAAGAATGCCCTGGTGCTTGCCGCCGCCTATGTGGCTGGTGTCAGCCGTGCTTTCACCATCGGCGGCGCGCAAGCGGTCGGCGCGCTGGCGTATGGCACGCAGACGGTTCCACGCGTGGACAAGATCACCGGCCCCGGCAACGCCTATGTCGCCAGCGCCAAGCGGCGCGTGTTCGGGCTGGTTGGCATCGACATGATCGCCGGGCCCAGCGAGATCCTTGTGCTGGCCGACGGAACGACGCCGCCGGACTGGGTTGCGATGGACCTGTTCTCGCAGGCGGAACACGACGAACTGGCGCAGAGCATCCTGCTGTGTCCTGATCCCGCGTACATCGACAAGGTCCAGGCAGAGATCGATCGTCTGCTGCCCGAGATGGCGCGCTCGGAGATCATCGCCAAGTCGCTCAACGGCCGCGGCGCCCTGATCCTCACGCGCAGCATGGAAGAGGGCTGCGAGATCAGCAACCGGATCGCCCCCGAACACCTCGAAATCGCCAGCGGCGAGCCGCAGCGATGGGAGCCGCTGCTCAAGCACGCCGGCGCGATCTTCCTGGGCGCTTTCGCCAGCGAGTCGCTGGGTGACTATTGCGCGGGCCCCAACCACGTGTTGCCGACCAGCGGCACGGCCCGCTTTTCAAGTCCGCTGGGCGTCTACGATTTCCAGAAGCGCAGCAGCATCATCGAGGTGAGTGAAGTCGGCGCGCAGAGCCTGGGTGTGATCGCGGCCGAACTGGCCCGCGGCGAAGGCCTGCAGGCCCACGCGCGCGCCGCCGAAATGAGGCTGAAGCGATGAGCGAGCGCGATGACCGGACGCGTGCGGGCTTGAGCGCCGCAGGGCCGCCCCAAGGCGCGAACGCCCCAATGGGGGGCAGCGCAGCCGCACCAGCCGCAAGCGTGGGGGCGAATATCTTCCGCCAGGACGTGCAAAGCATGCACGCCTATGCCATCCAGCCGTCCACCGGCCTCATCAAGCTGGACGCGATGGAGAATCCCCATGGCCTGCCGCCCGCGCTCCAGGCCGAACTGGGCCAGCGGCTGGGTGCACTGGCGCTGAACCGTTACCCCGGCGAGCGGATCAATGATTTGCGCCGCGCCCTGGCTGCGCACTCCGCGATGCCCGAGGGCTTCGACATCATGCTGGGCAACGGCTCCGACGAGTTGATTTCCCTGATCGCCATGGCCTGCGATGTGCCGGGCGCCACCATCCTGGCGCCTGTTCCCGGTTTCGTCATGTACGCGATGAGCGCCCAGCTGCAGGGTCTGAAATTCGTTGGGGTAGACCTCACGGCCGACTTCGAGCTGGACGAGGCTGCCATGCTGGCCGCGATTGCGCGACACAAGCCGTCGGTTATCTACATCGCCTATCCCAACAACCCGACCGCCAACCTGTGGGATGACGCGGTGATTGATCGCATCATCGAAGCCGCGCCTGGCCTGGTGGTCATCGACGAGGCCTACCAGCCTTTTTCAAGCCGAAGTTATGCCCAGCGCATCGCGCGGCACAGCCACGTCCTGCTGATGCGCACCCTGAGCAAGTTCGGCCTGGCCGGCGTGCGGCTGGGGTACCTGATGGG
>JBDSWB010000098.1:0-27714 GCA_039926915.1 Ramlibacter sp.
GTTTCTTCGTGCTGTATCCCGAACAGTCGCAGCAAGCCAACCCGCAGCGCTGCTGGAACTGGTTCAAGCATACCCACCAGGTGCGAGACCGCGGCGAGCCGGCGCTGCTTGCCGGCTTGGTGCGGGATGTGATGGCGCAGCATGCGATCGACCCGGCGCGCGTCTATGTGGCGGGCCTTTCGGCGGGCGGTGCGATGGCCGCGATTCTGGGCGACACCTATCCCGACATCTTCGCCGGCGTCGGCGTGCATTCGGGGCTGGCGACCGGCGCCGCCAAGGACCTGCCTTCGGCATTCGGTGCCATGCGGGACGCGCCACGGTCCGGGCCGACCACCCGCAGCGGCATGCCGACCATCGTCTTCCACGGCGACGCCGACAACACGGTCCATCCCGGCAATAGCAGCCATGTGATCGCAGCCAGCGTGCATGAGGACGCCGAGGCCGAGTTGGAGGAAGGCGTGGCGGCCGGAGGCCGCGGCTATACCCGTGAGCTGCATCGGACCGCCGACGGCAAGGTGATGGCCGAGCACTGGATCGTCCACGGCGCACCCCACGCGTGGTCGGGTGGTAGCGCCTCCGGGTCGTACACTGACCCGCGCGGGCCGGATGCGAGCGCCGAGATGGTGCGGTTCTTCCTCGAGCATCGCCGCTAGCTTCGTTCTTCCGGAGGGTTCCCATGCCGCGCGAAATCCGCATCAATGCCTTCGACATGAACTGCGTTGGCCACATCCAGCAGGGCCTGTGGACGCACCCGCGCGACCAATCGACGCGCTACACCGACATCCACTACTGGACGGACTACGCACGCCGGCTGGAAGCCGGCCTGTTCGACGGCATCTTCTTTGCTGACGTGGTGGGGGTCTACGACGTGCTCGGCGGCAGCCCCGACGCCGCCGTGCGCGGCGCGGTGCAGGTGCCGGTGAACGATCCCACCCTGCTGATCCCGGCCATGGCCGCGGCCACGCAGCATTTGGGCTTCGGCGTCACGGCCAACCTCACCTACGAGGCGCCCTTCCTCTTCGCGCGCCGCATGTCCACGCTGGACCACCTGACCGGCGGGCGCATCGGCTGGAACATCGTGACCGGCTACCTCGACAGTGCGGCACGCGCGAATGGCCTCACCGGCCAGACCGCACACGACGACCGCTACGACCTCGCCGATGAATACATGGAGCTGGTCTACCAGCTGTGGGAAGGCAGCTGGGACGACGAAGCGGTGCAGCGCGATCGCGCCGGCGGCGTCTACGCGGACCCGTCGCGGGTGCGCCTGATCCACCATGAGGGCAAGCAGTACAAGGTCGATGCGATGCACCTGAGCGAACCCTCGCCCCAGCGTACCCCGGTGCTCTACCAGGCGGGCTCATCGCCGCGGGGCTCGCGCTTCGCGGCCACGCACGCCGAATGCGTTTTCCTCAATGGGCAGAGCCAACCGGGGGTGAAGAAGATCGTCGATGGCATCCGGAGCCAAGCCGCTCAGCAGGGCCGCAGCGGCGCCGACGTCAAGGTGTTCCTGGGCGCCACGGTGGTGACAGGCCGCACCGAGGCCGAGGCCCGCGACAAGTTCGCCGAGTACCAGCGTTACGCCAGTTCGGAGGCTGCACTGGTGCACGCCGCCGCGTCCATGGGCATCGACTTTGCGAGGTACGACATCGACGAGCCGATCGACACCGGCAAGAGCCAGGCCATCGTCTCCAACGTGGAAGCCATGACGCGTACCGCCGGACCGCAATGGACCCGGCGCAAGCTTCTCGAACAGATGGTGCTGGGCAGCCGGCAGCCCCCGTGGGTGGGTTCGGCGGAACAGATCGCCGACACGCTGGTCGCCTGGAGCGAGGAAGCGGACGTCGACGGCTTCAACCTGTCGCGCACCGTGGTGCCCGAATGTTTCGACGACTTCATCGCGCTGGTGGTGCCGCTGCTGCAGGAGCGCGGCGCATTCAAGACCAGCTACGCCCCGGGCACGCTTCGGGGCAAGCTGTTCGGGCATGACCGTCTGCCCGCCACGCACCCGGTAGCGCAATACCGTCGCGCAGCGCCCGCCTGAAGGCTACTGTTCCAGCTTCTGCGCGACATCGCGCCTGCCCATGCTGCGCAATGCGGCGATGGCCTCGATCTGCTTCGCGCGGGGCCGCGTGTTGCCGCTCTCCCACTTGTAGACCGACAGGGCCGACACGCCCAGCAGGCGCGCCAGAGCGGCAGCGGACAGCCCGAGGCGGCGGCGCTGCGCCAGCAGGCTCTTGGCGCTGAAGCGGATCTGGCGGGCCGGCGGTTCATCGACTTCGACCCCGGCGCTCCTGGCGGTGACCTTGCCGAGGCGGCTGACCTGCCGCTCCAGCGCCTGCATGCGGCGCTTCAATTCGGCAATTTGCGAGCGGTACTGGGCGACGGACTTCTTCAGCCCCTGGGTCTCGCCGCGCACTTCCTTGCGCGCAACTCGCGAAATTTCACTTTTAAGAACCGTTCCGATGTTGGGCATGAACCTTTTGGACCTGGTAGCGCTCCTGCCCCGAATCTGTGCCGGGTGCGGGTGCGGATGTGAGTGCCGCTCTGGGCATGTGGACTCCCGAACAGCATCTTAGCCTGCCCGGAAAGGAAACCATTCTTGCCGCAACGCCACATCCTTTCGTTAACAATGGGCGCCCTCCTACTTTCAGCGCCCCACGACTGAACCGCTTTAGGCGACACTCGGCCGATGGATGTTTCTTACTGGGCCTGGCTGCCCGTCGGCCTCGTCGTTCTGCTGATCTGGGTGATCTGGTCGATCAAGCGGGCGCGCGCGCCCACCCTCAAGGTGGAATGCGAATGGCCGATCGACAAGCTGACTTCTTCCCTGTCCGGCCTGACGCTGGGCACCGCCGTGGACGGCAATTCGGTCGAGGTGTACGAGAACGGCGCGTTCTTCGACGTGCTGATCGCGCGCATTCGTGCCGCCGAGAGTTCGGTTCACTTCGAAACCTTCCTCTGGAAGGACGGCACCCTCGGAAGGCGCCTGGCGGCCGCCCTGCAGGACCGCGCGCAGGCGGGCAAGCAAGTGCGGGTGATGCTGGACGCCACCGGTTCCAAGGGCGCGGGCCAATCCGTCATCGACCAGATGCGCCACTCCGGCTGCAGAGTGAAGTTCTTCCACAAGCGCGGACTGCGCAACCTGGGTGTGCTGAACGACCGCGACCACCGCAAGCTGGTGGTGATCGACGGGCGCGAGGCCTTCGTCGGCGGCCACTGCATCGTTGACGAATGGATGGGTAACGCCGAGGACGGCAAGCACTATTCCGACGTCAGCGTGCACCTGCATGGACCCATCGTGCACAGCATCCAGGGCGCCTTCAGCGAGAACTGGTGCGGCGAAACAGGCGAGCTTTTCCTGGGCGACGACGTGTTCCCGGACCTCAAGCCCGTGGGCGATGTCAACATCCACGCGGTGTTTCTCAAGCCCCAGGGCTCGGCGCCCACGGTGAAGATCCTCCACCACACAGTCATCTGCCTGGCGCAAAAGCGCATCTGGATCCAGAACCCCTACTTCATCCCGGAGCCCGAAGCCATCGACGCGTTCGGCGAAGCGGTCAAGCGCGGCGTGGACGTGCGGGTGCTGATGCCCTCGACCAGCGGCTCGGACAACCCGATGGTGCAGCACGCGGGCCACCGAAACTTCGAGAAACTGCTGAAGTGCGGCGTACGGCTGTTCGAATACCCGCACACCTTGTTGCACCAGAAGATCATGACTGTGGACAATGTGTGGAGCGCCATCGGATCGACCAACTTCGACGACCGCTCCTTCGAGACCAACGACGAGATCACGATGGCGATCCGGGACGCGGCGCTGGCCCAGCGGCTGGACGCCATCTTCGAAAAGTACGTCGCCCGCGCCAACGAGATCGACCTGGAGCGCTGGAAGAAGCGCGGCCTGTGGCACAAGTTCAAGGACAACGCGGTCTACGTCATCAACGAGTTCCTTTAGGGCAAACAGTCCCGGCACTCGTCATTGCAATAATTTCAACGATGCATGCGACGGCGGCATGACCTACGGCGTGCTGGCCAAGGACGCCTACGTGTTCGGCCCTACCATGGGGGCCTGACCGAAGAAGCCGCCGGGTACCCGATCGCCTCCCGGCTGTGGCCGCTCAACCAGGGCATCGAATTGGAGAACGTTCCGCAATGGATTTTGTTCCTGGAAGACGCCAAGGCCCGGTTCGGCAGGCAGTAGGTTTGCACGAGCGGGGGAAGTCACCGTATATTCACAGCTCGCCGGCCACGGTGGCCGGAACAGGGGGAATGAACATGAACCGTCCACGCCCGACTTTCCTTGCCGGCGCCGCCCTGGCCCTCATTGCCATCGGCCTTGGCGCCCCGGCGCTCGCCGCCGAACTCAAGGGCGCCGCGATCCTCAACCACGCTTGCGGCAAGGTCGCCGTGAGGCAGATGGGCCTGATCCATGCCGGCAAGTTCGACGACGCGAACAAACTCTCGACCAGGGAACTCCAGGAGCAGTGGAAAGCCATGCCCGCGAAGGACCGCGACATGATGAAAGGCATGATGAAAGAACTGGCGGAATCCGAATCCAAATTCGCGGCGGGGATTCGATCCGACGGCGTGCTGATGGAGAACGGGCAGGACGCCACGCTCACCGTGACGAAAGTCGTGAAAGATGCCAACGGCAGCAGCACCACGACCACCACCCACCAGTTCAGGATGAACGGTGGTGAATGCCTGGTGAGCCGGTGACCCCCGGGCGCTAACGGACGTTCCTGAATAACCGGTTCAGGAAGTTCGCGATACCGCCCATGGGGTCCGGCATGCGGTGCCGTATCTCCGGCTCCGGTGGCGGCTCGGGGCGCTCGCGCGGAATGTCGAATTCCACGCGAGCGTCGATCCACTTGTTGCGAAGCGCTTGCTGGAAAACCTCACCGACAATCGGCAAGGCGCTGCGCGCGCCCGGCCCCCAGGAATCGCCCATGGTGATGCTGCTGTCGTTGAAGCCCACCCAGGCGCCGGCCACCAGCTGCGGGTGCATCAGGATGAACCAGCCGTCGGTGTTGTCCTGCGTGGTGCCGGTCTTGCCGGCGACGTCGGGCTGCCGGCCCAGGCGCGCGCGGATGGCCGCGCCGGTACCTTCGTCCACCACGCCGCGCATCACGTTGACCAGCTGCAGTGCCTGCGGATTGGACATCGCCTGCTCCGGCGGCGCCTGCGAAAAAGCCTGTAGCACGTTGCCGTGCCTGTCCTCCACCTGGGTCACGAGCACCGGCTCGATGTAGCGCCCGCCGTTGGCGATGGAACCGTAGGAAGCCACCATCTCGCGCAAGGTGACCGGGCTGGTACCCAGCGCCAGCGACGGTACTTCGTCGAGCTTGCTGGTGCGCACACCCATCGCCCGCGCCAGCTGTGCGGCGCGCTGCGGACCGACCTGCATGATCAGTTGCGCCGTGATCGTGTTCTTGGAATACACCAGGCCGTTGCGCAGCGTGATCGGCGCCCCGCTGGGCGGCGTGCCGTCGCTCGGGCTCCAGATGCCGCCGCCGGGAATGCGGATGGCCACCGGCTGGTCCATCAGTGTGTCGCGCGGGCTCATGCCCAGCTCGAAAGCGGCGCCGTACACGAAGGGCTTGAAAGTCGAACCCGGCTGGCGGCGTGCCTGGCTCACGTGGTCGAATTGCTCCTGCGCGAAGTCGCGGCTGCCCACCCACGCCAGGACATGGCCGCTGCGCGGGTCCAGCGCCATGAAGCCCGCCTGCAGCGGCACGGGTGCCTCGCCCTTCTTGCGCCGGCGGTCCGCCAGCGGCTGCAGCGCGTCCAGCTGCCGCGCCAGCGCCTGGTTGGCGGCCTTCTGCAATTTCGAATTCAGCGTGGTACGCACCACCAGCCCGTCTGCGTAGATGTTCAGTCCGCGGCTGTCGGCCCACGAGATCAACCACTTGCGCACCCATTGCGAGACATGCGGCGCCGGGCCCAGCACGGTGTCCTGCCGCTCGAAGTCCAGCTTGAGCGGCTGCCGGGCCAGCGTTTCGGCGCGCTTCGGATCGAGCTTGCCGAACTGGGCCATCTGCGTGAGCACAAGGTTGCGCCGCTCGCGCGCGCGCTCGGGGTTCTGCACCGGGGTGTAGTAGCTGGCGCCCTTGAGCATGCCCACCAGCGTGGCGGCCTCCAGCTCGGTGAGCTTGCTGGCCTGCTTGTCAAAATACGTCCGTGCCGCCATCTCGATGCCGAAGGCGTTGTAGAGGAAGGGCACGGTGTTCAGGTAGGTCTCCAGGATCTCGTCCTTGGAGTACACAGCCTCGATCTTCAATGCCGTCAATGCCTCCTTGACCTTGCGGTTGATGCTGATGGAGCGGCCGATCTCGTCCGGGTACAGGTTGCGTGCGAGCTGCTGCGTGAGGGTGGAGCCGCCTTGCGTGTTGCCACGCAACGTGTTGTAGACGGCGGCAGCCGTGCGCTTCAGGTCCAGCCCATGGTGGCCGTAGAAGCGGCGGTCTTCAGTGGCGATCAAAGCGTCGACCACGTGGGGCGAGATGCGCGACAGCGGAACCCACTGTCGATTGAGTCGGCGAAAATCGGCCAGCACCACGCCGTCGGTCGACATCACGGCAGACGGCACCTCGGACTTCGCCTTGCGGATGTCCGCCGTACTCGGAATGAAAGGAAGCAGCGCCAGCAGGTACAGCAGCGCCAGCCCGGGCAGCACCAGCGAAGTGCGCACGGGGTGCAGGCGCGCCCAAGCCCAGGTTTTGCGCGCGGCATCGGCAGCCTGCGCCTGCGCGCGAACCAGGTAGGGGTGCATCTGACGATTCCGTTGCTGCGACACCAAGCACTGTAGCCTGCCCGCGCCTCTGCGTTCAGGTAGGCCGCCTCCTACACGACGCCTTTTTGGTGTAAGAATGCACGCATGAAAATTCCGAATCACTTCCATTCGTTCGCGGCAGGCCTGCTCGCTGTAGCGATGGCCGGCCCCGGGCTGGCCTTTGCCCAATGCCTCAATTTGCGAAACGGGGAATTGGCGTGCCCGCCGGCGGAAGCCCGTTGCGTGAAGGACCGGTACGACTACTGGTTCTGTTCGGCCACCGGCGGCGACGCTCAGCTGGACCGCTACGGCAACCCGGCCTGCGGCGCCGGGGCTTGCGTGAAGGACTCGCGTGGCGATCTGTACTGTTCCATCGAGCCGCGCGGCAACGCGGCGCTGGACTCGTCCGGCAACGCCGTGTGTTCGTCGCGCTGCGTGCAGGCCACCGGATCAGCCTGCCGGCTGCTCACGAAGTAAGGAGCGGTGAATCAGGCTGCGGACAGCCGAATCTCACACGGCGCGCAGCGCCAGCATTTTCTTGAGCTCGCCGCTGTCGATCAGCGCCTTCAGGTCGGCAAAACCGCCCACCAACGTGCCCTTCACGAACACCATCGGAAACGACGGCCAGCCGGTCCACATCTTCAGCGCGCTGCGCGGCCGCCAGACGCCGAGGTAACTCCCGTAGCCCAGGTACTTGTACGGCTGGCCGATTTCGTCCAGCGCCTTGCGGGCCTTGCGCGGGAAAGGGTTGATATCCATGCCCACGACGACCACGTCATTGGCGCGAACCGCCGCCTGGACCTCGTCGACGATGGCATGCTGCCAGCGCGTGACCTTGTCGCGAATGGCGGGATGGATGGATGCTTCATCGAGAATGGGACGCGCCATGGAACAGGCTCCTGGGTGGTTGCCTGCCACGGTACCACGGCAGCAAAATCAGTCGGGCCTGAACTTCGCCGTGAACTTCTGCGCGTCCGCCTCCAGCTCGAAGGTCGCCAGTTGCCCGTGTTTGCCGTCGGCCAGGCGGTACGCCGCGAACAGGCTGTACTTTCCCTGCAGGCGGAAGCTGGGCAGGTCGATCAACGCATAAGCATGCGGCACGAAGACCTCGTGCAGGAAGACCTCGCGGTGCGCGTTTCGCGGCGACGGGAACAGCTTGTATTCGCCGGTATTGATCGTCGTTTCGGCCATGGAGCAGGAGTCGTGACTTTGTAGGGAAAAGTCGATTCTCACACTTGCCGCACATCCAGCCGGCATTCGGGCCGCGTATACGAGGCTCCAACAACCACTGAGCGAGAAAACTCATGAACGCATTTCCCAAACTGCTGATCACCACTTGTGCCCTGGGCCTGGCGCTGGCGGCCACCGCCGGTACGTCGATGGGCGGCTCGGCCGACTCGAAAATCACCAACGGCGGCACCGGCTTCATCGGCGTCACCGAGTCCGCCGGCCAGCCGCGTGTCGCGGAAATGAAGATGTGGATGACGGCGGCACAATCCGTTTCGGCGATCCCGACGGCCGCAGGCGAAGCCAGCACCATGGTCAACGGAAACCCCAACGGCAACCCGGACGCGCCCGCCTACGGCTCGGCGCGCAGCAGCGAACTGCGTGCCATGGGCAATGCCGCAGCCACCTACGGCCCGATCAGCGGCGCATCCGCCCACAACCCGGCCTGGGGCACCCCGGACTGATACCAGCCGCAATGCTTTATGAGGAGGGTTCGCCCTCCACGGCGCATGTAACAGGCGGCAGCCACCCCTTGCGCCGCGTCCAGCTGGCGCCATGTGATGCGCTGGGGCCGGCCGGCCCGCTGCCAAGGAGCCTTCGATGCTGAAACGCCTGACCCTGCTTTGGACCGTGCTGCGCGGCGACGCGCGGCAACTGTGGTTCGCCCTTCGCCACCCGGCCGCGCCCGCGTGGCTCAAGGTGAGCACCGCGTTGCTGGTGCTCTACGTCATTTCCCCCATCGACCTCATTCCGGACGTGTTGCCGGTGATCGGCCTGATGGACGACCTGATCCTGGTGCCCCTTGCGATTCACTGGATGCTCAAACGCCTGCCGCCGGAGATCGGGCAGGCGGCCCGGGCACGGCAAGCTCGCTAGCGGCCTGCGCTAAACAAAATCCTTCTGGGCCAAACTGTACTGGTGCGCGCCGAGCAGGCCCTCGGCGAGGCCCCTCTTGATCTCGCGCCGCAGCGTCAGCACACGCTCGTGGTATTCCGGTTCGCCCAGCTTCAGCAGCGCTTCCAGCGGCTTGGCGCTGGCCAACGCGGACACGATGGCGGCGCTGCCAGCGCGGCCCTGGTGGCGGATGTCAGCCACCACAAGGCAGATCGTGTCGCCGGCGCCGTTGAGGCCATAGGACCTGGCATAAGACACCATCGAGCTGCGGAAGTTGGCCACGCCCGATTCGATCTGCACGCGCCGGTGCTCCGGGTCGTTCTGCGCCCAGTGCACGAACTTCGCGGCCTGGATGATCTCGGTGTCTTCGACCTCATCCGACGAGGGATTGAGGTAGTCCATCAGTCCCTCGGTCGAGTCGTCCGACTCGAGCGGTTCCAGCGCGGCGTTGCCATCCCGCACACGGCAGATGCGGCCGTTGGCGAGCGTCAGGTCCGGGAAATACTCTGCACCCAATGGCAGCGCCAGTAGCGCGCGCAGGTACCGGACGAAATCGCCGTTCGGAACATGGGCCGCGAACTGCAGGAAAGCAAAGGTGAAGCGGGCTCTGTCGTAGGTGTTGAGCGTGTGGAAAAGCGCGCCCTCGCAGGCGGCGGTTGGCTGGATGAAGTCCGCCCAGAAGCCCAGCACAGGCCGGTACTTCGCCGGGTCGTAGCGCTGGGCCCGGGTGCCGGACAGGTTGGTGAGGCCCTTGCGCCCCTTGTACGTCACCCGCCGGCCGATGTAGAAGCGCTGGCCGTCGATGCGCCCGAAGTACTTGTTGCCTTCCTCCAGGGAGAAATTGACAATCTTCATGGTCCGCTCACTTCAACCGACAAGCGCGGGCGCCGGCGGCCTCAGCGCAGCGGCTTCAGGTAGTTGGCGATGGCATACGTGCCGATGTCGCTTCCCATTCGCGCGCCCACGTCGGCGGAGTTGCGGTAATGCACGCCGGCTCCAGATGCGCGCATTCGACACCTCTTTGGCGTAGTCCGAGATACGGACCCACTTGCGGGTCACCCCCGGCAGGAACGGACTGGTCATGCTCAGCGGCACGTCGTCGCCCAGCTCGGTCTGCAGCACCTTGGCCACGGCGGCGGAGCTGATGCCGTGCGCGCACGGGTACTCAGGGTGTATGGGCGCATCCACCAGGGGCAGCCAGCCCGCGTCACGCTCGACGGCAGGGTTCCCATGCTGGTCGCCGTTGCGCACCGCGGTGATCGGCCGCCAGAAGCTGTACGCGTACTTGACGCGAAGACGCATCTTGTGCTCCTTGGAAACGGCGAACGCATTGATGCCCACCTGCTCGCCTTCGGCGGCGCCCGGCCGGCCCGTGAGAATCAGGGCCTGGCCGCATGGTCGTTCCCAACTGACCACGTAGCTATGGGGCGGACTTTAGTCCTGATGAGGTTGGCGGTAAAGCGGCCCTTTGTAAGCGCTTGGCACAGCCGGGTCGGCAACCGCTGACAGCCCCTGGCTAAGATCGCGCCATGGCTTCATCCCCTTCCCACGAACAACTCACCACCCCCACAATCCGCATCGGCGAACTTTCGCGCCTGAGCGGCCGCAGCGTTCACACCATCCGCTGGTACGAATCGCAAAGGCTGATGCCGGGCGCGGCGCGCGATGCAGGCGGGCAGCGCCGCTTCTCGCAGGCGCATGTGGAATGGCTTGGCCTGATCGACCGGCTACGCGCCTCCGGCATGAGCGTACGCGACATGCAAGGCTACGCGCACCTGGTGCGGCAAGGCAAGGGCAGCCTGGTGGAATGCCGGGAGATGTTGCAACAACATCGTGAGCGGGTCCGGCAGCGTGCCGAGGAACTACAAGCGGCGCTGTCCCTGGTCGACAGGAAGATCGCGCTCTATGACAAGTGGATCGCACGGTCCTAGGCGGCCGGCGGCGGCGCCAGCACCCGTTCCGCAAGTGCCGTGTCCATGTACTCGGTCAGCTCCTTCAACTTGCCATCAGCGAAACGGCACACGTAGCAGTAGGTGTTGTTGTACGCCTCGCCGGCCTTGGTCATCACCTCTCCGCGACATTCGACCACCACGAAGTCGCCCTCCGCGATGAAGCGCTGGGCGCTGTTGCTGTAGCGGCTGGCGAACTGGGCGTACAGGGGTGCCATCAGTTCCTTGAGCACCGCCCGCTTGCCCTCCCAGCTGCGCGACCAGGCCGAAGTGCCGGCAATGCGCCAGCAAAAGTCGTCCGCCATCGCGTCGCCGAACGGCTTGCCGTTGCCCGTCGCCAGCTCGGCGAAGATGGCTTGCATCAGTTGCTTGTTGGTTTGTGTCCGGGTTGTCATTTCGAGGTCCTTTCGTGTTGAAGACCTCAATTGAAAAGCCTGGAGTGCACTCGAAGTCAAGCGACGCCCAGTCTCCGTGCCTGTTTCGCACGCTTAACCGCCCAAGTGGGCACCATCACCGAATTCGGAGCCGGATCGCGGTACGGTTTGAACGAGGGGACATGGTCGAAGGCATATCCAGCCTACGTCTACTGGTTCGAGACCCCCGGCCTTCTCGCGTTCGGAATTTCCTGGCTGACGGCAAGCCGGGTGGTGCCCGGCATCACCGGGCCGGAAGAGCGGTTCTCGCCGCTGCGCGCGGAGAACCCGCCCGACTGAGGCAAAGTGAAGTGTGATGTTGGAACCCGACCTGGCGATGTTGGCGCAGAGATCGCAAGGACGCTGCGCCGACCACTATAAAGTCGGGGGATGCAATGGCACGACGCCCCGAACGCCGAACGCGGCCCCTGGCCGATGTTGCTGGTGCTGATCAGCGGCTTCGCGCTGAGCCAGGCCTTTCGCACTGCGGCGTCGATCATGGCGCCTTCACTGGCGCAAGACTTCAGCCTGTCGCCGCAGCAGCTCGGGCTGTTCGCGGCGGCGTTTCATTTCTCGTTCGCGGGGTTGCAGCTGTTCATGGGGATGGCCATCGACGTGTACGGGCCGCGTCGCACCATCGTCACGGTGTTCCCGCTTGCAGTCGCGGGGGCGCTGGTGATGGCCGCCGCGCCCAGCTACGGTGTGTTGATCGCCGGCCAAATTCTCACCGGCATCGGTTGCGGGCCGGCCTTCCTGGTGTGCACGGTGTTCATCGCACGCAGCTTTCCGGCCGGGCGATTCGCCGCCGTGAACGGTGCGGCGCTGGGCATCGGCTCCGTCGGGCTGATTCTGACGGGCACACCGCTCGCCTGGGTGATCGAGGCGGCCTCCTGGCGGGCTGGCTTTGTCGCGCTTGCGGTGATCGCGGCCATGGCCTGGGTTGCGATTTTCGTCTTCGTGCGGGACGGTGCCGACGACGACGAACCGCACCAAAAGCTGAACGTGGGCGCGGCGCTGCGCGGCTATGGCGAGCTATTCCGCCTGCCGCACACCCTGGGGATCTTCGCGCTGGCGCTCGCCACGTATTCGTCATTCATGACGCTGCGCGGGCTGTGGCTGGGCCCGATGCTGATCGAGCGCCACGGCTTCAGCCTGGTGCAGGCCGGCAATGTGGCCATCGCGATCTCCGTCGTCGGCATGATCAGCGCGCCGCTCTTTGGCCGCATCGACCCCGGCGAAGGCAGAAGGCGGCGCTGGATCGTGGCCTGCGCGCTCACCAACGCCGCGCTGTTCGTGCTGATGGCGATGAACCCGGGCGCGGCCGGCAACGTGCTGCTGGCCCTGGTCATCGGCCTGCTGGTAGGCTTCGGTACGCTGCAGTACGCCGACGTGCGTTCGGCCTACCCGCCGCACATGACCGGGCGCGCCATGGCGGTGTTCACCATGGCGATGTTCCTCGGCGTGGCGGTGATGCAGTGGGTCACCGGCGGCGTGGCGACTGCGGCGCATGCGTTCGGCGTGGAGACTTACGCCGCCGTGCTGGGCGCGATCGCCTTGTCGCTGGTTGCGGGCACCGTGGCATTCCAATTGTTGCCGGCGCCCGCGCGCGGCGCCGCTGCGCGCAAGAGCTTCTGAAACGTTGGACATTCCGCGTGGCTGGGCGCCGGGCACACGGCCGCATGGCGCAGGCCCCTGCTCATCGCCCGCAACCGCCGCACCGTCGCGTCGAGCTCGTCGGCTTTGGCCGAAAGCATCCCCCGGTCGATGCTGGGACGGCCCTCCGGCGAGAACATCCTGCGGATCTCGTCCAGCTTGAAGCCGGCCGACCGCCCCAGTGCGATGAGCGCCAGTTGATCCAGCACGCGCGGGTCGAAGCGGCGGCGCAAGCCCTCGCGCCCGACCGATGCGATCAGGCCTTTCTGTTCGTAGAACCGCAGCGTCGATGCCGCGACGCCCGACCGCTTGGCGACTTGCGCGATGTCCATCAAAAAGCCCTTGACTTGAAGTGCACTTGAACTTGTATCGTGCAGGCTCCATCACAATTCGTCAACCAAGGAAGCCCCAATGACCTACGCCCTCGACTCCTTCGCCGCGCGCCTGCACGACCTTCTGCAAAAGGACAACTCACCCGCCGGCCGCGAGAAAGCCGCCGCGCTCCTGCGTGACGCGCTGGTCGACCGCCCCTTCGTCGACAGCCTGTTCGACGAGAAGTCGCCCGAACGCAAGGTCGTCTACCAGGACCCGCAGCTGGGCTTCTGCATCCTGGCGCACCGCTATCAGGACGCCAAGGCTGGCCCGCCGCACGACCACGGCCCGTCGTGGGCCATCTACGGCCAGGCCGATGGCGAGACTGTCATGACCGATTGGCAGCCGATCGAAACGGCACCGCCCGGGCAGCGCGGCAAGGTGAAGAAGCTGCGCGAATACACGATGACGCCCGGCCAGGCGCATGTGTACAACGAGGGCGACATCCACGCCCCGAGCCGCGCGGGGCCGACCCGCCTGATCCGCATCGAAGGGACCAACCTGGAAAGCGTGAAGCGCGGCAGCTATGAAGCGGCGTGCTAAACGCTGAGGATCATCTGGAACCCGCCGTAGATAAGCCGCTTGCCATCGAACGGCATCGGGTGCGTTTCAGGCGAAAACCGCGGGTCCTCCATCACCTTCTTCATCCCCTGGTCGCGAACCGCCTTCGACGGCCAGGTGATCCAGGAGAAGATCACCGACTCATCGGGCTTTCGCTTCACAGCCATAGGGAAAGACGTGACCTTGCCCTCCGGCACATCGTCGCCCCAGCATTCGACCACCTGCAATGCGCCGTGCTCCTTGAAGACGACGGCGCACTCTTGCGCGAAGCGCAGGTACTTCTCCCGATCGGCCGTCGGAACGGCGGCCACGTAACCATCGACATAGTTCATGAGAAATCTCCTTGAAGGATTGAAGAGCCACAAAGGAAGTGCTGCCCTCCACCTTACGACGAATGGCGCGGGGTGTTTTCGACACGCCCGGCTCAGCCACCCGCGCGCTTGACGGTGTGGCCCTGCCCTTTGAGCAACGCCATCACCTTGTCGCAGTGATCGCCCTGCACTTCGACCGCGCCGTCCTTTACCGTGCCGCCTGAGCCGCACGCAGCCTTGAGCTGCCTGGCAAGCTGGCCCAGAGCGGCGGCGTCCAGCGCCAGGCCGCGAACCACCGTCACCGCCTTTCCGCCGCGGCCCTTGATTTCGCGCGAGACTCGAACGATGCCGTCGGAGGGCGACTCCGCCGCTGCGTCGGCCGCACAAATGCATTGCGCGACGGGCTTGCGGCAAACCGGACACATGCGGCCGGCATCGGTGGAATAGACCAGGCCGCCAGTCGCGGAGCGGGACTTCACGGGAGCCATCCCTATCGCGCCAGTCCGTCGCACCGCGCCGCGTCCAGCGGCTGCCCCGATGCGCGAAAGCCTTCTGCCGCTGCAGAAAAACCCTCGCGAGCGGCGGCCCGCTTGCCCGAGGCCAGCGCGACGTGCGCCCTCGCCTCATGCAGCGCGGCGTACCACGCGGGCAGCTTCATCACCGTATTGGCGAGGAAGTCCGACGCCCGTTCATGGCCGGCGGCCACGTCCATTTCATGCGCCCTGGCGGCGGCGATGGTGGCGGGAATCGCGAAGGTGATGCGGCAGCCCGGGCAAGTCTCCAGCGGACCGCGAACGGCAGCCTCGGCTTCCTCCAGCGCGCCCAGTGCGGCATCTGTATCGGTCGCCATGGCGATGCGGGTTCCGTAGATGCGATCCAGCAGATGAAAGCCGACGCCCGACTGGCGCGCCGTGTCCAGCGCCTCATCCAACAGGCCCCGGGCCAAGTCGCGCCGCCCGCGGTGCATGGCGAGTTCGGAGCGGCGCTGCAGCGACAGCGCTTCGCCTGTGGCCCCACCGATGGCGCGATGCAGCCGCCCGCCCAGCGTCAGGTCTGCCTCGGCCGCGTCCAGCTGGCCGCTGAGCAGCAGGGCCTCGCCACGCAAGGTTATCGCAAAGGCGTGGCCGCGCGCGGCGCCGAGCTTCTGCGCTTCGACGGCCAACGAGTCGGCGAATGCGATGACGTCGGCATAGGGCCGTGAGCCGTACAGGAAGCGCTGCGTGATGCACAGGTGGCCGTCGAATACGCGCGATGCCAGGTGCGTCAGGTGGCTGGTCTCGCGCAGGTCGGCCCACACGCTGCCGTGCAAGTCGCCGCGCGCGTGCGCCGCCGCCGCCTGCGCCCACGACGCGATCACCAGCGTGCCTTCATCCCCGGTTTCCAGCGCAAGGCGCCGCACTTCAGCCGCCCGACGGGTGCCCTCTGCCGGGTCGCCGAAGCCCAACGCCGCAGCGCCGCTGTAGGCCAACGCTTCGGCCAACCTTCCGGCGACCGTGGTGGGATGCACGTTCTTCAAATACTCCAGCGCGCCGGGCGGGTCGCTCATCTTCACCTGTGCAAGAGCGCGCTTGGCGCGCAGCTCGTGGGCCTGCGCCTCGGGCGCGACTTCAGCGGCCGCGTCATAGGCGGCGAGCGTGCCGGGGCGGCCCAGCGCATCGAGCGATTCGGCCCGCAGCGCCAGTGCTTCCGGGTGAGTGGGAAGGTGAACCAGTAGCGGCTCGACGTGACGCAAAACGTCCTCGAAGGCGCCGAGCCGATTCGCCTGTCGCGCCGCGGCCAGCGAGCACGGCAACGCCCGGTCCGGGTCCCCCGCAGCGAGCCAGTGCTGGCCGACCGACCCTGGCGCCGCGCCCGCGGCCTCGAGCCGCGTGGCCACGTCGCGGTGCAGCGCGGCACGCCGGTGCGGCGCAATGCCTTCGGCCAGCGCTTGCCGCAGCAGCGCATGGCGGAAGCGGTAGCGGCCTTCCGTCACGACCAGCACACCGGCAGCCAGTGCCCTGTCCAGCCGGGCCAGCGGGTCGTGGCCCTCGTCCGCTGCCAGTGTGACTGCGGTGGCAACGTCGAAATCTTCGGCCGACAGTGCCAGCCGGCGCAGGGCCTCCATGGCGTGTGCGTCCCCCTGCGCATCCCCATCGACGTCGTCAGCCACGTCGATATCGCATAAGCGTTCGATCAGCGCCGCCGACACCCCGCGCGGCAGGCCCGCACCGCCGCCCTCTCCCAAGCCGGATGACGCATGCGCCAGCTCCACCACCGCGAACGGCAGCCCCTCGGCCCGTCGCGCGATGGCTGCGGCCGCTTCCCGCGTCAGCGGTTCGCCAGCCGCACGAATCGCCAGCAGCGCAGCTTCGTCTTCAGCCAGCGGGCCGAGGTCCACACCCACCAGCTGCCCCGCGCGCAACAGGCGCGACACATTGCGTTCCAGCAACTCCGGCATCGTGGGCCGGCAGGCGAACAGCACGAACAGGGGCGGCCCGCTCGACGCGAGCTGCGCCAACAGGTCGGCGCTGGCGTCATCCGCCGCGTGCGCGTCGTCGACGATGACGAGCACCGGCTTGTCAGCAGCGGTGGCCAGCAACAGGCGCCGCACCGCGCCCACCACCTGGTGCCGGCCGATCGGCAGCGACGGAGGCTCCACGCCGGCGGCCGGGCTCATCGCGGCGAGCACGGCCCGCGCGTGGGCGCCGATGGCCTCCAGGACCTGCGGGCTTTCTCCCAACAAGGGCTCCACCAGGTCAGCCGTAATTCCATAAGGCCGGGTCCAGTCACCCGCCTGCACGGACCGCACCTGCCACCCAAGGCCCCTCGCTTCCTGCGCCACCCGGCGGCAGAAAGCCGTCTTGCCCATGCCGGCCGGTGCGCGCACGATGGCGCCACCCGGGCGGCCGCCCCTGCTCGCGCGCAGCGATGACAGCACGCGCACCAGCTCCAGCGCGCGCCCGACAAAGTGCGGCGCGGCCCCTTCCATCCCCGCAACGCATTCGCGATACAGCGCTTCAATCTCCGCGCCCGGCCGCGCACCCAGCGTCTGCTGTAGGTGATCGCGCAGGTGGCCGTACCAGCGCAAGGCAGAAGAGCGGCGGCCGGCAGCCAGTTCCTCACGCATCAACTGCGCATGAGCCGCCTCGTCGGTCGGGTCTTCACGAACCAGCTGCTCCAGGTCGCCCCCCTTGCGCAGCAAGTGGAGGTACTTGGCTCGCAGGCGCTCGCGCGGCGCCTCGGCCCAGGTCTCGTAGCGCGCTTCCGGCAAGAAGTCGCCGCCATACAGCTGCGCCGCCGACTTGCACGACTGCGCATCGCCACCAGCCAGCGCACCGTCCGCGGCGGCTTCGAAGATCACGGCATCGCAATTGACATGGCGATCGGGCAGCAGCATCACGCGCCCGCCGCGCAGCACCAGGGCATCGGGTTGGCCGATGAATTGCCGCGCATGATGCGCGGCCTTGCGCAGGTTGGCGCTCCCGGCCTCCGGGTCGAGGTGCGGCCACAGGGCCTCCACCACCTGTTCATTCATCAGACTGCGTTGGGGTTGCAAGCACAGCAGCTGGACCAGCTCAGCCGCACGGCGAGTGAGCGGCCCGTCGCCGCCGCTGACGTGGAACTGCCCGAGCAACCGGATCGACACGGGTGCGAGCGGCTGACCCGCTGCTGGCGACATCGATGTTCCTTTCCTCAGCCCGGCCGGGAACGTTTCAGGAACGCCCGGTGTGGAACATGAGTATGCCGCCTAACGATTCCGGACAGGCAGCCCCATCGACCAACCAGGAGTAACCAACATGCACATGGCCAAAGACGACGTGGACGTCAAGATTCAGATCCCAGGCGCCGTGATCCGGCAGAGAACCGATTTTGGCGACGCCACCGGCCTCGGCAAGATCAGCGGCGAGTACTTCAGCCTGTCGGCGGGGGTGGACACAACGCCCCTGTTCCAGGGACTGCACCACAACTCGTGCCAGTGCCCGCACTGGGGCTTTGTGTTGAAAGGCCAGCTGACCACGACCGACGACAACAGCGTGCAGGAGACCGTGAAGGCCAACGACCTCTTCTACTGGCCACCGGGCCACAACGTCAAGGTCGACGCCGATGCGGAGATCGTGATGTTCAGCCCCCAACACGAGCATACGCACGTGATCGACCACATGAAAGAGATGGTGATGTCATGAACCCGAACAAGGCACTCTGGGAAAAGGGCGACTTCACCCGCATCGCCGAGAGCATGCGCGAGAGCGGCGAAGACGTTGTGCGGCAAGCCGGCATCACCCCCGGTATGAAGGTACTGGATCTGGGCTGCGGTGACGGCACCACCGCCATCCCGTCCGCGAAGCTGGGCGCCACAGTGCTCGGCATCGACATCGCGAGCAACCTCGTCGCGGCCGGCAACCGGCGCGCGTCCCAGGCGGGGTTGACCGCAACATGCCAGTTCCAGGAAGGCGACGCCTGCGACCTGCGCATCGAGAACAAGAGCTTCGACCGCGTCATCAGCGTTTTCGGCGCCATGTTCGCACCAAAGCCCCTGGACGTGGCCCGCGAGATGGTGCGCGTGACCAAGCCCGGTGGCCGGATCGTCATGTGCAACTGGATCCCCAACGATCCGACGCTGGTCGCGCAGATCCTGAAGATCAGCGCCGCCTACGCGCCCCCGCCGCCCGAAGGCTTCATCAGCCCGATGACCTGGGGCGTACCCGCCAACGTGACCGAGCGCTTCGGCGCGGCCGGCATCGCGTGGGAAGGAATCACCTGCGAACGCGACAGCTATGTCTTCGACTTCAAGGGCTCACCCGCGGAGTTCGTGGACACGTTCAGGCAGTACTACGGCCCGACGATGAACGCTTTTGACGCGGCAGCGAAAGACGGGCGAACCGACGCGCTGCGCAATGAGCTGGTGCTGCTCTTCGAAAGTCAGAACCAGTGCCAGTACCCGGGGACGACGTTGATTGCAGCGACGTTCTTGCGGGTGACAGTGGAAGTGGGGTGACCAGGAAACGCCTCCGGCGGATGCTGGAGGCGGCCTCTTGAGAGCCACCAGCGGCGCACGATCCGCGCCTAAGATGCGGCATGACTTCCAGCCACCGGCGCCGCCTTGCACTGGCCTTCGTCTTCCTGTGGTTCTTCATCGGCGGCGTCGCGCACTTCGTCGCGACCGAGGCGGAAATGCGGATCGTGCCGGAGTGGATACCCTGGCCGCGGGCGGCCGTTCTGGTCACGGGCGTGTTTGAGTTGTTGGGCGCGCTGGGCCTGCTATGGCCACGCACACGGCGCTTTGCCGGGTGGGGACTGGTTGCGCTCACGCTCGCCGTCACGCCGGCAAACGTCTACATGCTCCAGAACCCAGACCTGTTCCCATCGATTCCCTATTGGGCGCTGGTGCTTCGCCTGCCCTTGCAGCTCGGTTTGCTGGCGCTGATCCTCTATGCGACGAGAGCGGCGCCTGTTCCTAGCGGTGGGCAAGCCGCATAGACTGCGCCCTCGTGCGCCTCGTCAGGGAAAACACCCGCCTGCACAAAAGTGGCAGCCAACGTACGATGGCATGCCACCCACTCACCCCAAGAAGGAGTTCTGATGCGAACCACAATATTGCTTGGCTCCATAGCCCTGGCCGGCGTCGTTGGCGTCGTCGGGTGCGCCAGCACGCCGGCGGGCCCCGCCGGCATGAGCTTCTTCCTGAGCAGCGTCAACCCCGGCAAGGGCGCTGATCTGGGTGGGCTGGAAGGCGCTGACAGGCATTGCCAGACGCTGGCGACGACTGCAGGCGCGGGCGGCCGCACATGGCGCGCCTACCTCAGCACGCAGGCACCCGCGCTCAACAGCCCGGCTTTCGTGAATGCGCGCGACCGCATCGGCGCCGGGCCGTGGCAGAACGTCAAGGGCGTGGTCATCGCGCGTAACGTCGAAGACCTGCATTCGGCCAGCAACAACATCAGCAAGGACACGGCACTGGACGAGATGGGCCGGGCGGTCAACAGCCGCACCGATCAACCGAACAAGCACGACATCCTCACGGGCTCGCGTCCCGACGGAACCGCCTTTGCCGGCGGCCCGGGCGGCGGAACCCCTTTCCCCGACATGACCTGCGGCAACTGGACCAAGGGCACGACGGAAGGCGCGGCCATGGTCGGGCACTTCGATCGGGGCGGCCCGATCAACCAGCCGTGGGCGACGTCGTGGAATTCCAGCCACCCCACGATCGGCTGCAGCATCGAGCGCATCCGCCCGACCGGCGGCGACGCACTTCTCTACTGTTTCGCGGAGAAGTAAGCGCTCGAATTGACCTAGCAGCGTCAGGTGGAGCCCGGACAGCAGGAACACGCGTGCACTTGCGCCGCCGCAGGCGCATCCGCCGGTGTAGGGGTTGGTTATCTTGAGTCGGTTCAGTTTGCGTTCAGGCACGGGGGCGCAAGATGACTTCACACCAACCCAAGGAGTCCTTATGAACCGCCTGACCTCCATCAAATCTCTCGCTGTTGCGGCGATGGTGCTGGGTGCCTTCGGCGCCGCCTCGGCGGCCCACGCGCGCAGCGACGTGTTTTTCACTGTCGGCGTGCAAGCGCCTGGCGTGTACGCGCAGCCGGCGCCTGTCTATGCGCAGCACGCTCCCGTCTACGTGCAACCGCGCCCGGTGTACGTCGAGCCGCAATACGGCTACGGCAACGGCTACAACAACGGCTACGGCTACAGCAACGGCTGGGAACGCCGAGGCGCCTGGGGTGACCGCGATGGCGATGGCATCGCCAATGTCTACGATCGCGACAGCCACCGCCACCAACACAGGCGCCATGTCGGCCTGTACGGGCCTTATGGTGACTACGACCGCGACGGCGTGCCGAACCGCTTCGACCGCTTCCCGGCCGATCCCTATCGCAGGTGATCGAACTGCCGCTTTCAATCGGATTTCCGTGATTTAGTTGCACATCCACGCGCCCTCCGGGGCGCGTATCCATTGCACCTTCAACCACTTAAAGGAAATCACGATGAAAGCCTCCAACCTGTTCCTGGCCCTCTCGGCCTTCGCCATGCTGTCCGTTTCGGCCGCCCGTGCCGACGAGGCGGACGCCTCGCAGTACGCTCTGTCGTTCAAGTCGGTTCGCTCCGCTGCCGAAGTCAAGGCGGAAGCAGCCGCCGCCCCCCACATCACCAACGGTGGCACGGGCTTTATCGGTGTCACAAGCTCATCCGTTTCGCCGACTGCCGTCAGGCAAGAGGCGATTGCGGCAGCGCGCAGCGGCATGACGTCCAGGGGCGAAATCGGGATTTGATCGCGCCGGTCTGATCACTCCTGGCAGGGAGGATTTTGTGAGTGGGCGACGGCCGGCGTGCCCTCGCCCGGCTCCACTTCGATGCCTGCCTGCAGCAGCGAAAGCGCGGTGGCCGGATCGTCGGCGAACTGGAACAGCGCAAGATCGACACTGTCGATCATGCCGTGCCGCACGAGCGCCTCGAAATTGATCACTTCGTTCCAATAGGCCGAGCCGTACAGCACGACCGGAACGCGGCGATCGATTTTGCAGGTCTGCATCAGCGTCAGGATTTCAAGCAACTCGTCCAGGGTGCCAAAGCCCCCCGGAAACACCACCAGCGCGCGCGCAAGGTGCGTAAACCACAATTTCCGCATGAAAAAGTAGTGGAACTCGAAAGAGAGCTCGGGCGTGATGTAGGCATTGGGCCGCTGCTCATTCGGCAAACCGATATTGAGCCCGATGGTGCGGCCACCCGCCTCGGAGGCGCCGCGGTTGGCAGCCTCCATGATGCCCCCGCCCCCGCCTGTGCAGACCACATACCTGTGTGCTTGCGAGTCGATGTTCTTCGACCAGAGCGTGACCAGCCGCGCCAGTTCTCGCGCCGCCTCATAGTAATGGCCGAGCGGACCGTCCTGCGCCAACCGGGCCGAGCCGAAGAACACAATCGTGTCGCGAATGCACTCCCGCTGGAAAGCGTGCATCGGTCCGAGGTATTCGGCCAGGATGCGCAACGGACGCGCATCGTCGCTGTCGATGAACTGCTCGTTCTTGTAAGCGAGCGGATGGCGCGGGCTCTCACTCGCACTCATCGTCTCGGCCGCTCCGCTTCGAAATCGATGAAGCCGCGCACAACATCGGTGTGGGCCAGCCGCACGCGCACGTGCTGGCCGACATCGAGGCCCTCGAAACCGCGGGTGACTCGGCCTTCGGCGCTCGGCCCTGAAATGCGCACCCAGGTTCCCTTGTCCGAGGCGCCGGTCACGATGCCATCGAAGCGCGCGCCGATGCGCGGGGCCAGAAGCAGCGCCGCGGCCGACTTGCGGACCTGGCGCTCGACCTTGTCCGCGTTGTCCTCCTGGTCGGTGCAGTGGCGCGCAAGCGCCATGAGCTCTTCGCCGCCGTACGGCGTGGGCTGCCCCGCGATCGCTGCCTTCAACAGCCGTTGCGCGATGAGGTCGGGAAACCGGCGGTTCGGCGCTGTGGAATGGGTGTAGTCCCGCACAGCCAGCCCGAAGTGTCCCTCGGGCAATTGGCCGGGCAGCTGTAGCGCATACTCGCCCGAACCCAGTAACTTGACCACCGACAGCGAGAGGTCCGGAAAGCGCGTCGGGTCAACCTCACGGCTTTTGACCAGAAAGGCGTCCAGTGCGGCAGCATCGGGCGCCAGCGGCAACCGCTCGCCTGCTTCGGCCGCCAGCGCGACGATACGGTCCCAGCGCTTGGGGGTGCGCAGTACCCGGCGCAGCGATGGGAAGCCCTTCTTCTCGAGGTACTTCGCCGTCACGCCGTTGGCCGCAATCATGAAGTCCTCAATCAGTTCCTTTGCCTGGTTCTTTTCGTCAGGCAGCAGATCGGCCAGCGCGCCGTCCTGGAATATGGGCCGCACTTCAAGCGTTTCCAGCCGAAGCGCGCCATTCGCGTGGCGCACCCGTCTCATCGCCTGCGCGGCCCCGTCCTGGATTCGCACCTGCTCGTCCAGCCCGGGCACTGCCGCCAGCCGGGCCGGCATGGGCGCCCTGCCTTCGAGCCAGGCGGCCACCCCGTTGTAGGCCAGTTTGGCGCGATTCAGGACCGCAGCCCGGTAGATGTCAGGCGCGGTGATTGCACCGTCGGCGGCAATCGTCATTTCAATCACGATCGCAAGCCGCTCCTGCCCCTCACCCAATGAAGTCAGATCGGTCGACAGCTTCTCCGGCAGCATCGGAAAAATCTGCGCTGTTGTGTAGACGGAGGTCGTATTGGTCCATGCATGGCCGTCGATCGCGGAATCCTTCTTCACCAACGCGTCCACGTCGGCGATGGCAACGAGGATCTTCACCGCACCATCGGCCAGGGGCTGCGCAACCGACAGCTGATCGAGGTCGCGGGAGTCGTCGTTGTCGATCGAGGCCCAGAGCAGGCCACGCAAATCGCGAATCCCTGCACCTGATGGCGCGGCGGCATGCGTGATCTGGTTGGCTTCGGCGAGCACGGCGCTCGAAAAGTCAGGCAACAGCCCGCGTTGCAACATCGCCGCGTGCGCGATGCTTCGAAGCTGGTCACTGCCGGTTGAGTGCGGGGTCGCCATGGGTGAGCCTTTCCGGTTTGGGCCAGTTTAGTCTCCATCCCCACGGCCGAGTCAGCATTCGTCCAGCCGTCGGTGAACGCACCAGCGCACGAGCCCGTCCCACCCAAGGCTCGGGCAGCAGTTGGCCTACTCGTCGCCCATGCCGGTGTCGCCGAGACTCTCCAGGTCGGCCAGGTCCTGATGTCGGCCAACGGCTCGCTTGTTGCGCTTGAAGTCTTCGAGTGCAATGAAGTGCAGCCGCAGGCCATCCACTTCCACTTCGACTCTTCTTGCATAAGAGGCCTCGAACTCCACCCCATCGATGCTTGTCAGCAAGTCAATGCGGCGCGGCGGATAGCCCAGTTGAATCACACGCTCCGGTGTCGTCAAGTCGGCTTGCGTGACACCGAGCGAGCCGAACCCGAATTGTTCAAGTGCCACCAGGACTCGCGCCGCATTGCGTGCATCGGACCCAATCCAGAAATCGAGATCGCCCGTGTACCGCGGGTGGCCATACGCGGCGAGCGCGTAGCCGCCGACGATCAAGTACTCAACCCTGTTTGAGTGAAGTAACTCGGCAAACTCTTTGAAGTCTTTGCTCAGCATCTGGAAGTGTCTGCATGTATTGCAAGCGAAGCGCCTCAACGGCCGCCAAGCGCGCCTGCACCGGCTGACTCAACCAATAGGCCAAATCGGCAGCAGCACTGGCTTGGCGCAAACTTGTCTTCGTGACGGTGCGTTCCATGCGGGCTATTGTCCCGTACCCGAGGCTCGATGGCAAAGCTTTCTCGACAAGTTGCCTATGCCAGCACACCCAACCCCGTTTTGGCGTAGGCCGCTCGATAGTGCAAGTTCAAGGCGCTTTGCGCGCGTCGATCATGGCCAGTATTTCGCGCGTGGCGCCTGACCAGGTTTCCCAGTCGTGCCCGCCCTCGCGAACCAGCACGTGGCTGGACGGCAGCAGGGGCACGAGCAGCGGCATGGATTCGCGAAACCGGTCGGCCTTACCCCAGGCCAGCCACACGTTGGCCGCGCGTGCCGGCGTGGCGCGCCAGGTCTGCAGGTGGCGCCACAGTTCGCGCTGCACGTTGTCCGCGTTGAGCACGGCCGCGGCGGGCGGCGCCTTCCAGCTGGCCACGCCGCCTGCGGCCGCGATCTCTCGCAGCACCGGTTCTTCTCCGAGGTACGGTGCCAGCAGCACCAAGCCGTCCACGCTGCCGGGGTAGGCACGGTCATGCAGCAGCGCGCCCATGCCACCCAGCGAAGCGCCCAGCAGCCACACCTGCGCATAGCCGCGCTGGCGCGCAGGCGCGATCACCTCGGCCTGCAGCCGCTGGTCGGGCTGCCCTTCAAGGTAAAAACCCAGTGCCAGGCCGGTAAGGATGACGTCGGCATCGGGCCAGACCGATTGAACGGCCTGAACGATGCCGCTGCGCCGCAAATCGGCGATATCGTCGCCGCGGCCGGGCAGCACGACGACCAGCCGTTTGGCCGGCACAGGCGCAGCGGCCAGCTCGGTGGGAATCGGCCGCGAGATGTCACCGCGCGGAAAGCACCCCGCCAGCATGCCAAGCGCCAGCACAAACCACGACCATGAAAAAACACGCATACAAACCCTTCGGAGTTGAACCGATTCTGCTTGATGAGGCGGCGCCGGCCTGGCTTTCACAGGCCCTTCGCCCCATACACCTCGTCGTGGTCGCCCACATTGACGGGAATGACCATCTGGTCGCGGATAAAAAGCTCCAGCGTGATGCGGTACGACAGATTGATAGACACCGAGTACAGCGACTGACATTTGCCTGCCAGAGCGTGCAGCCGCAAGGAGGGGTGGTGAGGGTTGGCCTCCAGCAGGGCCAGCGTTTTGGCATAGCTGCGCTTCAAGTCAGGGTGGCGCCTTAGAAAGCGAACGGCAACGCGCTGGTAGCTTTCAGTGATCAGCAGCCGATACGCCATGACCCGCGCAACCTAGCCGCGGGCCGTACGACGGGCCGCCTTGGTGGCCACTGCCTTTTTTGGTGTCTTGCGAGCTGCCTTGGCCGGACCCGCGAGCTCTGCCTCAATCCGTTCCATGTGCTTGTGCGCAGACTCCACCACGTAGCGGCCTGCGGCCACGTCGGCCTGGCTTTGCGCCAAGGCGGCATCCAGCTCGCATTCACGCAGGTAGTGGTATTGCGCCACCTCCATCACCACAAAGCGCGGCTGGCCGCGCACGGACACCGTTGCCTCGGTGTGATGAGCAAGCGATTCCTCGATGGCGGCAATGCCACGGGTCTTGAGGTCGTTGGCGGTGAGGGACGTCATGGCATGATTGTCAGCACCTTTAATGGTGCTGTCAATCGTGCTGTCAATTGTGCGATATGGCCTTGAATGGGCAAAGGCATCCAAAAGATGCTTCCGCCACTTTTTAGAGCGCGTTTAGACTTGTCGCAACATGCCAGGAACCCTTCCCTATCCCCTGCTGGCTGACATGGTGCTGGCGCTGCACGTGGCCATCGTCGCCTTCGTCGTGGGTGGGCTGGTGCTGATCGTCGCGGGCAACCTGCGCGGCTGGCGCTGGGTGAATGCGCCGTGGTTCCGGCTGCTGCACCTGGGCGCCATTGCCACCGTGGCCGCGCAGGCGTGGCTGGGCGTGGTGTGCCCACTGACCACGCTGGAGATGTGGCTGCGCGCCCAGGCCGGCCTGGCCACCTACAGCGGCAGCTTCATGGGCCACTGGCTGCAGCGCATGCTGTACTTCGATGCGCCGGGGTGGGTGTTTACGGCGGCCTACACGGTGTTTGGATCGCTGGTGGCCGGCATCTGGCTGCGATTCCCGCCATCCAGACGGCCCCAGGCCTGAAAAGAGCGGCGGGCATAGTCCGCTATGCATTCGGTAGCGACATGAATCGGTTGCCGATTATCAACGCCCAAATCCATCCAGAATTCCATTACACAAATTCTGTTCGCAGGGGATGCCATCGTTGTCCCCATCCATCCGGGTGCCCGGGCAGTTCTTCAGGAAAAACTTGGCTTCCTTACAGGAGGTCATCTGCGAGCAGTGGGTACGCCCGTCGCATTTGAAAAAGGTAGGGGCCGACGGCGCGGACGTGAAGCTGTAGCCGTTCGCGTAGTAGCGGTAAACGCCATAGGCAATGCCGCTCAGAACCATGAACAAAAAAGCAATCGACAGGAACCCGCCGACTGAAGGCCGGGAAGACTTTTCGCCTTTTTCCCAAGTTCGTGGGGATCTGACCGGCTCCGCACGGTACACATAAACCCCAACCGCATTTTTCTTCCCCTGCGTATTGAGGGCCACCTCAAAGCCCAGCGGCTGCCCCACTACGGGGCTCACGCCCCGGGGCATTTGAGAAACGTGGACAAAGATGTCCTGGCCACCGCCGTCGGGCGTGATGAACCCAAACCCCCGGTCGCCATGCCATGTTGTGAGCTTGCCTGTGAAGCGCATCTCTGCCCCCTTGCCAGACGAGTCTACCGGGGAGCGAACCGGCCCTGCGCTCCGACACCGCTTCCGAGGGCTGTCAAAGTAGGAATCGGCTCGCCAAACGATCCTGCCACGGCCAACGTCCAGCCCTGCTCAGCCGCGCGCCTCCCAAACTCGCCGGCGTCCTGGGCGCGGCCGCCAGCGGCTGTCAGCCTGGCCGAGAAGAACGCGCCGCATCGCGGCTGCATGCGCAGATTGGCCAGCGCGGACCGGGCATGCGGCCGACAAGGCTACGCTGAGCTGCGCTAGCATTCGCGCTTGACCCCACCACCCGAGAGCACCCCCATGACATTGCGTGAAAAATTCGGGCGGCCGTTGCGCCTGGCCGTCATCGGCGGCGGGCCCGACTCATGGATTGGCCGCATGCACCGCGGCGCGGCGGAGATGGATGGCTGGTTCCGCGTGGTGGCGGGCGTGTTTTCCAGCGACGCAGGGCGTTCGCGCGCGGCCGGTGTCGCGATGGGGCTGGATGCGGCGCGCAGCTACGGCACGGTGGCCGAGCTGCTGGCCGGCGAGCACGCCCGCGCCGACGGCATCGAGGCTGTCGCCATCATGTCGCCCAACGACACCCACTACC
>JBDSWB010000099.1:0-18160 GCA_039926915.1 Ramlibacter sp.
AGATGCGCATGCACTCCTGCGGGCTGAGCTTCCAGCCGAGTTCTTCCAGCATGTCGCGCAGCACGCCGTTGGTGATGGGCTCACTGTCGACCAGCACGCCATCGCAATCGAACAGCACCGCGTCAAACCGCGACATCGATTTTCTTTCCGCTGATGGCTTCCATCAAGCCGGTGCCGTGGGGCGTCACGCCGTAGTCGCGCAGGTTCTTGCGCAGCTCGTAGGGATCGACCTCGTTCCAGGTCAGGCCGCATTCGAGGCAGGCGTGCGAATGCGCGTTGTCCAGGTACACCGGCTTGCCCATCAGAGCGCGCAGCAGGCCGCGCATGGGATAAAAACGTGCGGCTTCGCCGAGTGTGCCGCGCACCACCTTGCGGGTGCCGCAACGCAGGCAGTACATGCCGCGAACCGTCTGATTGAACATGGCTCCCCCTACTTGATGTCGCCGTCCAGATAGTACCAACGGCCGTCCTGGCGCACGAAGCGGCTGCGCTCGTGCAGTCGCACGGCGCGGCCATCGATGCGGTAGCGAGCGACGAACTCCACCTCCGCATGCGTCGCATCGACCATCTGATGTTCACGCACTTCCAGGCCCAGCCACTTGGGGCCGGCTTCGAGTTCCACGTCGGCGGCCGGGCGCGTCTTCGGGTGCCAGGTCTCCAGCACGTAGCGTGCATCGCACAGCACATGCGCCGTGTAGCGCGACCGCATGAGCGTTTCGGCGTCAGGCGCCAGCGCAGGGGCCAAGGGATCGAGATAGCGGCCACAGCATCGGGCCAGCGTCAACAACTTTTTGCCGGGGCTGAGGCGGCCGCAGGGGCAGTGCGCATTTGCTGGAGTGGGCATTGAGACGGGTTCGTTCGGGGGCAACCGCGGAACCGGCTTTGCCGGGCCGCTGGTAGCGCCCCTTGAGGGGGAGAGGGCAACGCCCGAGGGGGCATCGCCGAAGGCGCTTCGGGGGTGTTTCACAACCCCCGCTGGATGATGATCTTCTGCACGTCCGACGTGCCTTCGTAGATCTGGCAGACGCGCACGTCGCGCCAGATGCGCTCGACCGGAAAATCGCTCACATAACCATAGCCGCCGAGAGTCTGGATGGCAGCGCTGCAGACCTGCTCGGCCATTTCGCTGGCAAACAATTTGGCCATCGCCGCTTCCTTCAGGCAGGGCAGGCCCGCATCGCGCAGGCTGGCGGCATGCCAGATCAGCTGGCGCGCGGCTTCGAGCTGCGTCGCGCAATCGGCCAGCCGGAAGCCCACCGCCTGGTGGTTGATGATGGCTGTGCCGAAGCTCTGACGCTCCTTCGCATACGCCAGCGCCACCTCGAACGCGCTGCGCGCCATGCCCACGCTTTGCGCGGCAATGCCAATGCGCCCGCCTTCGAGTGCGGACAGCGCGATCTTGTAGCCCTCGCCCTCCTGCCCGATCAGCTGATCGGCCGGAATGCGACAGTTGTCGAAATTGATCTGCGCGGTGTCGCTGGAGTGCTGGCCGATCTTGTCCTCCAGGCGCGCCACGACATAGCCCGGCGAGTCGGTCGGCACCAGGAACGCGCTCATGCCCTTCTTGCCCGCGCCCTTGTCGGTGACCGCGATCACGACGGCGAGGCCGCCGTTCTTGCCGCTGGTAATGAACTGCTTGACGCCGTTGATCACATAACTGTCGCCCTCCTTCACCGCCGTGGTCTTGAGTGCCGACGCGTCGCTGCCCACATGGGGTTCGGTGAGGCAGAACACGCCCAGCAGCTCGCCCTGCGCCAGGCGGGTGAGCCACTTCTTCGTTTGCGCGGCGTTGCCGTAGCGCATCAGGATCGCGTTGACCGGGCAGTTGGTCACACTGATCGCTGTGCTGGTGCCGCCGTCTCCCGCCGCGATCTCTTCCAGCACCAGCGCCAGCGTCATGTAGTCGAGGTTCGCGCCGCCGAACTCCTCCGGCACGCAGATGCCATAGGCGCCGAGCGCCGCCAGGCCCCGGTGCGCTTCGCTCGGGAAGTGGTGTTCCTTGTCCCAGCGCGGCGCGTTGGGCCAGAGTTCCCGCTGTGCGAAATCGCGCACGGCGTCGCGGATCATTTCCTGGTCTTGGGTGAGGAGCATAGGCCCTATTCTGCGGCGTCTGTGAATTCGGATTCACTTGGCACGCATGGCGTCGAGGTCGGCCCGGACACGGTCCAGGGCTCCTGCCTCGTCCGCATGCACCATCGCCGAATAGCCGACCACGTCGGTGAACACAATCACAGCGAGGCGCCGCGCACGCGACGCAACTGTTTCGGTGATGGCCGCGTCGGGAGAGTCCATGGCAGTCCTGATGCTACCGCTAACGAAAGAGTTCGGTTCCGCCGGGCCTTCCAGACCGTCGGCTACAGCAACTCGATCGCCACCGCCGTGGCTTCGCCGCCGCCGATGCAAAGCGTTGCGATGCCGCGCTTCTTCCCGCGCGCCTTCAGCGCGTGGATCAGTGTGACCATGATTCGCGCGCCCGAAGCGCCGATCGGGTGGCCCAGCGCGCAGGCGCCGCCGTTCACGTTGACGATCTCGTGCGACACCTTCAGCTCGGCCATCAACGCCATCGGCACCACCGCAAAGGCTTCGTTCACTTCCCACAGGTCGACGTCGCCGATTTTCCAGCCGGTCTTGGCCAGCAGCTTCTGCACCGCACCGACTGGTGCGGTGGTGAACCAGTTCGGTTCCTGCGCATGCATGGCGTGGCCGACGATGCGCGCGATCGGCCGGCCGCCAAATTTGCTCGCGATCGACTCGCGCATCATGACCAGCGCCGCCGCGCCGTCGTTGATGCTGGAGCTGGACGCGGCGGTGATGGTCCCGTCCTTTTTGAAGGCGGGCTTGAGCGTGGGGATCTTGTCGAGCTTGACCTTGCCCGGGCCTTCGTCGATGGAGACCACCACTTCACCCGCGCGACTCTTCACCGTGACGGGCGTGATCTCGGTAGCGAAGGCACCCGATTCGGTGGCGGCCTTGGCGCGCTGCACGCTGGCGGTGGCGAAGGCATCCTGCGCTTCGCGCGTGAACTGGTACTTGGCTGCGCACTCCTCGCCGAAGGTGCCCATGGAGCGGCCGGCTTCGTACGCATCTTCCAGGCCGTCAAGCATCATGTGGTCGAAGATGCGATCGTGGCCCATGCGGTAGCCGCCGCGGCCCTTGAGCATCAGGTAGGGCGCATTCGTCATGCTTTCCATGCCGCCGGCCACCATCACGTCGTGCGTGCCCGCCAGCAGCATGTCATGCGCGAACATCGCGGCCTTCATGCCCGAGCCGCACATCTTGGACAGCGTCACCGCGCCCACGCTCTTGGGCAGGCCGCCCTTGAATGCGGCCTGGCGGGCCGGCGCCTGGCCTTGGCCTGCCATCAGGCAATTTCCGAACAGCACCTCACCGACGGCATCGCCGGGGACGCCGGCGCGCTCGATCGCGGCCTTGATCGCGGCGCCCCCGAGGTCGTGCGCGGACAGCGAGGAAAAGTCGCCCTGGAAGCCGCCCATGGGGGTGCGGGCGGCGCCGACGATAACGATGGATTCAGCCATTTGAGATCTCCTAGGTTGAGCAAGACAAAACAGGGAAAGTGGTCAAGGCGAAGGGGACCCCTCCACGTTCGCCGCCGCCGCATACGCCGGCAGCGGCCGATGGCGCGCAGTAAACCGCTTTTCGCGCTCGTACGGGAACACATCGTGCACATGGCCAGCCTGGATCCGCTCCTTGTGCGCCTGCCAGAACGACGCTTGCAGCAGGTCGGCGTGGTGCTTCAGAAAGACCTCCCGCACCGCGTCGTTGCCCAACAGGAAGGGCTCGAAGGTTTCGGGAAACACATCGTGTGACCCCACCGTGTACCAGACCTCGCCCGACATCTCGTCCTCTTCGTTGCGGGCCTGCGGCACCTTGCGGAAATTGCAGGTCGTGATGTACTCGATTTCGTCGTAGTCGTAGAACACCACCTTGCCATTGCGCGTGACACCAAAATTCTTCCAGAGCATGTCGCCAGGAAAGATATTGGCGGCCACCAGGTCCTTGATGGCATTGCCGTACTCGATCACGGCCCGCTCGATCTGGCCATGCGCCTGCTCGGCCACGGCGCCGTCGCCCCCCGCCGCACCGCCGGCGTCGAACGCCTCCTGCAGGTAGATGTTGAGCGGGATCATCCGGCGCTCGATGTACAGGTGCTTGATGATCACTTCCTCGCCGCCGACACTGCCATCGTCATTTCTGCGGGCGCTGATCTGAAGCTGGCTCGGCGCGAAGTGGCGGATTTCCTCGATCAGCTCGTCTTCGAAGCGGTCGCGCGCGAAGGCCACCTCGCTGTACTCCAGCGTGTCCGCCATCCGGCCCACGCGGTCGTGCTGCTTGACCAGCAGGTACTTGCCCTTGATCTGCTCGCGCGTCGTGTCTTTCTGTGGCGGGTAGTAATCCTTGATCAGCTTGAACACATAGGGAAAGGACGGCAGGTCGAACACCAGCATCACCATGCCCTTGATGCCGGGCGCGATGCGGAACTTGTCGCTGGAATGCTTCAGGTGGTAGAGGAAGTCGCGGTAGAACAGGGTCTTGCCCTGCTTGGCCAGGCCCAGCGCGTTGTAGATTTCGGCGCGCGGCTTGCGCGGCATCAGCGAGCGCAGGAACTGCACATAGGCCGACGGGATTTCCATATCGACCATGAAGTACGCCCGCGCGAACGAGAACAGCATCTGCAGGTCGTCCTCGCCGAACAGGCAGGTGTCGATGACGAGGTTCCCATGCTTGTTGTGCAATATCGGCAGCGCGAACGGCACCTCGTTGAAGCCGTTGATGATCTTGCCGACCACGTACGCGCCCTTGTTGCGGAAGAACAGCGACGACAGCACCTGGATCTGGAAATTGGCGCGCAGCTTCACCTGGTGCAGCCGGCCGCTGATCGCCTCCAGCACGTAGCCGGCGTCGCGCTGCAGATCGTCGAAGGGCCGCTGCAGCTGGAAGTTGTCGATGATGCGCACCAGCGTGTCGCCCAGGCTTTCGCGCGTGGGGTAGTACGAGCGGTAGGTCGGCATCGCCGCCGGTTCGTCGTTCTCGATGTACTCGGTGGAAACCGCGGGCCGCACGAAGATGAAGTCGTTGTGGAAGTGCGTGCGGTGCAGGATCTTGGTGGTGACCGAATTGAAAAATGTCTCGGCCAGTTCGGGCTGGTGGTGGTCCACCAGCAGGCCGATGTAGTGAAGCTTGACCTGCTGCCACACATCCATCGGCTGCTCGCCCGCCTTGAATTCTTTTTCCAGCCGCGCGGTGGCTTCCTTCACCCGCAGGTCGTAGAACTCAATGCGCTCACGCTGTGCCCGCTGCTGGCCATGCCAGTCGGCCGTTTCGAAGCGGTGCTTGGCGCGCGCCGACTCGGTGCGGAACAGGCGGTAGTGGCGGTTGAAGCCGTCCATCATCGCCTTGGCGATGTCGTAGGCAAGCGGCGAATCGAGGCGCTGGGGGAACATCTGGCCAAACCTGTCGGGTTGTCATGCCCTGCCGGCGATAACACCGTCGACCGCGGCTCGGTAGAGCGGCTCGATCGAATCGGTGCTGGTCACCGACATGTGCAGGTCCTGCAGCAGGCCGTCGTGCACTCCGAAGGCCCAGCCGTGGATGGTGACGTTCTGCCCCTTGGCCCAGGCATCGACCATCACGGTGCTCACGCAGACGTTGACCACCTGCTCGATCACGTTCAGGTCCACCAGCGCATCGGCGCGCTTGTTCTCCGGCAGGCCTTCCAGCAGGCTGCGGTGGCGGTCGCGCACATCCTGGATGTGGCGGATCCAGTTGTCCGCCAGCCCGATGCGCTGACCGTGCAGCGCCGACAGGACGCCGCCGCAGCCGTAGTGGCCGACCACCATGATGTGCTCGACCTTGAGCATGTCCACCGCGAACTGGATCGCCGACAGCGCGTTCAGGTCCGAATGCACCACGACATTGGCAACGTTGCGGTGAACGAACACCTCGCCCGGCTCCAGCCCGGTGATCTGGTTGGCCGGCACGCGCGAGTCGCTGCAGCCGATCCACATGAACTTGGGCTTCTGCTGCTGCGTCAGCTTGGTGAAGAAGCCGGGACGCTCCCGCTCCATCTGGGCGGCCCAGGCGCGGTTGTGGGTGAACAGGTCTTGGAGTGAGGACATAAGCGCTATTTTCGCTGCTCTGGGCGGTTCGGGTTCGGTCCGTGAGATTACCTATCGCCGCGAGGCCAACAGGCGGGTCGGAAAAGGCTTCGGCTCGGGGTCTTCGGACACTCGCTCAACGGCCACCACGCCCGCACGGCTGGTGACCGCTTCGATGCAGTGCCCAGCGTTGAATTGCAGCATGGCACCGTCTGGCGCGCCCCAGGCCGGCAAGTGTGGCGCGGCGGCCAGCACCGGCAGGCGCCAGGGCTCGCTGTCCAGGTGCGGGCAGAACGTACCCGGCACCCAGCCGAGCCCCGCGCGGATGCCGCCACCGGGCACGCTGTCGGTCACGTATTGCTCGAACCAGCAGTTCGCTCCGGCGCTGATCCCAGCGAGCACCGTGCCCTGTTCCCATGCCTCTCGCAAAGCAGCGTCGAAGTCAAACTCGCGCCAGACGGCCACCATGGCCACGGTGTTGCCGCCGCCTACGTAGACCAGGTCGGCCTCGCGCGCGGCCCGGCCGTAGTCCCGCTTCATTTCATAAGGGAAGAACGGCAGCGTCGACGGCTCGCAGCCCAGGTCGGTGAACAGCTTCATGAATCGAAGCTGGGCTCTTTCGGCGTCGCCGTTGGCGGTTCCCAGGTAGAGGACGCGCGGGCGGCCCGCGCGGGAGCGTAACAGTGCCAGTAGGTAGCGCTCCTGCAGGCCACGATGGTCCTCCATGAGAAAGCCACCGCCCCCGATCGCGACGACCGCGCCGCTCACTTCGTCTCCGCGAACAGCTCGCGCCCGATCCGCGTGCGGCGGATTTCGCTGTTGCCGGCGCCGAGCTCGTCCAGCTGGGAGTCGCGCCAGTGGCCAGTGAGCTCCGAAGCCCAGGCGGGGCTGCGGGCGAACAAGTCGGCGAGCGAGGGCATGAGGCGATTCCGGGCGTTGGGCGCGAATTTACGTTTACGTTAACGTCAATTCTACTGACCTGCGGCGCGAAGCGCTAACCGCCCAGGGCTTGCCAGGCGGCCAAGTGGACACCAACGAGTGGCTTCAAGGCCGCCGAATGCGCATACGCATCACGGGCCTGCGCGCGCCACCGGGTGCGCTCTGCCGGCACCGTCTCAGCTTGCAGCATGGCGAGTTCGCCCAGCCAAGTCCAGGTTGCAGGGTCGTTCGGAGATTTCTCGGTGACCGCCAGCAATCCGGCGCGCGCGGCCTGCGCGGCCTGCCCGGCTTCGGCGCGCCGGCCCAGTTGCCAAAGCGCCGCCGCCTGCGCCGTGCGCGCCCGTGCGAGGCGGGTGTGGACGGCAGGCGCGGCGTTGGACGCCGCGGCTCGCTGGATGAGGTCGCTCTCGGACAACTTGAGCACTTCGAGCGCCGCCCGCGGCTGGTGGCTGGCCGCCAGCGCCCGGCCGTGGTGCAAAGCGGTGTTCGCGCGGCTGCGGGTCGCTTCGGCGTTCTGCGGGTCTTCCCGTTGGAGGAAGTCCAACTGCTGCCAGGCCTTGGTGGTCGCCTCCACGGCGCACCGCACCTGCCCCAGGTCAAGGCAAGTCGCGCCGAGGTTGGAGGCCTCGGAAACCAGGCCATTGCGCACAGCCATGTTGCCGGGCTCCATGGCAATCGCCTGCTCGCGGAACGCGACGGCCGAGGCCATGAAAGAGCGGGCCCGCTCCAGCTCGCCACGCTTGAAGTAGACGAGTCCGCGCGCACCTTCGATGGTGCCCAGCTGGAACACATCGGCGTAAGGTTCGGCGCTGCTCTTGTCGGTCGCGAGCGCCAGGTAGATCGCATGTGCCTGATCAAAAGCTGCCAGCGCTTCGTCGCCACGACCCTTGCTTGCCAGCACGAGCGTATCCTTCATTTGCCCCGTCATGAACAGGATGGATCCAAATTCTTGCCGCAAGAGGGAGTTCGAGGGGAACCGGGCCAGCCCACGGCGCAGCATGACGTCCGCAGCAGCCAGCTCCGCGAGGGCGCCATCCAGTTTGCCACCCGCGCGCAGGGTCCGGGCATGGGCCTTGTACGAACGGCCCCACCACAAGTAGAAGGCCGCGTCGTTGGGCGCCACCGATTCGGTGTCGGCGAACATGCGCAGCGCACGCTCGGCGTTGCGGGCCCCGGCCTCGTCCCGCTGCATCGAATTGAGGCCGTTATCAACCTGCACGTCGGCCAGGCGCGCATAGGCCATCGCGATCTCACCCCTCAAGGCCGGATCGTCCCCCGACTCGGCGAGCAGCCGATCGAGGTACCCGAGGTTGTCCGTGAGCAGCTGCTCCTTCAGCTTCAGGCCGCCGGGCAGGTGTGTCACCGCGTCGCCGTACCGCACCACCATGTCCTTGCTGAGCGAGCGGATGTCCTTCAGGCGCAGCTGCGCGACTTCGAGCGCGAGTTCGGCGCGGTGCGCCTGCCAGGCCGTCCCGGCCAGTCCGCCGAGCATGGCGAGCAGGGCCAGTGTGCTGGCCGCGACCAGTGCGCGATGGCGACGCACGAACTTCGACAGGACATAGCCGCGACTGGCCGCCCGCGCGCTGACCGGAAAGCCGGCCAGGTAGTTGCGCAGGTCCTGGGCGAGCGCGTCGACCGTCTCGTAGCGCCGGTCAGCCGGTTTTTCCAGCGCCTTGAGCAGGATGTTGTCCAGGTCGCCTTGCAGGCGCGCGCGTGTCGCGAGCCATTGCGGGTCGTCCACGGTGCCTTCAGCCAGGCTGCTCGGGCGCGTCGGCGCCTCATCAAGCACGCTGCGCGCCGCTTCGGCCGGTGTTGCCGCGTCCCGCCCGGTGGGTCGCACGCCGGTAAGCAACTGGTACAGCAGCACGCCCAGGCTGTAGATGTCGGTGGCGGTGCCCACGCGCTCGCCGCGAACCTGCTCGGGACTGGCGTAGTTGGGCGTGAACGCGCGCTGCGCATCCAGCGTCGCTTCCGCACCTTCGCCGCCCAGCGGATCGATCGCCTTGGCAATGCCGAAGTCGAGCAGCTTCACCTGTCCCTGCGCCGTCACCAGCACGTTGCCGGGCTTGAGGTCGCGATGCACGAGCAGCTGCCGGTGCGCGTAGGCCACGGCGTCCGTCAACTGGAGCACCAGGGCCAGCCGCGCCTCCAGGGGCAGGCTGCGCGCGGCCATGTCGATGGGAACACCATCGACATATTCCATGACGAAGTAAGGCAGTCCATCGACGCTCAAGCCCGCGTCCATGATGCGGGCGATGTGCGGATGTTCCAGCCGGCCCAGGATGTGCCGCTCATGGCTGAAGCGCTCCAGGACGGCCGTGCTGTCCATTCCCCGCTTAAGGACTTTGATGGCCGAGAACCCCACGAAACTACCATCGACGCGCCGGGCCTGGAACACTTCCCCCATGCCGCCCGAGCCGAGGACCTTGACGATCTCCCAGGCCCCGAAGCGTTCGCCCTCGCGGTTCAGGCTGGCGCGCAGCTGGGCGCCGGCGGGGCCCGCCCGCAGCGGATCAGCCCCGGTGTCGTCGATGTGGTGCGCCAGCAGTGACTGCAGCTCGGCGCGAACGCCCGGGTCCACGTCCAGCGCGGCCAGGAAAGCATCGCGTTCGCCGACAGGAAGCCCCAGCGCTTCGTCGAAGAGACGCCGCACCAGTTGCCAATCGGGAGTGGGGCTGTCCTTTGAGTTCATGCAAGCGCATTAGACAGGACATGCCAAGCCGGGTCGCGGAATGGCAGCGGCTGTTGGCTTGCCTACGGTGAAACGCGCCTTCTTCAGCGTGTGAACGCCACTGTCGCAATCGAGCCCGCGCAGTCGCCCGGTGCGAAGGTGTAGTTGTAGTTGATCGAGTAATTCCCGCCAGGCGAGGCGCCCGCGGCGGCAAGCGATTGCAAGGTCGAATTGCCGGCCGAGCAGCTTCCGGACGGTACGCCTGTCACGCATATCTTGGTGTTGGGGAGTGTGAACGGCACGGTGAACCCGTTCGCGGTGACAGTCCCGTTGCCAGAGACGGTGATGCCGCACGACTCGGTTCCTGGGGCTGGGGTGCCACCCGCGCCGGTGCCCGACCCCGTCCCGACTGTCACGGTGCCGCCCGGAAAGGTGAACACCACGCTGGTGCCATTGATGGTGGAGTAAGCGGTGCCGAAGCCGGCCTGCAGGGCGGTGGGCGAGTTGAACGCGAGGATCGAAGCAAGCGAATTTCCGTTGGCGACGTACTGCGAAATTGCCTTGAGGATCTGGCCGTAGCTGTTCGTCGTGCCAGTCACCAGCGGCAGCGTGGTCGCGAGGTTCACGCCGGAAAGCTTGAACTGGCTCCCCACCGTTGTCGCGGCAGTGGAAAAATTAGCAGACGTGACCCCGCCGGACAGACCCTTGGAGACACTGAATGCAGCGGAGGTGAGCGGCGTGATCACGCCGACCGTGGCTCCGCCCTGGCTGGCAACGACCACTTGCATCGGGTCGCCCAGCGTCTTGGCGGCGCTGGTTGCTTCGTCGGTGTAGTTGCCCCCGGTTGCCTCGATGACGACGTCGCCGGTGTATGCGATGTCCATCGTGTAGGCGCCGCCAGCGCCGGAGGTTGTGCACTTGATTTGCTCGCCCTTGCCTGCGGCCGTGGCCTTGTACGCGCAGACCGTGGCGCCGTTGACCGGTCCCTTCACGACGTTGCCCGAAAGGGAAGTGGTTACCAAAGGTTCTGTGTCGCCGCCTCCGCAGGAGGCGAGAACGCTTGAGAGCGCGACAAGAACACCCGCTGGCAGCAGGCTAAAAAAAGGAGCACGGGTGGCGGGACGGGGCAGGGTTTTCATCGAACGGAGTCTCCATGGAGGGGTGAAAAAACAATGCGTAGCAGTGATACGGGTGTACGCAGTCCAATGTACCGTCGAAGCTCATGCGGCAAAAAAATAATTAAAGTAGCCTCGTCAGTGCATGCGCCTCGGCGGCGATTGGGTGCTCCGCGCCTCCATAATTGCGGAACCATTGCCATGAACCCGACACCCGAACTCCCCGCCCGCGCCGATGTCACCGCGTGGCTGCGCGAACTGGACGAAGGCGCAGCAGGCGCTTCCAACGCCTTGTTCAGCATGCTGTACGACGACTTGCATCGCATCGCCCGCAGCCACATGTCGCGCGAAGGTTCGGCCCATACACTCAGCGCCACGGCCTTGACGCACGAAGCCTGGTTCCGCATGGCCGACCAGACGCGCACGCAGTGGGTCAATCGCGCGCAATTCCTGTCGGTCGCCTCCACCATGATGCGGCGTATCCTGGTGAACCACGCGATGGCCAAACGCGCCGACAAGCGCGAAGCGCAATTGGTATCGCTGTCGATGACTGATGCCCCCGAAGTCGCCGGCGACGAGGCCACCGACGTCATCGCGGTGCACGAGGCGGTACTGGCCTTCGAGATGATCGACCCACGCGCAGCCAAGGTGGTCGAGCTGCGCTTCTTCGGCGGCCTGGAGAACGAGGAGATTGCGCAGGTGCTGGACATCTCGCTGGCCACCGTCAAACGCGATTGGTCGGTGGCACGCGCCTGGCTGCGGCGCGAGATGGCAAACTAGCGCGCCTCGGCTTGCACGCGTTCGACCATGGCATCTCGCACGGGGCTGATCAGGCGCAAGTAGGTCTCAGAGAACTGGGCGTCAGTCAGGTTGACCGCCGCCGACGCATGGCGGGTGCTTCGTGCGCTGCGGCTGCCGACCAGCAGACCGATGCCCATGGAGATGGCGTTGGACACGTTGTCCGACTGCTTGCTTTCCGCCGTGGTGGTATCCACCAAGTCGAAGCCGGGTGCTTGAATGCGATAGGGCTTGTCCAGGTAGATCGAGCCGTTCACGCCGCCGCGCGAACTGGTACGGAACATGCGCTGGCCTTCTTGCGAGACGACCTGCGCCTGCGTTTCCTGCGCGAATAGCGTCGGTCCCGGATCGACCGAGGCGTTCGCGCGGCCTGCGATGTTCGAAAGAAACCCCTTAGACGCATTCGCGGTACCGAAACCCGCAAGAAAGTGGAAGCGCACGAAATGGATGTTCATGGTCTTGGCCAGGGCGCTGGCCTGCGCCCCGTACGCACCGTTGAAGGCCGTCATACGATCATTGAGGCTGCCGCGCCCGCCCGAGCTCTGGAAGAATGCTTTCATTCCCGTCGGGGCGTAAATCTTCGACACGCTGCCGGTGTCGTCGATCACGTAAGGCGACGGCTGGCCCATTTTGGCCGCCAGCTCGCGGTACTCCGGCCACGCCTGCAGCTCTTCCTGCGGCACGACTTCGAACCCGGCGGTGACCAGCGCGGCCACGGTGTCCTTGTAAGCCTGGTCCGCCAGCGCCTGCATCGCCTGGTCGGACACACCGCGCAATTCGGCCTCGACCGCCGCGCTGGCGCCGCCGCCGGTGCCTGCAGCGCGCAGAACGGTGATGAATTCCACGCCGAACTGGTCGATGGCGACGCGGCGGGCACCCTTGAGGGCCGTTGCATTGTCAGACCCGAGCGCTACGCTCTGGGCCTGGGCAGGCCCGGCGAACGGCAGGAGCAGGGCGAACAGGGAAACGATAACGGTGCGCATGGTGAAAGACCTTGGGTGGGTTGTTTCACGGGTACGCAGGCCCGGGCCGCGCAAAGGCTCACGCGCCACAGAAAAGACTACATCGTCTCCGCGAACAGCTCCCGGCCGATCAGCATGCGTCGGATTTCGCTGGTGCCGGCGCCTATCTCGTACAACTTGGCGTCCCGCCAGAGGCGCCCAAGCGGGTACTCGTTGATGTAGCCGTTGCCGCCGTAAACCTGGATGCCCTCGCCCGCCATCCAGGTGGCTTTCTCGGCGCACCAGAGGATGACGGAAGCACAGTCCTTGCGCACCTGCCTCACATGCTCCGCGCCGAGCATGTCCAGATTTTTGGCCACGGTGTAGGCGAACGAGCGCCCGGCCTGCAGCACGGTGTACATGTCGGCCACCTTGCCCTGGATCAGCTGGAATTCGCCGATGCTCTGGCCAAACTGCTTGCGGTCGTGAATGTAGGGAATGACGTTGTCCAGCACCGCCTGCATGATGCCCAGCGGCCCGCCCGTGAGAACGGCCCGTTCATAGTCCAGCCCGCTCATCAGCACCTTCGCGCCGCCGTTCAGGCTGCCCAGCACGTTGGCGGCCGGTACTTCGACGTTCTGGAACACCAACTCGCCGGTGTGCGAGCCGCGCATGCCCAGCTTGTCGAGCTTCTGGGCGATCGAAAAGCCTTTCATGCCCTTTTCGATCAGGAAAGCGGTGACGCCGCGCGCGCCCAGCTCGGGTTCGGTCTTGGCGTAAACCACCAGGGTGTCGGCGTCCGGGCCGTTGGTGATCCACATCTTGGTGCCGTTGAGCAGGTAGTAGCTGCCTTTGTCCTCGGCCTTGAGTTTCATGCTGATGACGTCGCTCCCGGCTCCGGGCTCGCTCATGGCCAGCGCGCCCACATGCTCGCCGGAAATCAGCTTGGGCAAGTACTTGCGGCGCTGCTCCTCGCTGCCATTGCGCTTGAGCTGGTTCACGCACAGGTTGCTGTGCGCGCCGTAAGACAGGCCCACGGAGGCCGATGCCCGGGAGATCTCCTCCATCGCGATCATGTGCGCCAGGTAGCCCATGTTGGCGCCGCCGTATTCTTCCGGCACGGTGATGCCGAGCACGCCAAGGTCGCCCATCTTGCGCCACAGGTCGGCAGGAAACAGGTCGTTGCGGTCGATTTCAGCGGCGCGCGGCGCGATCTCGGCCTGCGCGAATTCGCGCACCGCGTCGCGCAGCGCATCAATGTCCTCGCCCAGCTGGAAATTGAGTCCCGGCAGGTTGTTCATGGTCTGTTTCCTGTATCCAGTGGGCTAATGCTTGATGCCATCGCGGCCGAAGATCGCCATCAGCGTTGCGTTCATGGTGGCGATCAGCTTCTCGCCGCCCTCGTCGATGGCGTAGGCCCGGCCTTCGACCACGGTGATCGTACGTCCGGGCTTCACAACTTCGCCGACCATCCGGAACCGCTGACCCCTGGCCGGTGCCAGCAGGTTGATCTTGTATTCGATCGTCAGCACCGCCGCGTCCGCCGGCATCAGGCTGAAGCCCGCATAGCCGCAGGCCGAATCAAGGGCCGTTGCAACCATGCCCGCGTGGAGGAAGCCGTGCTGTTGGGTGAGTGCCAGCGCCCAGGGCAACTCGATGCGAACGACGCCTGGTTCCACCGACACCAGCGTGGCGCCTACGGTGGCCATCGCGGGCTGGCGGTCAAAGCTCGCCCTCACGCGCGCGGCGTAATCCGGGTCCTGGGGCTCGAAAGGTGGGGCGTCCATGGCGGTGCGGGCGAGTTGACGTTTACGTAAACGTCAATTATGCCCGGGGGCGGAAGCGCTGTCCAAGGGCGGCGGCGCCTTCGCACGCGAACTGAGCTTCCGCGCAATCGCGTCACGAAGTGGAAAGAGATGCGCGTCGCCGGCAAATCGCGCGTCGCGCGAATTGCCCATATGCACGATCACCATGCGGGCGACGGGATCGACGAAGATGTTCTGGCCGCCGATACCCCAGAAGAAGGACCGGCCGCCAGCCGCTTGCGGGATCCAGACATGCAACCCATAGAACGGAGGCCCCTTGGGCTGCGGCTTGTCGCGCCTCAGAGTGACCATCTCGTCGACCCAGGCCGCTGGGACGAGCTGGCCGCCGGCCGCCCGCCCCCTGTTCAACACCAGCGCTCCCAGCCGGGCGTAGTCGCGCAGGCGCGCGACGAAGTGGCCTTGCACTCCCTCTTCGCCCTGCAAGTTCTTGATCCAGAAACCGCTGCCCTCGGTGCCGATGCGCGACCAGATCCGGTCCTCCAGGTAGGCGGTGTTGCTCACGCCGGTACGTTGGCTCAACACCAGGCCGAGCAATGCCGTCACCGCGCCGTTGTAATGAAAGGTCTTGCCTGCGGGCGACCGTTCCGTCTTGTCGCGCAGGTAGCGCCGCATGCTCTGGTGCGGTGAAACCGCAGGGTCAGTCGCGCGGTTGTCTGATGGCACGCCGGCCTCATAGGCGAGATGGAGCTGGACGCCGGTGGCCATCCGCAGGAGATCCTCGACGGTGTTGTCGGCAAACGCGCTTGTTTCGAAGTCAGGCAGGGCCTGCCTGACGGTGGTGTCCAAGGTCAGCTTGCCCTCCTCGATCGCCACGCCAACCAGGAGCGACAGGATCGTCTTCGACATGGACGCGGAGAGCAGCGCGTCCTCGGCGCCGGTTCCCTGCCGGTATCGTTCATAGACGATTCGATCTTCATGCAGGACGAGAAATCCTGTCGTGCAAAAACGCGCAAGGTACTCCTCGAGTGAATGCGCTTCGGGGTCGCCAGCGACCCGATAGGTAACGGGCTCCAGCGGCGCGCCGCGGCCGAACATCAGCGGCGCGTTCGGCGCTCGTGCTTCGTTGAATGGAAATCGTTGCTGCGTATTGAGGAAGGAACCGCTACAGCCCTGTTGGGCCACCGCGAGAGCCGGCGCGCCGGCCGCAAGCAGGACCAGGACCGCGCGGTGCAGCGAGGCGGCCATCATCAGACTTGGCGGAAAGCAGGCCGGCGGCTACGCCACCTGCCTCGCCTTCTCGAGTTTCGCCAGCAGCGCCCTGGCCTCGCGCTCGTGCGTCTTCACCTCCTCGAGGTTGCCCTGCAGCTCGGTCATCTGCTCTTCCAGTTGCCGGCGGTGGTCGGCCAGGATCGCCAGGAATTTGCGCAGCTGGGGGCCCGTATCGCGCGGGCTGTCGTACATGTCGATGATGTCCTTGGCCTCGGTCAGGGAGAGTCCCAGCCGCTTGGCCCGCAGCGTGAGTTTCAGGCGCGTGCGGTCGCGCGCGCTGTAGACGCGATTGCGACCGCCCGGGCCCAGGCGCTCCGGCTGCAGCAGGCCCATGTCCTCATAGAAGCGCATGGCGCGGGTGGTGAGGTCAAATTCTTTCGCCAGGTCGCTGATGGTGAACGTCGTGGTGGCCAAGGCACAGCTTCCTTAAGTTTGCGTGTACGGCAGGGGACAGCGGGAGCATCGCTCCGTCCCTACAATGTGGATTACATATGACGTTTACGTCAACGTCAATCCTGACCGCTTTCCACCTGGGAACTTGCCGATGAATGCGCTCGAACAATTGCTGGACTACCCGTTCGGCGAGACCTTGCCCGCGCAAGGCGAGACCCTGGTGGTCGTGCCCGGGGAGGGCAGCGGCCTGGTGCCGGCCGTGAAGTGGATTCGCATGGCGCTGCCGTTCGCACTGGACCATATCAACCTGTGGCTGCTGCGCGACGAGATCGACGGCCGCGCGGGCTGGACCGTGGTCGACTGCTGCATCAGCCGCGACGAGTCCAGGGCCCAGTGGGAGGGCGTCTTCGCCACCGAATTGGAGGGCCTGCCGATACTGCGGGTAATCGTCACGCACATGCACCCCGACCACATCGGCCTGGCTCACTGGTTGTGCCAGCGCTGGAACGCTCCGTTGTGGATCAGCGCGACGGACTTCAATGCGGCGCGTATGGCCTCGCAAAGCACCACCGGTTTCGGCGGCGAGAGCGCAGCGAATTTCTTCGCCTCCCATGGCCTGTCCGATCCCGAGGCGATCGAGAAGATCCGGGGCCGGGCCAACTACTACCCCAGCATGGTGCCCGATGTGCCGCGGAGTTTTCGCCGCATGCAGGAGGGCGACGACATCGTCATCGGCGGACGCGCGTGGCGCTGCATCAGCGGCTACGGCCACGCGCCCGAACACATCGCCCTGTATTGCGACGCGGTGCGGACGCTCATCAGCGGCGACATGATGCTGCCGCGTATTTCGACCAACGTCAGCGTGTACGACATCGAGCCCGAGTCCGACCCGCTGCGGCAATTTCTCGAATCGATCGACAAGTTCGGGCACTTGCCGGCGGACACGCTCACCCTTCCCTCGCACGGCAAGCCCTTTCGCGGACTGCATGAGCGCATCCGCCAGCTGCACGAGCATCATCGCGACCGGCTGGCCGAGGTGATCGAGGCTTGCGGCGTGGCGCCACAGTCCGCCGCCGACATCCTGCCCGTGATGTTCAAGCGCAAGCTCGACCTGCACCAGACCACCTTCGCCATGGGCGAGTCGGTGGCGCACCTGCACGCACTGTGGTTCCAGGGCAGGTTGCGGCGCGAAAAGGGCGCCGACGGCATCTACCGGTTTGCCAGCGCCTAGGTAAAGCGCGCCTCACCAGGGCGGCAGTGCTTCGTCCTTCAGCTGGCCCCGCAGCTGCTCATAGTCGGGAACCACCGTGCGCACGGTTTCCCAGAAGCGCGGGCTGTGGTCCATCACGCGCAAATGGCTCAGTTCGTGGGCAACCACGTAGTCGATCACCGGCAGCCGGAAGTGGACCAGGCGCCAGTTCAAGCGGATCAGGCCGTCCGAATGGGCCGTGCCCCAGCGTGTGCCGGCGCTGCTGAGGGCCAGCTTGCGCCAAGTGACGCCCAGCTGCGGCGCGAAGTGGTCCAGCCTTTCGGTGAACAGTCGCCGGGCCTGGCGCATCAGCCAGGCCTGCACGGCATCGCGAATCTGGGCAGGCTGGGCACTGTGCGGCAAGCCGACATGCAGCGTGAGCCGCGGCACGCCGGGCAGCGCCTGCGCGTCGGTGTTCAGTACCGCGCCGGCCTCGTCGAAGGCATGGCGCGGATCGAGCACCACGATCACCGGCTCGCCCAGGAAGGGAAAGGCCGCGCCGTCGCGCCACTCGATACGCGCCGACTCGATGCGCTGGTGGCGCTCGTGCGCGTCGCCCAGCTTGTTGACGATCCAGGTGGCCTTGCCCTGCACTGCGGCGTCGATCTCATACAAGGGCACCCACCTGGGCGCGCTCACCGTCAGGCCCTCGGGGCCAATCATGAAGCCGATGTTGCGACGCTTGCCGCGCCGGAATTCATAGGCGACGACCGAATCGCCAAGCAGCGCCTCACGATTGGCCCGTGGATGGCGAAAGGTCGCCGGCTCCAGCAGGTCGGCCAGCAGCTCGGGAGTGAGGGAGCCAAAAAGGGGAGCCGGGGCATCCTGACCCGCGCGTTTGCGGGCCGGTGGCTTCCTGGGCGCCCGGTGGCGCGGTGAAGCGGTGGGCGTCGAGTCGAAAAA
>JBDSWB010000100.1:0-6835 GCA_039926915.1 Ramlibacter sp.
CCGGGATGCCCAGGGCCGTATGATCCAGCCCGGCGATGCCGCGCGAGCCGGGTCCGTGCGGGATGTGCCAGGCCATGCAGTGGTAACTGAAGTCCGCCAGCGCGTGGCCCAGCGTGGACAGCTCCCAATCGAGCACCGCGATCACTCGGGGTTCGGTGGCATGGAACACGAGGTTGTCCAGGCGAAAGTCGCCGTGGACAATGGACACCTTGCCCTCGTCGCGGGCCGCCGCGGGAATGTGGGCGGGCAGCCACTCGACCAGACTTTCCATCTCCGGGATCGGCTGGGACATCGGGCCGGCGCCGTCGGCGGAGGCCTTGTACTGCTTGCTCCAGCGGCCGATCTGGCGGTCGAAGTAATTGCCGGGTTTGCCGTAGCCGGCGAGGCCGCGGTCGGAAAAATTGACGGTGTGCAGCGCCGCGATCACCCGGTTCATCTCGTCGTAGATTTCGCCGCGCTCCAATGGGCTCATGCCCGGCAGCGACTGGTCCCACAGCACGCGGCCCTGCATGAACTCCATGATGTAGAACGCGCGGCCGATGACGGCCTCGTCTTCACACAGGCAGTGCATGCGGGGGACCGGTACGTCCGTTCCGTGGAGGCCGCGCATGACGGCGAATTCGCGTTCGATCGCATGGGCCGAAGGCAGCAGTTTCGCCACCGGCCCGGGCTTGGCGCGCATCACGTAGCTTTGCCCGGGCGTGATGAGCTTGTACGTCGGGTTGGACTGGCCGCCCTTGAACAGCTCCACCGTCAACGGTCCGGTGAAACCCTCCAGATTGCTGGCGAGCCAAGAGGTGAGGGCGTCCGTGTCGAAGGCGTGCTTGTCCGAAACCGGCCGGGTTCCGATGAAGTGGTCGAAGTCGCTCACGAGGCCGCTCCCGCTTTCAGTTTTCGGTGTCGATGATGCGCATCAGCGCATCGCGGTTGCGAACCACCAGCCCGCCAGGCTCGATGCGGATCACCTCCTCGCGTTCCATGGTCTTGAGTTCCTGGTTCACCCGCTGGCGCGATGCGCCCAGCAGTTGCGCGAGTTCCTCCTGCGCCAGTTGCAGCCCGATGCGCACTTCGCGCCCGTCGGACAGCGACGGCACGCCGTAGCTGCGGACCAGGTGGGTAAGCTGCTTGGCCAGCCGGGCCCGCAATGGCAGCGTGTTGAGGTCTTCCACCAGGCCGAACAGCTGGCGGATTCGCCTTGCATGCAGGCGCAGCATCGCCTCGTACAGTTCCACGTGCTGCGACAGGATTTTGCGCAGGTCGCCGCGCGAAACCGACAGCATCGAGGTATCGCCATGCGCATAGGCATCGTGCGTACGCCGGTCGCCGTCGAAGATCGCCACGTCGCCGAACCAGATACCCGGCTCCACATAGGTCAACGTGACCTGCTTGCCGGTGATCGAGGTCGAACTCACACGCACTGCGCCCCGGGCCACAGCGCTCCATTCGTCGGCGGCATCCCCGCGCGCGCAGATCAGCTCGCTGTCCTTGTAGCGTTTGACGTAGGCGCATCGGAGGATGTCGTGTCGAAGGGAGGGTGACAGGGATGAAAACCAGCGACCGGACTTGATCGCCTCTCTCTCTTCGATGGTAAGAATGGGGTCGTCCATGATCTGTCTTTTGAGTGACTGGTGACTCGCCGATTGTCGCGTGCGGGACCGGCGCCGGGAATGGGGTTGGACCCGGGAAGAGGGCGGGCCTTATTCGTAGTCCGGCGCCTGCCGGTCAAGGAACGCCGCGATGCCGAGCCCGGCGTTGGGATGGTGCAGGTTCTTCACGAAGTGATCGCGCTCGGAGGCGAGATGGCTGCCGAGTTGCGCGCCTGCCGCATCATTGATCAGTTCCTTGACAGAAGCTATCACGTTGGGCGCACGGGCATTGAGTTTTTCGGCCAGCGCATGGGCCTCTTCCAGCGCGGTTCCCGGCGCGACCACCCGGTTGACGACGCCCAGTTCCATCAGCCGCGCGGCGCCGATGCGCTCGCCGGCCATCAGCAGTTCGCTGGCCAGCTGGCGGGGCAGCGCGCGTGTCAGGCTCCAGCTGGCCCCACCGTCGGGCGACAGTGCCACGTTGCTGTAGGCCATGACGAAGATCGCGTCTTCGGCCGCGACAATCAGATCACAGGCCAATGCGAGCGAGAAGCCCGCACCGGCAGCGGCGCCTTCCACGGCGGCGATCACAGGCTTCGGGAAGGTCCGCACCGCCTCGATCCAGCTGTGCAGGCCTTCGATGCTTTGCGCCTGGACCTCGGGCGGCTGCTCACGATTGGCCTTCAGCCGCTGCAGGTTGCCGCCGGCCGAGAACAGCTTGCCTTCGCCAACGATGATCACACTGCGCACGTCCGGGTTGGTCTCGGCGGCGCTGAGCGCTTCCACTCCCGCGGCGTACATCTCGGGCCCGAGCGCGTTGCGGTGATCGGGATTGCTCAGTGTGAGGACCATGGTGCGTCCGCGGCTCGTGCTCTTAAGCATGATGAGAAAGCAGGGCGGTGGCGCCGCCCTGTCCTGGTTCAGGGTTCTTCATGGAGGAGCGACAGCCCGATCGCGCCGCGGCGGCGCAGCCAGGGGGACGGGCGGTAGCGCGGGTCGCCATAGACGGTCTGCATGTTGAAGAGCACTTCGAGCACGTTCGTCGGGCCCCAGCGATCACCCATCGCCAGCGGCCCGAGCGGGTAGCCCAGTCCCAGCGTCACGGCGGCTTCGAGGTCTTTCGGGCTGCAGATGCGCTGCTGGCAGATGTCGGCAGCGATGTTGACGATGGTCGCCACCACCCGCTGGGTCACGAAGCCGCCGGAGTCGCGGATCACGCTCACTGCCTTGCCGTCGCGGGCGAAGAGGGCGTGCGCCGCATCGCGCATGTCGGCGCGCGTGGCGGGGTTGGTGGCCAGGACGCGGCGTTTCGTCGCTGCGTCGTCGATCAGCATGTCGATGCCCAGAGTGCGCGCAGGATCGAGTCGCTCCACCACTGCGACCGTCGTCACGTCGAAGCCCAGCGGCGCCACCAAGCACAACGCCTGCGGGGAAGGGGACTGCCCGGTTTCGATCTTCGCCCCCACGTCCATGAGCAGCTGGTACAGCTCCGACCGCCGCGCCGCGCGTGTCGAAACCCAAACCGGCGGCATCTCCGCCACGACCGGCGTCGCGGGCTCGGCCGCAACCTGGGCCTTGCCGTCGACGTAGCGGTAGAAGCCTTCTCCGACCTTCCTGCCCACCAAACCGCCGGCCAGGCGCTGGGCGGTGATGACGCTGGGCCTGTAGCGCGGTTCGTCGTAATACTGGCGGTAGATCGACTCCATCACTGGATGCGACACATCGAGGGCAGTGAGGTCCATCAGCTCGAACGGACCGAGCTTGAAGCCAACCTGGTCCTTCAGGATCCGGTCGACAGTGACGAAATCGGCGACGCCTTCACCGACCAGGCGCAGGGCCTCCGTGCCGTAGCCCCGGCCCGCGTGGTTAACGATGAATCCGGGCGTGTCCTGCGCGCGTACCGGTGTATGCCCCATCTGACGGGCATAGTCGGCCAGCCGCTGGCAGACGGCGTCTTCCGTCTTCAGGCCGGCAATTACCTCCACCACCTTCATCAAGGGCACGGGATTGAAAAAATGATAGCCGGCGAATCGTTGCGGGTGCCGCAAAGCCGCCGCGATGGCGGTGACCGACAGCGACGAAGTATTGGTCACCAGGACCGCACCTGCAGCAACGATGCCCTCGAGTTCCCTGAACAGGGATTGCTTGACTTCCAGACTCTCCACCACCGCTTCGACGACCAGTTCGCAATCGGCCAGCCCGGCCAGGCCATCCGCCGGCTGTAGCCGCTGCTTGCAAGCTGTCACTGCGTTCGCGTCCATCCGGCCTTTTTCGAGGAGGCGGTCCCACTGCGAAAACAATTCGTCGCGTGCCTTGGTCACTGCCTGCGGCTGGGTGTCGTACAAAAAGACGGTACTTCCGGCTTGCGCCGCGATTTGCGCAATTCCCCGGCCCATAGCCCCTGCGCCAACCACACCGACCTTTTTGTAAATAGATGCCATTGAGTGATTATCCGGCAGCCGGTCCGCGCCACTGCCGCGCCGCAATCCCCAGTAAGTTTTCAGAACCGGTGGGTGCCCTGCCAGCGGGTCGCCCAGGCACTGGTGGCCATCGCGAGCAGCAGCGCGGCGAGGCCCGCCCAATGCAGCAGGTTCATCCCCGAGTGGGCGATGAGCCAGCCGCCGCCGGCGGCACCGATCGCCTGGCCGGCGTACATGGCGGAAGTGTTCAAGGCGATCGAGCCTGCGGCCAGGGCAGGAGCGATGCCGACGAGACGCGCTTGCTGGGCGGAATTGGAAGAAAAGCAGCCCAGCGCCCAGGGAATGGAAACCAGCGCCGCAAGGACCAGCGTTGTGCCCAGCGGCCAGACCAGGAAACTCAGCGCCATCGCCGCGATTCCGGCCATGACGGCGCGCGAGGCGCCGATGCGGTCGATGTACCGTGACATCACCATGTTGCCCAGGAAGCCGAACACCCCGAACCACATCAACAGCAGGCCCAGCTCGGTGGGTGTGACGCCGATCTGCTGCTTGTAATAGGGTGCGAAGTAAGAGAACAGCACGAACTGCCCGGCCGAATACAGCACCGTGACCAGCACGCACAGCATCAGTGCCCGAGAGCGCAAGGTTTCGCGCCACGCGGCGGCCGACAGGGCGGGCGGCCTCACGCCGTCGGGCATGGCGCGCCACACCCAAGCCGCGCTCAAGAGGCTGAGCAGGCCGATCAGGCCGAACGCTGCGCGCCACCCCAGCGTGCCGCCGACGAATGCGCCTAGCGGCATGCCGAGCACGGATGCCACGGACCAGCCCAGGAAGATGAAGGTGATGGCGCGTCCGCGCTGCTCCGCGGGCACCAGCAAGCCGACACAGGCCGCCGCTTGCGGCGTGAAGATGGCAGGGGCAAGCATCGTGAGGACGCGGATGGGAAGCAGCGCCGCGAAACTCGGCGCGGCAGTGCATGCAAGGTGCAGGGCGCCGTACCAGACCATGGACAGGGCGAGGAGGCGGCGCCGGTCCCATCCGGCCACCAGCGCGGCCAGCAAGGGCGCTCCCAGGGCCATCAGCACGGCCGCGGCGGAGATCAGTTGCCCCGCGCTGGAGATGGAAACGCCAAACGAGGCGCTGATCTCGTTCAGGGTGCCTGGAACCACCATCACACCGCTGCCGATCACGAAGTTCCCGAACAGGAGCGGCCAGAGGACGGGGGGCATGGCGGGCCGTGATGCCGCCGGATCGATGGTGGTGGTCGATGACAAAGTGGAACTCGCGGGGAGCCGCTCCTCAGCGCCGCATCTGCAGGGCGCCCGGATTCACGATATTGGTCGGCGTTCCCCTGATGAAATTGACCACATTATCGAAAGCGGCGCCGAAGTAAGTCTCGTAGCTGTCCAATTCCACATAGCCGATGTGGGGAGTGCAGATGCAGTTCTCCAGACGCAGCAAAGCATGTCCTTGGAGGATCGGCTCGCTCTCGAAAACATCGACCGCGGCCATCCCGGGACGGCCGCGATTGAGCGCGGCAATCAGCGCGTCCGCCTCGACCAGCTCCGCCCGCGAGGTGTTGACCAGCAGCGAAGTGGGCTTCATCCGGCCCATGTCTTCCAGCGTCACGATGCCGGCGGTTTCGTCGGACAGGCGCACATGCAGGCTGAGGATGTCGCTCTCCCTGAAAAGCTCCTCGCGCGTAGCGGCGGCCTGCAGGCCGTCGGCGAGGGCTTTGTCCCGCGACGCCTGGCTGCCCCAGACCAGAACATTCATGCCGAAGGCATTGCCATATCCGGCGACCAGCTGGCCGATCTTGCCGTACCCCCAGATCCCCAATGTGCGGCCGCGCAGCACCATGCCGAGACCGAAATTCGGGGGCATGGAAGCGGACTTCATGCCGGACTGCTGCCAGCCACCGTGCTTGAGTGTGCCGATGTACTGCGGCAGGCGCCGCATCGCAGCCATGATCAGGGCCCAGGTCAACTCGGCGGGCGCGATCGGCGAGCCCACGCCTTCTGCCACGGCGATCCCGCGCTCGGTGCAGGCCTGCACGTCGACATGCGCGCCGACGCGGCCGGTCTGGGCAATCAACCGCAATCTCGGCAATTTTTCCAGCAAATGGCGGGTTATGTGGGTGCGTTCACGAATCAGCACGATCACGTCGGCGTCGCGCAGGCGAACCGCCAGCTGGCCGATGCCCTTGACGGTGTTGGTGTAGACCTTGGCGGGGTAGGCTTCCAAATTGGCGGCGCAGCGCAGCTTGCGCACCGCGTCCTGGTAATCGTCGAGGATGACAATGTTCATCCCGAGATTGTGCCTTGGGCCGAATCACCTCCGCGAGCAGGGCGCGCCACTCCCAGTTAGCATCGCGTCTTTCGTTCTGTTAACAGGAGCTCATTCCATGACGATTTCCATGTCTTCCGCCAGCCTTCCGGTGTTCAAGTCCACCCTGGCCAATCTGAGCCACATCCTCGACAAGGGGCAGGCCCATGTCGAGGCGAGAAAAATCGACCCGAATGCGCTGCTGCAGTTCCGCCTGGCACCGGACATGCTGCCCTTCACGCGCAAGATTCAGATTGCCTGCGACGCGGCCAAGAACGGCATCGCGCGCATTTCCGGAGTGGAGGCGCCGAAGTTCGAGGACGCCGAAACCACCTTTGCTGAGCTGAAGGCGCGCATCCAGAAGACCGTGGACTTCCTCGCCAGCGTCCCCGCCGAAAAGATGGACGGCACGGAAGAAAAGGAAATCACCATCCCGATCGGCAAGGACAAGACCCGCACGTTCAAGTGCGAGGCCTACCTCAAGCACTGGGCCTTGGCCAACTT
>JBDSWB010000101.1:0-9111 GCA_039926915.1 Ramlibacter sp.
GAGGTGATGAACAAGATCACGCCGGCGGACATTTCGGACCCGCAAGAAGTGATCGCGCGCGCCAAGGCCTTGAGCATCGAGCTCGGCACGCCCATCACCCCGGGCTTTGAGGCGCTGGTGTTCAAGGCCTCGCGCGGCATCGAAGACATCTACGAGCTGACCTATTTTCGCAAGGACGGCAGCCGATTTCCCGCCGTGGTGTCGGTCACCGCGCTGCGCGATGCGCAGGACGCCATCATCGGCTACCTGCTGATCGGCACCGACAACACGGCCCGCAAACTGGTCGAAGCCGAACAGAAAAAGCTCGACCAACGCCTGCGCGACCAGCAGTTCTATACGCGCTCGCTGATCGAGTCGAGCATAGACGCGCTAATGACCACCGATCCTTCCGGCATCATCACCGACGTCAACAAGCAGATGGAGGCGCTCACCGGCTGCACGCGCGACGAATTGATCGGCGCGCCGTTCAAGAACTACTTCACCGATCCCGAGCGAGCCGAGGCGGCCATCAAGCTGGTGCTGAGCGAAAAGAAGGTCACCAACTATGAGCTGACCGCGCGCGCCCTGGACGGCGGAGAAACCGTGGTGTCTTACAACGCGACCACCATTTACGACCGCGGCCGCACTCTGCAGGGCGTTTTTGCCGCGGCGCGTGACGTCACCGAGAGCAAGCAGCTTGAGGCGGAGTTGCAGCAGGCAAAAGCGATGGCCGAGACCGCAAGCCGCGCCAAGTCGGACTTTCTTGCCAGCATGAGCCACGAAATCCGCACCCCGATGAATGCCATTGTCGGCATTGCCGAGCTGCTCGCGAAGACGCCGCTTTCCGAGGAGCAGAACAAGTACGTGCAGATATTCCGCCGCGCCGGCGACAACCTGCTCAATCTCATCAACGACATCCTCGATCTTTCCAAGGTCGAAGCCTCGCAGCTTGAAGTGGAGCGCACCGGGTTTTCGCTCACCGACCTGATCGAAAAGGTGCGGGAAATGGTGGCAGTGCGCGCCTCGGAAAAAGGGCTCGTCCTGGTGTTTGAGGTGGCGCCCGAAGTGCCCACCGATCTGATCGGCGACCCGACGCGCCTGCGCCAGGTACTGCTCAACCTGCTCGGCAACGCGATCAAGTTCACCGAGTCCGGCGAAGTCGCGCTGCGAGTCACACCGGCGACACGCACTTCACCTCCTGACACGCTGCGTTTTGCCATTTCGGATACTGGCATAGGCATACCCGGCGAAAAACTCGGCGCGGTATTCGAACAGTTCACGCAGGCTGATTCGTCCACGACGCGCAAATATGGAGGCTCGGGGCTGGGCCTGACGATTTCCAAGCGCCTGGTCGAGCTCATGGGCGGACGCATCTGGGTGGAAAGCGGAGTGGGCAAGGGGAGCGAGTTTTCCTTTGACGTGCCCTTCGCCCTATGGGAAGGCGCCACGCGCCGCGCGGCCGTCACAGTGGGCACCGGCCCGGAACCTGCGCTGCCGGCGCTCAATATCCTCCTGGTCGAGGATTCGCCCGACAACCGCACCATCACCATGGCATTCCTGCAGCACACGCCTTACCGGATCGAGATCGCCGAGAACGGCGCGATTGCCTATGACAAGTTCACCGCCGGGCGCTACGACCTGGTGTTGATGGACCGGCAGATGCCGGTCATGGATGGACTGACTGCGACGCGCAACATACGCGAGTGGGAAAAGGAGAACCAGCGCGCGCCCACGCCCATCATCGCCCTGACCGCCTCCGCGCTGATGGGGGACAGGGAAAAGTGCCTTGCGGCAGGGTGCACCGCATTCCTGACCAAACCCATCAAGCAGGATGTGCTGCTGCAGGCGATCCGCGAGCATTCTGTGGCTTCATCGGCGCCGCAGCCTTCCGGCCCGAAGGATGCGATTGTGGTCCGCATGGATCCCGTGTTGGCGAGCCTGATCCCGGGATTTCTGGAACACCGCCGGCAGGATGTGATCACGATGCGCGCCGCCCTGTACGACGGGGACTTTGAAACCGTGGGCCGGCTCGGGCATGGCATGCGCGGCTCGGGCGGCGGCTTCGGATTCCAGCCCATTACCGACATCGGCAAGGCCCTCGAACTGGCGGCGGAAATTTCCGACCTCGCCGCTTCGCACAAATCGCTGGGTGAATTGTCCAGCTATCTCGACCGCGTCGAAGTGATCTGAGAGCCACTTACCTGGTTTGCGTCCGGGCAAGGCAGGCGTGGACGCGCGCCGTCAGCTGGGGAATTGAAAACGGTTTGGTCACGTAGTCGGTCACCCCGGCGTCGAAGCCCGCGCGTGTGCTGGCCTCATCGGCCAAGCCGGTCAACATCAGCACCGGCAGATGCTCGGTTTCCGGCCGGGCGCGCAAGGTCTTGACCAGCGTCACGCCGTCCATTCCCGTCATCATGTAATCCACCAAAATCATGTCGGGGACGCTTTCGCCGATCAACAGCAGCGCCTGCGCGCCGCTGCTGGCCTGGGTGACGGTGTAATCAGCCTCCAGCGCCCGCACGATCAACGCCAGGGTGTCGAGGTCGTCGTCCACCACGAGGATGTCGAAACTTCGTTGCGCCACGGAAGGCTGGGATGCGTCTGGCGTGACAAAGGGCGTTGGCTCGGCGCGCGGCTCGATGTTCATTTCGCATCCCTCGTAGGCGCAAAAGACGTCAAGCCCCTTGCCGACCTTCAAGGCGAGCGCACGCGCCCGGCCTTCGATATCCGCCACAAAACGGTCGTCATGCGAAGGATCGTGGTGCGTGAGCGCCAGGCGCCGCACGCCGGCCGCAGAGGCGATCTCCACCGCGTAGTCGTACGAGGCGTGGCCCCACGTTTTTTTTAATTCGTATTCCTCCGGCGTGTACTGCGCGTCGTGGATGACCAGATCGGCATCGGCCATAAAATTCGCGTGGCGGCGGTCACCGTCGTGCAGGATGGATTCGATGCGGCCGGGCTCTTCGCCTGCGCGCCACAGCGCGCTCGAAAAAGGCTCGTGGTCCACCAGGTACACCACCACCGCGCCATCGGCCTCGATGCGGTAGCCCAGCGTCATTGCGGGATGGTTCAGAAACTGCGCCGCAACGCGCACGTTGCCTATCGTGTGGATCCCCTCGGTCAGATCGTGATAAGTGATGGCGGCGGGCAACTGATTCAGTTCGACCGGGAAATAGGTGAACTCCATCTGGCCGGCCAGCACCTTATGCAGTGAGCCGTGGCTGCCTTCAGGGCCATAGATGGCGACCGTATTGCCTTGCACGAAGGCGGGGCTGAAAAACGGAAAGCCCTGGATGTGATCCCAGTGCGTGTGGCCAAGGAGGATGTTTGCGTTGATGGGTTCTTTGGCATCCGCCATCAGCGAGGCGGCGAGCGGGTGCGCGCCGGTGCCGCAATCCATGACCAGCAGCTCGCCTGCATTGGTGGTGATTTCCACGCACGATGTGTTGCCGCCAAAGTGGGTCGTCCCCGGCCCCGGCGTGGCAATCGACCCTCTCGTTCCCCAAAAACGTACTCGCATGGACTGCTCCTTCGCACCACCAGGGCCCTCCGCAGATTGCGGGGGACGGTCCCTGAACGACTTGATCGAGACTACACGAATGCAGCGAAGCTGGCATCCAGCAGATCGATGTACTTGCGCCGGGCCGCCTCGTCGATGAAGCTCGCATCGAAGCTGTTCTTCGCCAGCTGCCGGGCGTGCGCAGCAGTCAGGCCCGCTGCAGCGAAAGTCTGGACGAAGTTGTCGTTCACGTAGCCGCCGAAGTAGGCCGGGTCGTCCGAGTTCATGGTCGCGACCAGCCCCGCATCCAGCAGTTGGCCGATGTTATGGTCGGCCAGCCGGGGGAACACGCAGAGCTTGAGGTTGGACAGCGGGCACACCGTGAGCGGGATCCGGTCGCGGGCCAGGCGCGCCATCAGTGCGGCATCCCTGGTGGATTGCACGCCATGGTCGATGCGCTCCGCCTTGAGCAGATCCAGGGCCGTCCAAACGTAGGCCGGCGGGCCTTCCTCGCCCGCGTGGGCCACCCGATGCAAGCCCAGTTCGCCGCAGCGCGCGAAGACTTTCGCGAACTTCTCCGGCGGGTTTCCCACCTCGCCCGAATCGAGGCCGACACCGATGAACTTGTCGCGGTGCGGCAGGGCCTGATCCAGCGTCTCGAAAGCCTCCTCTTCGCTCAGGTGGCGCAGGAAACACATGATCAGCGAAGCATCGACTCCGAGTTGGCCGCGTGCGTCCTCGCACGCCCGGTGAAGTCCGCCGATCACGGTCTCCATGGCGACGCCGCTCGCGGTATGCGTCTGCGGGTCGAAGAACATTTCCGTGTGGACGACGTTGTCCGCGGCGGCCCGCTGCAGGTAGGCCCAGGCCATGTCGTAGAAGTCCTGCTCCTTCAGCAACACACTGGCACCTGCATAGTAGATATCCAGGAAACTCTGGAGGTTGGTGAAGGCATAGGCGCGGCGCAGTTCCTCGACGCCGGCATAGGCCAGGGGCACGCCGTTGCGCTGCGCCAGGGCAAAGATCAGCTCGGGCTCGAGCGAGCCTTCGATATGGATGTGCAGCTCGGCCTTGGGCATGCGGCGCAGCAGTTCGGGCAGGCGCTCGGCCGGGATCGGAGGAAAGCTGTTCATGGTGTCGTGCGCGCAGGGTAAATAGCGAAGCTTACTTCGGCGCGAGGCGCTGTACCAACATCCGGTTCCGCTTCAGCCCTTGCCGAGCGGGGGCCGGCCGAAGAGGCTGGAGGCATTGCTGATCGGGCCGAGCTCCCCAGCAGCAGCCTTGAGCGCAGGTGCCAGCTCGTGCATCCGCGCGATGGTCAACCGGCTGCGCGGCCCGGCAATGCTGATGACGCCGATCGCCTCCTTGCGCCGGAGCACCGGCGCGCCCATCGCCGTCATGCCAGGGGCAAACACCTCGTCGATCATTGCGTAGCCTCGCACACGCGCCGCATGCAGGAAACCCACGAGTGCCTTGATCGTGGTCGGCGCTTTCGGCCCGAACTCCGAAGGCTTGCCGAAGCCCTGGCGCGAGACCAGCTCGAGCGCGCGCTCGTCACTCAGCGTCATCAGCCAGGCATGGCCGGAAGCCGTGCACGACAGGCGCGCGTCCATGCCCATATCCGGGTCGTAGCGCAGGCCGGTTTGGCGCATGCCCTGCGACTTGGCCACCCAGGTGAGGCGGTCCTCGTCCACGATCGAAAGCCGCACCAGTTCGCCTGAGGCTTGCGCGAGGCGCTCGAGCAGCGGCTCCGCGACGTCGACGATACCGGCGCTGCTGAGGAACCCGAGCCCAAGCGAAACGATCCGGGTCGTCAGCACGTAGTCGCCCTGCTTGCGCGCCTGGCGCACGTAGCCGCGGCGCTGCAGGTCCGCGAGCAGGCGATGACAGGCACTCAGCGGAATGTCCAGCTCCGAGGCGATCAAGGTCATCGGCAGGCCGTTCGGGTGCTCGGACAAGTGCTCCAGCATCGAGAGGGCGCGGTCCAGGGCAGTGCTCATATTCTGCATTATGAAACATGTTTCCAATTCAGAAAGTGCTTCATGTTGCGCCCGAACAATCGGTCGCATGAGCGCCACGGTCTACATCCTCAATGGCCCTAACTTGAACCTGCTCGGGGTCCGCGAGCCGAACCTCTACGGCAGCACGACGCTCGCGCAGGTCGAGCAGCTGTGCCGCCGTGTGGCCCGCGAGCTGGGCCTGGCGTGTGAGTTCCGCCAGACCAACCACGAGGGGGTGATGGTCGACTGGGTCCAGGAGGCCCGCGAATGCGCCGCAGCGATCGTCATCAACCCGGCCGGGCTCTCTTTCCGGTCGATCCCGCTGCTCGATGCGCTCAAGGCCGTCGACCAGCCCATCGCCGAAGTGCACGTGACCAACATTCACAGGCGTGACCCGCTCTACCAGCAATCGCTGGTGTCACTCGCCGCCACGGGCGTCATCTGCGGCTTCGGCGCGTTCGGCTACGAACTGGCCCTTCGCGCCCTGGCGCAGCGGCTGGCCACGACTGCGGCCTGAACCCTTTAAGTACATCATTTCGACACCAAGGAGACAACCATGAACCCTCTCATCCAACGCCGAACCCTGCTGGGCGCGGGCACCTCGCTGGCCGCCGGCGCGTTCCTGCCCGCATGGGGCCAGGCTCCGCAGACCCTGCGCTTCGCGGCGGTCTTCTCGGACAAGGACATCCGCGCCGACATGATGAAGATGTTCGCCAAGGACGTCGAGCCCGACTTCAAGGTGGAGATGCACCTGAACTCCACGCTGTTCCGCCAGGGCACCGAGCTGGTCGCCCTGCAGCGCGACAACCTTGAAATGGGCAACATCGCGCCCCAGGACATCTCCAAGCAGGTGCCGGCCTGGTCGCTGCTGACCTCCGCCTACCTGTTCCGCGACGCCAACCACCTGAACGCATTCTTCGCGAGCGACCTGGGCGCGCAGATGAAGAAGATTGCGGAAGACCAGCTCAAGGTCAAGATCCTTGGCCCCACCTTCTTCGGCACCCGCCATGTGGGCCTGAAGGGCAAGAAGAAGATCAACGTCCCGGCCGATCTGGCGGGAGTGAAGCTGCGCATGCCGCCTGGCGAAACCTGGCAGCTGCTGGGCCGATCGCTGGGCGCCAACCCCACGCCCATGGCCTATGCCGAGACCTACACCGGCCTGCAGACCGGCGCGATCGACGGCCAGGACAATCCGCTGCCTAACGTGCAGAACATGAAATTCTACGAAGTCATGGGCGAAATCGTGCTGACCTCGCACCTGGTGGCTTTCGACGTACTGACCCTCAACCTGAAAACCTGGAACAGCATGTCGCCAGCGAAGCAGAAGACGTTCCAGGCTGCCGCCGACAAGGCAATGGCCTGGAGCGCGGGCGAGCACACCAAGCGAGAAGCCGAACTGGCCGAGACATTCCGCAAGGCGAGCCTGGACGTGTATGTGCCCAACATCAACGCCTTCCGCGACTATGCCCAGAAGGTGTACCTGGCCTCTGACGATGCCAAGACCTGGCCTGCCGGCATGCTGGACAAGATCAACGCCCTGAAGTGAAGGCCGGGCGCATGCTTGACCGCTGGACGAGCCGCCTGCACCGGTTTGCCGAGATGGTAGCGGCGGTTCTGCTGGGAGTCATCTTCGTCGCCTTCATTGTGCAGATCGTCTTGCGCTACCTGTTCAACTGGCCGGTGGGCTGGACCACGGAGCTCTCGCTGGCGGCCTGGTTGTGGCTGGTGCTCTGGGGCGCGGCCTTCGTTCTGAAGGACGACGAGGAAATTCGCCTGGACTTCATCGCGGATCGCGGCGGGCGCACCTGGCGACGCGTGATCGGCGCCATCGGCGCCCTCAGCCTGATCGTGCTTTACGGCATTTCCCTGCCGGGATCCTGGTCGTACGTCACCTTCATGAAGGTGGAAAAGAGTTCTTACCTGGGCATCCGCATGGATGTCATGTATTCGATTTACCTGATCTTCAGTGTGGCGGTCATGGCCCGTGGTCTGCGGCAACTCGTTGGCGGGCCCACACCCAAACCTGACGGCCCGCCAACGCCGCCTTCTACTTGAACTTCACAAGCCCTTTCTCGCTAGCGCTGTACGCCATCGTCGGACTCAGTCTTCTTGGCGTGCCCATCGGCCACGCCATGATCGGCGGCTCAGTGCTGTATTTGTATGCCAAAGGCGTGGACGTGGGGACCGCTGCGGAACAGTTGTTGAACGGAACCTACTCCAGCTTCCTGCTGCTGGCCATCCCACTGTTCATCCTGGCCGCGACCATCATGAGCCAGGGGAGCATCGTCGACCGACTGCTGCGCTTTTGCAACGCCATCGTCGGCCGTTTCCCGGGCGGGCTTGCGCAGGTGAATGTGCTGCAGAGCATCGTGTTCGCCAGCATGTCGGGCTCGGCACTGGCGGATGCCGCAGCCACGGGCAAAGTCATGCAGACCATGATGACGCGAGACGGGAAGTACTCGCCCGGTTTTTCTGCCGCGCTGAGCGCTGTGGCCGCGGTCATCGGCCCCATCCTGCCGCCGTCTATCCCGCTGGTGCTCTATGCGCTGGTGTCTGGAACTTCGATCGGCTACCTGTTCATAGGTGGCGTGCTACCAGGCCTTTTGCTGGGTGCTGTACAGATGGGCCTGATCTATTTTCTGGCGAAGCGCCGCGGCTTCCCGGTGGAGCCCAGGGTACCGTTGCGCGACATGCCGCGCATCACGCGTGAAGCTTTCCCGGCACTCATGCTGCCGGTCATTTTGCTGGGTTGTCTGTACAGCGGCATCACGACGCCCACCGAAGCGGCAGGCGTCGCCGCCGCCTACGCGCTGCTGATAAGCGCCGGCCTTTACCGCAGCATGGGCTGGGGCGACCTGTACGACGCACTGCTGTCCAGCGCGCGCATGAGCATTTCGATCGGCATGTTGATCGCCGGGGCGCTGGTTTTCAACTACGTCATCACTTCAGAAAACATCCCGGCCACGCTCAGCGTCATGCTCAAGGGGCTCAACCTGTCGCCCATCGCCTTTCTGCTGCTGGTCAATGTGATCCTCCTGGTGCTGGGAGCCCTGCTCGAAGGCTCCACCATCATCCTGATCATCCTGCCGGTACTGCTGCCCACGGCCACGGCGCTGGGAATTGACCCGGTGCACTTCGGTGTGATGGCGGTGCTGAATATCATGATCGGTCTGGTCACACCGCCTTATGGCCTGCTGCTGTTCATGATGACAAAGATTGCCAACGTGCCGCTGGCAGTGTTGGTACGTGAGTCCCTGCCCTTCCTGGCCGTGATGATCGGTGCGCTCGCCGTGGTGGCCCTTTGGCCCTCCTTTGTGCTGGTGCTGCCGCGGCTGGCGGGCTACTCGGGGTGACCCTGGTGGCTGACAAGCTGTTGCTGGGCCTCATCGGCGCGGGCATCCAGCTCTCGCTGACACCAGCGATGCAGGAAGAGGAGGCACGCCACCACGGCCTCCGGCTGCACTACCAGCTGATCGACCTGGACCGGACGCCCGGCTCCGTCGATCAACTGCCTGGCCTGCTCACGGCCGCGCGCGTCATGGGATTCGCCGGCCTCAACATCACCTACCCCTGCAAGCAGTCCGTGGTTGCGCTGCTGGACGAACTCTCACCCGAGGCCCGGGCCATGGGCGC
>JBDSWB010000102.1:0-8765 GCA_039926915.1 Ramlibacter sp.
TCTGTTGCTCTGATCCTCACCTCACGGTGGACAGGTGTTACCTGCTACGCTGCCCTTTGCAGTCCGGACATTCCTCCAGTGCCTGGTTTCCCAGATTGCACCAGCGGCGGTCTGGCGGGCTTCACGCGGGTATTATCGGTCACCTCTTGCCTGCCTGATCAACACAGGCCGTAGGACGCCCCATGATCAGACTCTCGGAGATCAAGCTGACGCTGGCCGAGGCGGAAAATCCGCAACCGGTGTTGCACGCCGCCGCCGCCCGCATCCTGGGCCTCGCACCCACGAAGATCGACCGCGCCGACGTCTTCAAACGAAGTTTCGACGCACGCAAAGCCGACCTCACCGCGGTCTACATCGTCGATGTGACACTGGCCGATGCTTCGATTGAAGCGGCGCTGCTCGTCAAATTCTCCGGCCAGCCACACATCGCTGCCACGCCCGACATGGTCTGGCATCCGCCCGTTCACGCGGCCGCCCCGCCTGCGCTGCGGCCGGTGGTGGTGGGCTTCGGCCCCTGCGGCATCTTCGCGGCGCTGGTGCTGGGGCAAATGGGCCTGCGTCCGGTGGTGCTGGAGCGCGGCAAGGCGGTTCGCGAGCGCACGCAAGACACCTGGGGCCTCTGGCGAAAGGGCCTCCTCGACCCTGAGAGCAATGTGCAATTCGGCGAGGGCGGAGCGGGCACTTTCTCCGACGGCAAGTTGTACAGCCAGATCAAGGACCCGCGCCACCTCGGCCGCAAGGTGATGAACGAGTTCGTCAAGGCCGGCGCACCAGAGGAAATCCTGTACGTCGCCCATCCGCACATCGGCACCTTCAAGCTGGTGAAGGTGGTGGAGAACATGCGCGAGCAGATTATTGCGCTGGGCGGCGAGATCCGCTTCCAGCAGCGCGTGACCGACCTGCTGATCGAGGAAGGCCCGGCGGGGCAGCGGGTACGCGGCCTGACCGTGCTCGACCAGGCCACGGGCCAGTCCAGCGAACTGCGGGCCGACCACGTCGTGCTGGCCCTGGGACACAGTTCGCGCGACACTTTCGCCATGCTGCACGAGCGCGGCGTCTTCATGGAGGCAAAGCCCTTCTCGATCGGTTTTCGCATCGAGCACCCTCAGGGCGTGATCGACCGGGCGCGCTGGGGCCGCCACGCCGACCATCCGCTGCTGGGCGCCGCCGACTACAAGCTGGTGCACCACGCAGGCAACGGACGCACCGTCTACAGCTTTTGCATGTGCCCGGGCGGGACGGTGGTGGCAGCCACTTCCGAAGTGGGACGTGTCGTCACCAACGGCATGAGCCAATACTCGCGCAACGAGCGCAACGCCAATGCCGGCATGGTCGTGGGCATCGATCCGCGCGACTACCCCGGCGGTCCGTTGGCCGGTGTGGCATTGCAGCGCCGGCTCGAGTCGAATGCCTTTGAGTTGGGCGGCGGGGATTACCAGGCCCCCGCGCAACTGGTCGGGGACTTCATCGCCGGCCGGCCATCGACACATCTGGGCGATGTGGAGCCTTCATACAAGCCGGGAGTGAAGATGGTCGACCTGCGCGCCGCCCTGCCCGACTACGCCGTCGCGGCTTTGCGTGAAGCGCTGCCCGCCTTCGCCCGCAAGATCAAGGGATTTGACATGCCCGACGCCGTGCTGACCGGCGTGGAGACGCGCAGTTCGTCGCCCCTGAAAATCACCCGCAGCGAGGACTACCAGAGCCTGAACGTGCGGGGGCTGTACCCCGCCGGCGAGGGCGCGAGTTACGCAGGAGGCATTCTGTCGGCGGGGGTCGACGGCATCCGGGTGGGCGAGGCCGTCGCGCTGTCCATGTTCCCCGAAGGCAAGGGCAGGCTGTCCGGGTAAACGTGGCGGCCAGGCGGCGCACCTGCAGGTAGCATCCTGTTTTTTAAAAGCGGAGGGGTGATCCATGGGACGAAAAGCGGCAGTGCTGGCAGCGGCTTCCATCATCTGGGGCCTGGCCCACGGCGCCGGCAATCGAGCGCTGGACGACCTCTCCTTCGCCGGCGAAAACGACCGCGACACGCCCCTGGTGCTGCTGGCCTCGGGTGAACCGATTCCCTTTCGCGGCAGCGATGCGCGCATTCACCTCGACTACGAACTGATCGTCACAAACGCCCGCAAGGCAGCGGTTCGGATCAAGTCGGTCGAAGTGCTGAACGAAGCGACCGGCGAAGTCGTCTCCACGATCTCCGGGCCGCAGCTGAAAGCCGTCTTCACCCTCATCAACCGGGACATTGCCGAACACCTGGAACCTGCGCAAAGCGGCATTTTCTGGCTCGACGTCTCATGGCCCGAAGGCGCCACCCTGCCACGTGTGCTGACCCACCGTGTCACCACCGAAATGGTGGAAGCGCGCCCCGCAAATCCCCAGGCACCCGCGAAAGCCGAAGTGCAGACCGCCGCGCGCTTGCGCGTGAGCAGCCAGCGCGCCCTGGTGGTGGGGCCGCCGCTGGAAGGAACCGGCTGGGTGGCGCTCAACAGCTGTTGCGACGGCGGCCACCGCCAGGCCGGCTTTCCAGTGAACGGTCAGTACTTCGTCGCGCAACGCTTCGCCATCGACTGGATGAAGCTGGACGACGAGCGCCATATGTTCAAGGGCTCCGCAACAGTCAACCGCGACTACCCCACCTACGGCCAAAACGCCATCGCCGTCGCCGACGGGAGAGTGGCATCGGTCCTGGATGGCCTGCCCGAGCGGGTTTCGGGCGCCTTGCCGGGCGACACGACGCTGCAGAACGCTTCAGGCAACCACGTGATCATCGACCTGGGCAGCGGCCGGTTTGCTTTCTACGCACACCTGCAACCCGGCTCGATCCAGGTCCGCAAGGGGGATAGCGTGAAGCGCGGCCAGGTACTGGCAAAAGCCGGCAACTCGGGCAACACCAGCGCGCCCCACCTGCACTTCCACATCACGCAGGGCCCCGGGCCGCTGTCGGCGCAGGGCCTGCCTTACGTCATCGACCGGTTCGATGTGCGAGGGCTCACCGGCGACGCCAATGACCGCGGGCAGGTGGAAATTCGTCCCGCACCCGGCCCGCGCGCACGCCGGGCCGAACTGCCGATGGACAACACCATGGTCGACTTTCCCGCGCGCTGACGGCGCTCGGAAGGCCCCGGCGGATCAGGCCGGGGCGTTCTGCTGCAAGCGGGCGATGCGCTCTTCGATCGGCGGGTGGGTGGAGAACAGCTTGCCCACGCCCGAGGTGATGCCGAAGGCCTGGATACTCTTGGGCAACTCGCCAGGCACCATCCCGCCCAGCCGCGCCAGCGCGTTGATCATGGGCTGGCGGCGGCCCAGCAATTTGGCAGATCCGGCATCCGCGCGGAACTCCCGCTGGCGGCTGAACCAGGCGACGATGATGGCTGCGACAAAGCCCAACAGGATGTCGAGAACGATGGTGGTCACAAAGTAGCCGATGCCCGGGCCGGACCGACTGCTGCCGCGGCTGAGGAAGCTGTCCACCAGATAGCCGACCACGCGCGACAGGAACACGACGAATGTGTTCATCACGCCCTGGATCAGTGTCATCGTCACCATGTCGCCGTTGGCGATGTGCGCCATCTCGTGGCCGATCACGGCCTCGACCTCCTCGCGCGTCATGCCTTGCAGCAGCCCGGTGGAGACAGCCACCAGGGCGCTGTTCTTGAAAGCGCCGGTGGCGAAGGCGTTGGGCTCGCCCTCGAAGATGCCGACCTCGGGCATGCCGATGTTGGCCTGCGTCGCAAACTTGCGCACGGTCTCGACGATCCAGGCTTCGTCCGCATTGCCCGGCTGCTCGATCAGCTTCACGCCGGCGCTCCACTTGGCCACCGGCTTGGAAATCAGCAGCGAAATGATCGCGCCGCCGAAACCCATGATGGCGGCGAAACCCAGCAGCGCCCCCAGGTTGAGCCCGTTGGCGGTGAGGAAGCGATTCACGCCCAGCAGGCTGGCAACGATGCCCAGCACCACCACGACGGCGAGGTTGGTCAGGACGAACAGGACGATGCGTTTCATTGATTCTCCGAAGAGTGACTGAAGTTCACTCCGCGCGCAGATGAGGTTTCCCAACCCCAATTCAAGGGCACGAAGCAGCAGCTGGCGTTGTTATTTTGGGTTCTTGCCGCCCTGCAGGACGAAACACCAGAGGGTCATCATAGAAGGAAAAGTTGCCGTTTTCGGGCCACCAGCCCGGAATGCCCAGCACCGGCAACGGCAGGAAGGGCTTGGCCGCGAGCCGGTCGGCCGTCAACTCCGACGCCAGCCAGGCGTCCATCCCCGCAATGGCGCCCGTGGGACACGGGTACGCCCAGACGTGAGCCGCGAGGTTCTTGCGTGGCCGCACCAGTTTTTCCAGCAGCGCGTGGCCGAACACCAGCAGCTTCGCCTGCGCCCACAGCGGCCGAAGTTCGACGAAGAGCCGTCGCCACTCCCGGGCGGCAAGGGCATGCCACAGCGCCTCGGGCGCATGCAGAACGGCCCCGTTTTCGTCGAAGAGCGTGGCCGCGTCGCGCACCGGGCCGCGCTGCGGGATGACGCCACGCTCGGCGATCTGGGCGGCCTGCACCCGGTTCAGCTGGCGCTTGGCCTGGGGCATGACCAGCCACGCCAGGCCGTTGAAGAAGTCGTGCATGCCCTCTCGCGTGGGGCATCGCGTCTGCTGGAAGATGAACTGCTCGTAGGCGACGCCGGACGGAAATTCATTGGGTGGCACGAAGGTCACGCCGGCAGGTTGCTGCTGGTTCAGTGCATCGTACAGGTCGCGCCCGCCCGCGGCATGGTGCATGACTTCCTCCCCCGTGACACGCCAATGCGAATACCACGGTGCAGCCCAATCAATCGCCCAATTCACGGCGAGCGCCTTCAGTGGCGCCCTACCTTGGCCAGCTTCTTGTCGCGCACCATGACGGTCGACTTGCCCTCATCAGCCAGCTCGAAAAGTTGAGTCGCTGCCAATAGCTTGGTCAACGTTGCGTAGCCGTAATTGCGCGAATCGAACGACGCCTGGTTGGCGATCTGGCTGCCTACCGGGCCGACTCGCGCCCAGCCCTCGTCGTCCGCCGCGGCCTGCACCGCATTTCGTAACAGCATCACCAGTTTGGCATCCTGCCTGAGTTGGGACGTGGTAGCCCGCAACGGCACGGTGGGGGTCGCCTCGACTCCGGCTTCGGGTTCGGCTGAACCCTCTGGCAATTTGTCGAGAAAGAGAAAACGTGAGCACGCATTCACGAAAGGCTCTGGCGTTTTGCGCGCACCAAAGCCATAGACTGCAGCTCCCTTTGCTCGCAAATGCATAACGAGCGGCGTGAAGTCGGCGTCGGAAGAAACGATTCCGAAAGCGTCCGGACTGTCGGTGTAAAGCAGGTCGAGCGCATCTATCACCATCGCCATATCACTAGCGTTTTTCCCTTTCGAGTAGTCGAACTGTTGCATCGGTCGAATCGCGTGCTCATGCAACACATCTTCCCAGCCTTTAAGTTCGGCCTTCTTCCAATTGCCATAGGCACGACGGATGCTCGTTTCGCCGAAAGTGGAGAGCTCGTTCAGGATCAGATCGATCTTCGCGGCTGGTGCGTTGTCAGCATCGATGAGCAAAGCGACACGCGGTTTGGGATTCATGATCTTCCTTGAGGGACAATTCGCCAATCTAGTGTTTCGCCCGCCCGCAGCGGCCTGAGCTTGGCCTCGCCGAAAGCGAAGCTCTCCGGCGCGGTCCAGGTTTCGCGGCGCAGCGTCACGGTGCCGCTGTTGCGCGGCAGGCCGTAGAAGTCGGCGCCGTGGAAGCTGGCAAAGCCTTCGAGCTTGTCCAGCGCATTGGCGTTGTCGAAAGCCTCGGCGTACAGTTCCATCGCTGCGTGGGCCGTGTAGCATCCCGCGCAACCCGTCGTGTGCTCCTTCAGGTGGGCCGGGTGCGGAGCGCTGTCAGTGCCCAGGAAGAACTTCGGGCTGCCGCTCACCGCCGCCTGGACCAGTGCCAGGCGGTGCGTCTCGCGCTTGAGGACCGGCAGGCAATAGTAGTGAGGACGAATGCCCCCGAGGAAGATCGCGTTGCGGTTGTAGAGGAGGTGGTGCGCTGTGATCGTGGCGCCGACGAAGCGGTCGGCATCACGCACGTAATGCGCGGCTTCGCGGGTGGTGATGTGCTCGACGACGACCTTCAGCTCCGGCAGGTCACGACGCAACGGAATAAGCTGCGTGTCGACGAAGACCGCTTCTCGGTCGAACAGGTCGATGTCGGGCGACGTGACTTCGCCATGGACCAGCAGAGGCAGGCCCTCGCGCTGCATGGCCTCCAGCGTCCTATAGGTTTTCTTCAACGACGTGACACCCGCGTCACTGTTGGTGGTAGCGCCCGCCGGGTACAGCTTCACGGCCACCACGCCTGCATCCTTCGCCCGCTTGATCTCGTCAGGCGGCAGGTTGTCGGTGAGGTACAGCGTCATCAGCGTCTGGAAGTCCCTGCCCGCCGGCACCGCCGCCAGAATGCGCTCGCGGTAAGCCATCGCCTGCGCGGCCGTCGTGACCGGCGGCTTGAGGTTCGGCATGATGATGGCGCGGCCGAACTGGGCGGCCGTATGCGGCACCACCGTGTGCAGCGCCTCGCCGTCCCGCACATGCAGGTGCCAGTCGTCGGGGCGGGTGATGGTGATCTGGTCAGTCATGCGGCCATTCTCCCAGACGCCGCAGGCGCACGGGCCGCCTGTAGCAACGCGCAAGCCGGCCGCACCATGACAAAGGCCGGGCTTTCCCCGGCCTTTGTCATCGAATCAGTCCACTAGAAAAACGCTCCGCGTTTTTCTAGTGCGCCAGGATCTTGCTCAGGAAGTCCTTGGTCCGCGGCTGCCGATTCTCGGGGTGGCTGAAGAACTCATCCTTGTCGCAGTCCTCGAGGATCTTGCCGCCCACGTCAATGAAGATCACGCGGTTGGCCACCTTGCGCGCAAAGCCCATCTCGTGGGTGACTACCATCATGGTCATGCCTTCCCTGGCCAGCTTGACCATGACGTCCAGCACCTCGCCCACCATCTCGGGGTCCAGCGCCGACGTGGGCTCGTCGAACAGCATCACGATCGGGTCCATCGACAGCGCGCGGGCAATCGCCACGCGCTGCTGCTGGCCGCCGGAGAGCTGGCCGGGGAACTTGTCCTTGTGCGCCATCAGGCCGACGCGGTCCAGCATTTTCAGGCCGCGTGTCATCGCCTCGGCTGGCGTGCGGTTGAGCACCTTGATCTGCGCGATGGTCAGGTTCTCCGTCACTGACAAGTGCGGGAACAACTCGAAGTGCTGGAACACCATGCCGACACGGCTGCGCAGCTTGGGCAGGTCGGTCTTGGGATCGGTCACCGAAATACCGTCGACGGTGATCTCGCCCTTTTGCACCGGTTCGAGCGCGTTGACGGTCTTGATCAACGTGGATTTGCCGGAACCCGAGGGGCCGCACACCACGACCACGTCGCCCTTGTTGATCTTGACGGAGCAGTCGGTGAGGACCTGGACGGGCCCATACCACTTGGAGACATTGTTGATTTCGATCATGTTTTCTTCCTTTGATCAGTTACCGCCGGGCCGCCCCAAGGCAACTGCGGCCGCCTCGGGGGGCAGCGTATTACACGAAGTGAAAAGCATGGGGGTCATCTACCGGATGATGGCGATCTTGAGCTGCAGGCGCTTGACCATGTAGGACAGGCCGAAACAGACGATGAAGTAGACGATGGCTGCAAGCAGGTAGGCCTCTTCCGGCCGGCCGTAGATCTTGCCGGCGGTCTGGAAGCCCTTGAGCAGGTCGTAGGCGCCGATGGCGTAGACCAGCGACGTGTCCTGGAACAGGATGATGGTCTGCGTCAGCAGCACCGGAAGCATGTTGCGGAAGGCCTGCGGCAGCACGATCAGCTTCATGTTCTGGGCGTAGGTCATGCCCACGGCCTGTCCCGCATGCACCTGCCCGCGCGGGATCGACTGGATGCCCGCTCGCATGATCTCGCTGAAGTACGCCGCCTCGAACGCGACGAAGGTGATGTTGGCCGAATACTCTGCCCCCACTGGCCTGCCGATGAGCAGGGGCACCAGCAGGAAGAACCACAGGATCACCATCACCAGCGGAATGGAGCGCATGCCGTTGACGTAGAAAGTGGCGGGATAGACCAGCCATGACTTGCCCGACAGGCGCATCAGCGCCAGGATGGTGCCGAAAAGGATGCCGCCCAGGGTGGCGACGATGGTGAGTTCGACGCTGAACAGGAAGCCATTGACGACGAACTTGGAGATGATGTCCCAGTTGACGAAAGTAAGGTCGAGGTTGCCCATCATGCCTCCCGACGAGCCGCCTCTAGGGAGGCATGCGCCCCCTCGGGGGGCAGTGAACACCTGTGAACGTGGGGGTGCATGTTCATCAGTGGCCTCCCGTCCCGCCGGCCACGATGAAGCCCGGTATCCGCACCTTCTTTTCGATGAAGGCGAAGACCCGGTTAACGGTGAAGGCCGAGACTGCGTACAGCGCCGTCACGGCGAGGTAGACCTCGATGCCGCGCGAGGTTTCCTCCTGCGCCTGCATGGCGAACATGGTGAGCTCGGCGATCGACACCGCGAACGCCACCGAGGAGTTCTTCAGCAGGTTCATCGACTCGCTGGTCAGCGGCGGCATGATGATGCGCAACGCCATCGGCAGGATGACGTAGCGGTAGGTCTGGGCGGTGGTGAACCCCATCGCCATGCCGGCGTAGCGCTGTCCGCGCGGCAGCGCCTGGATGCCGGCGCGCACCTGCTCGGCGATCCGCGCGGAC
>JBDSWB010000103.1:0-10920 GCA_039926915.1 Ramlibacter sp.
CGACCAAGCGGGGCGGCGGCGGACCGCTCAAGGTGCTGTGGTGGCAGGGCGCAACGCTCTTGCAGCCGCACTTCGCCAACGGCACCAAGGACCAGGAAGGCTCGCGGATCTTCTACGAGCCGCTGGCTGTGTGGGACAACGACGGCAACCTGGTCCCGATCCTCGCGACCGAAGTTCCGACGCGCGAGAACGGCGGCCTCGCCGCCGACGGCAAGTCCGTCACCTGGAAGCTCAAGCAGGGCGTGACCTGGCACGACGGCAAGCCGTTCACCGCCGACGACTGTGTCTTCACCTGGGAGTACGCGAAGGACCCGGCCACGGCCGCGGTCACGTCCGGCGTCTACAAGGACGTGGTCGTTACCAAGGTCGACTCGCACACCGTCAAGGTCACCTTCTCCAAAGCCACCCCCTTCTGGGCGACCGCGTTCGTCGCCGCCGAGGGCATGATCATTCCCAAGCACCTGTTTTCGGCGTACATCGGCGGCAAATCGCGCGACGCGCCCAACAATCTCAAGCCGGTGGGCACCGGCCCCTACAAGTTCGTCGATTTCAAGCCGGGCGACATGGTCCGCGGTGAAATCAACACCAGCTACCACATGCCCAACAAGCCCTTCTTCGATTCGATCGAGATGAAGGGCGGCGGCGACGCCACCTCGGCCGCGCGCGCGGTGCTGCAGACCGGCGAGTACGACTATGCCTGGAATTTGCAGGTCGAAGACGAAGTGCTCAAGCGCATGGAGGATGGCGGCAAGGGCCGGGTCCACATCATCCCCAGCGGCGATATCGAGTTCCTTCAACTGAGCCTCACCGACCCCTGGACCGAAGTCGACGGTGAGCGGTCCAACATCAAGACCAAGCATTTCGCGTTCAGCGAACCGGCGGTGCGCGAGGCGATGTCGCTGCTGGCTGACCGCAAAGCCATTCAGGAATTCATCTACGGCCGCACCGGCGTCGCCACGTCGAACTTCCTGAACAACCCGGCCAAGTTCCGCTCGCCCAACACCAAGTTCGAATTCAATGTGGACAAGGCCAGCGCTTTGCTGGAGGCCGCCGGCTGGAAGAAGGGCGCAGACGGTGTCCGCGAAAAGGGCGGCAAGAAGATGAAGTTCGTCTACCAGACGTCGGTCAACGGCATCCGGCAGAAGGAGCAGGCAGTGATCAAGCAGGCGGCCCAGAAGGCCGGCATCGACCTGGAGCTGAAGTCAGTCACGGCCTCGGTCTTCTTCTCGTCTGACGTCGCGAACCCGGATACCTACGGGAAGTTCTGGGCCGACATACAGATGTACACAACCACCATGACCCAGCCCGACCCCGAGCGCTTCATGGACCAGTACACCATCAAGGAAGTCTCGTCCAAGGCCAACAAATGGCAGGGCCGCAACATCGCTCGCTGGCGCAGCGAGGAATACGACAAGACTTTTTCGGCTGCCGAGGGCGAATTGGACCCGGTCAAGCGCGCGGCCCTGTTCATCCGGCTGAACGACATGGTCGTCAAGGACAACGCCATCATCCCGCTGATCAGCCGGCCGCGCGTTCGCGGTGCCAGCAACAAGCTGGTGACCTCGCTCTCGGGCTGGGACCTCGACTTCTCGGTGCTGCAGAACTGGTACAAAGAGGCTTGATGCAGCCGGTACGCTAGACCCGCCGTGGGCAACTACCTCCTGCGGCGGCTGCTGATCGCGGTGCCCAGCTTGCTGGGTATCAGCGTGGTGTTGTTCACCATCCTGGCGCTGGCGCCGGGTGACCCCTTCGCCGAAATGGCGCTCAATCCCAATGTGCCGCCGGAGGTGCAGGCCAACCTGCGCAAGCAGTTCGGCCTGGACGACCCGATCTGGCAGCGCTACTTCCGCTGGCTGTGGGCCATGGCCACGGGCGACTGGGGCTTCTCATTCATCAGCCGGGTGGATGTCGACCGGCTGATCCTGCAGCGCGTGCCGGTCACGCTGGCGGTGATCGGCGCGTCCCAGATCCTGGCGCTGATGGTGGCGCTGCCGGTGGGCATCTATTCGGCGATGCGTCCGTATTCCTGGTTTGACCGCATCGCCAGCGCGCTGGCGTTCGTCGGGTTCTCTCTGCCCACCTTCTTCACCGGCCTGCTGCTCATCCTGCTGTTCTCCATCAAGCTGGACTGGCTGCCTTTCGTCTACCGGGCCGACATTGCGGCGACCGGCTGGGAATGGTGGTGGCTGCACCTGAAGCAGGCCGTCATGCCGGTGATGGTGCTGGGCCTCTTTCAGGGCGCGAGCTGGACCCGCTACGTGCGCTCGGCCATGCTGGACGTGATCCGCCTGGACCATGTCACCACGGCGCGCAGCAAGGGCCTGTCGGACTGGGACATCGTGATGAAGCACGTGGTGCGCAATGCGTTGATCCCGGTGGTCACGCTGGTGGCGCTGCAATTGCCTGCGATCTTCGGGGGCGCCATCGTCACCGAACAGATCTTCCGCATCCCGGGGATCGGCTCGCTGCTGATCGACGCGATCCTGCGCAACGACACGCCGGTGATCATGGGCGTGACCTTCGTCCTCTCGTGCCTGGTCGTCCTCTTCAACCTCATTGCCGATTTGATCTATGGCTGGCTCGACCCCCGAATCTCCTATCGATAGCCCGTCGCCCGGCCATCTGCACGACGTGCTGGCGGCGATGCCGGCCTCGGGCGTTCCGGCCGGCCTCGGGCGTTCCGATGGTGGCTCTGCGGCCTCCGCGCGCAGCGTGTCGTTGCTTGCCGATTCATGGAGAAGGTTCCGTCGGCACAAACTCGCGCTGGCGAGCCTGTTTGTGCTGGGTTTGATGGTGGCGATGGTCTTGTTCGGTCCGCTGGTGTGGAAACTCGCCATCAACGAGATCGACTTCTCCGCGCGCCTGAAGCCGCCGACCTGGAAACATCCGTTCGGCACCGACGACCTGGGCCAGGACATCTTCGCGCGCATGCTTTATGGCGGGCGCATCTCGCTGGCCGTGGGCGTTGCGGCGATGGCCATGGCCATCATGGTTGGGGTGACCATTGGCTCCATCGCGGGCATGTCGCGCGGCCGCATCGACGCCGCGCTGATGTGGCTCACCGACCTGTTCCTTTCGCTGCCGCAATTGCCATTGTTGCTGTTGCTCATCTACCTGTTCCGCGACGGCCTGAAGGCCGCGTTCGGCCCGGAGGTCGGGGTCTTCCTGCTGATCGTGTTTGTCATCGGCGGTTTCCGCTGGATGCCGGTGGCGCGGCTGGTGCGCGCGCAATTCTTCTCCTTGCGCGAAAAGGAATTCGTCGAGGCGGCACGGGCGCTCGGAGCCAGCACGTCGCGCCAGGTGGTGCGGCACATCCTGCCCAACGCGCTCGGCCCGGTGATCGTGGCCGGCACCATTGACGTGGCGGCTGCCATCATCGCGGAGTCAACGCTGTCGTTCCTGGGGCTGGGCTTCCCGCCGGACATCCCGACCTGGGGCCGCATCCTTTACGACAGCAAGGAATACCTGGACATCGCCACCTACTGGGCCATGTTCCCGGGCGCGGCGATCTCCGTGGCGGTGCTGTGCATCAACTTCATCGGCGACGGCCTGCGCGACGCGCTGGATCCGAGGGATGTGCAATAAAAACTTGCGGGTCAGATCACGAATTTGCACAGCAAATTGTGCTCTGACCCCAACTGATTAAGAAAATGGCATTGCTCGAGATCAAGGGCCTCAAGACCCACTTCAAGACCGAGGACGGCTGGCTGCACGCCGTCGACGGCGTCGACATCTCGGTGGAGCGCGGCGAAACAGTGTGCGTTGTCGGCGAGTCCGGCTGCGGCAAGACCGTGACGGCGATGACCGTGCTCAAGCTCATCCCGATGCCGCCGGGGCGCATCGTCGCCGGCCAGGTGTTGTGGCAGGGCCGCGACCTGGTGCCGCTGGACAACGCGGGCATGCGCAGGGTGCGCACCAAGGAAATCGCCATCGTCTTCCAGGAGCCAATGACCTCGCTGAACCCGGTCTACACCGTGGGCGAGCAGATCGCGGAATCGGTGCGCCTGCACGGGGGCTTCAGCCGGCGCTCGGCGCTGGACCAGGCGACCGAGATGCTCAAGCTGGTGAACATTCCCATGCCCGAGCGTCGCATCCACGATTACCCGCACCAGTTTTCCGGCGGCATGCGCCAACGGGTCATGATCGCGATGGCACTCTCCTGCAACCCGCAGTTGCTGATCGCCGACGAGCCGACGACGGCGCTGGATGTGACCATCCAGGCGCAGATCCTGGACCTGCTCAATGAGTTGAAGTCGCGGCTGGGCATGTCGATCATGTTGATCACGCACGCGATGGGAGTGGTGGCCGAGATGGCGCAGCGCGTGGTGGTGATGTACGCCGGCAAGGTGGTTGAAGAGGCCAGTGCCACCGAGCTGTTCGCCCGGCCGCGCCATCCCTACACGCAGGGCCTGATCCGCTCAATCCCGCGCATCGACCGGGCCGCCACGCACCGGGTGCGGCTGGAATCCATTGGCGGCAGCGTGCCCAAGCTGATCGAGCCGGCCGAGGGTTGCCGCTTTGCGGCGCGCTGCAAATACGCCATTCCCGAATGCAGCGCCGCGACGCCGCCGCTGCGCGAGATCGTGCCCGGCCACAAGGTCGCGTGCATCCGCGCCGAGGAGATAGCCGCATGACCGAGCCGCTGCTGCGCGTGAGCGAGCTGGTGAAGCATTTCCCGGTCAAGGGCGGCGTGTTCAGCCGCCAGGTTGACAAGGTGCACGCTGTCGATGGGGTGAGCTTTGACATCGCGGCCGGTGAAACCTTGGGCGTGGTGGGCGAGTCGGGATGCGGCAAGAGCACGACCGGCCGCTGCATCCTGCGCCTGATCGAACCGACGTCGGGCGAAGTCTGGTTCGACGGCCGCAACGTCACGGCCATGGGCAAGGACGAATTGCGCGCACTCGCGCGCGACATGCAGATCATCTTCCAGGACCCGTATGCTTCGCTCAACCCGCGCATGACCGTGGGCGCGATCATCGGCGAGGCGCTCACCATCCACAAGCTGTCGCAGGGACCGGGCGAGTACCGGGACCGCATCGCCGAACTGCTTCAGATGGTGGGCCTCAACCCCGACTACATGCGCCGTTACCCGCATGAGTTCTCCGGCGGGCAGCGCCAGCGCATCGGCATCGCTCGCGCCCTCGCGGTGAACCCGCGCCTGGTGGTGTGCGACGAACCGGTTTCGGCGCTGGACGTGTCGGTGCAGGCGCAGGTGATCAACCTGCTGGAAGACCTGCAGGACAAGCTGCAGCTGACCTACATGTTCATCGCGCACGACCTGTCGGTGGTCGAGCATTTCAGCGACCGCGTGGCGGTGATGTACCTGGGCCGCATTGCCGAGATCGCGCCCGCGCGCGACCTCTACGCCAACCCTTTGCACCCCTACACCGAGGCCCTGATGTCGGCCGTCCCCATCCCGGACCCCCAGATCAAGCGCAAACGCATCATGTTGCAGGGCGACGTGCCCAGCCCGGTGCATCCGCCGTCCGGCTGCCGCTTCAACACCCGTTGCCCGATTGCGCAGTTCCCCCTGTGCGGCACCGAGACGCCAGCACTGAAGGAATCGACGCCCGGCCATTTCGTGGCCTGCCATTTCCGCGGTTGAAGCGGTTGCCGCTCAAGGACCTCGACACTCAGTCGGGTAAGTGCCCGTACGAGTAGTCGACATAGCTGTCCGTCGGCGTCTTCCATGTCTCCCGCAACACATAGCTGATGGGGATCGCCAGATTGACTCCCACTTCGGGAAGCGGCGAGTTGAACCAGTGCTCGTGGCGCTTCTGCAGGGTTCCCTCCGCGAGCAGCACCTTCATCTCCCTGAGCAGCAAAGCACGCAGCTTTTCGTCGTCCTTGCGGAACGCAATCGCTTTCGGCCTGAGCCACGGGCAGGTTGCCGGTCTGCACCGCCGGCATCACCTGGCTGACCACGATCCCCTCGCTCAGGCAGCCCAGCGCCTTGTGCAGGCGCTCCACGTTGCTCACCGACAGGCAGTAGTACTGGGCGCGCCCGCCCTCTTGGCCAGCACCGTCACATTCGACAGACGCAGGCCCTGCGAGTGAACAGCTTGCTCGACGATGGAACGGACGCCGTGCTGGTGACCGGGCAACGTCAGCGGCAGGGCCGCCAGCCTGCGCAGCGAAACGCTCTTGCCCGCGGGCGATGCGCCCTGACGGGAGACCAGGAACAGCGTCTCGTCCATCAGCGGCACGGTTTTCAGGAGCGCGGCGTCGTCATCGCTCACCAGCACCGCGATGTCGAGCCGGCCGGTGTTCAGCCCGTGCAACAGGTGGCCGCTGAGTTCATCGAAGAACTCGATTTCTATCGCCGGAAAGGATTCGCGAAGGCGCGCCAGCAGCGGCAGTGCGTAATGCGACGCCGTACTTTGCGGCAAACCCACTCGTACGCTGCCGCTGGGGTGCGCCGCGACATGCGCCACCGCACCCGCCACTTCCGCAAGCTGCGCAAGCAGGCGCTGCGCGTGGCGGTAGAACACCGCGCCCGCCTCGGTCAGCTTCACGCCGCAGGGCAGGCGATGCAGCAGCGCCTGGCCCAGTTCGTCCTCCAGCTGCGCGATCTGTTGGCTGAGCGCTGGCTGCGCGATGTGAAGAGCCTGCGCCGCGCGCGAGAAACTGCCCAGGTCAGCGATACGCACAGAGTAGCGGAACTGGCGGATCTCCATGAGTCTGTCCTGCTCTTACCCGCGCGACGCGGGCAACAGTTCCATCACCGCATCGGCAAAGGCCTGCGGCACTTCCTGGGGCACGTTGTGGCCCACGCCCGCGAGCACCCGATGGGACCGCGGCCCGGTGAAGCACCGGGCATGGGCGGCGGCCTCCGCCGGCGGCCGGACGCCGTCGTCGGCGCCGTCAAAGGTGATCGTGGGAACGGAGATCGGCGGTTGCGCAGCCAGCTGGCGTTCGATGGGCGCGTACGCCGGGTCGCCCGGAACGAGGCCGAAGCGGTGCCGGTAGGACTGGATCACCACGTCGACGAAGTCCGGGTTGTCGAACGCCACGGCGCTGCGCGCGAACGTGGCATCGTCGAAGGCCCAGGTGGGTGACCAGAGTTTCCACAGCAATCGGGTGACTGCCCGCCGGTCGCACTCCAGGCCCGCACGGCCGCGCTCACTGTGAAAGTAGTACTGGTACCAGAGGCGGTGCTCGTTCCTGGGGGAATCGGGCTCCATGGCTCGCGCGATGTCCTGGATGTTGTAGCTGTTGAAGGACACCAGTGCGCCGCAGCGTTCGGGCCACAGGGCGGCGACCACGCAGGCGGCACGCCCACCCCAGTCGTAGCCCGCGAGCACTGCGCGTGGAACGTCCAACGCGTCCATGAAGGCCAGCAGGTCCGCGCCCAGCGCGGCCTGCTCGCCCGACCGCGGCGTGTCGTCGCAGAGGAACCGCGTTGGACCGAAGCCCCGCAGGTAGGGGACCAGCACCCGGCAGCCGGCGTTGGCCAGCAGAGGCGCGACTTCCTCGTAGGTGTGGATGTCGTATGGAAAGCCATGCATCAGAAACACCGGCGGGCCAGCGGCCGGTCCCGTCTCGACGTACGCGATCTCGAGCACACCGGCGCGGATGCGTTTGACGGGCTCCATCGCCATCAGCGGGCCTGCGCCAGCTGCTTGCGCCGGGACTCGCCCTGGCGCTCGAACATCCAGCCGGGGTATTCGGAAGGCAGGCGGCTGACAATGTCGAGCTGCTGCAATTCAACCGCGCTGAGATTCAGTGCCGTGGCGCCGATGTTGTCTGCCAGCTGTTCGGGTCGCTTGGCGCCCACAATGACGGTGCTGACCTGCGGCTGGTGCAGCAGCCAGGCCAGGGCAACCTGTGCCACCGATACGCCTTGGGCCTGCGCGATGGGCCGCATGATGTCGATGCAGTTCCAGGCGCGGTCCTCGTTGACGGGTGGGAAGTCGAAGTTGATGCGCCGGCTGCCTTCCTCGGCGGCGCGCTCCCGACCGTATTTGCCGCTGAGCAGGCCGCCCGCGAGCGGGCTCCACACCATCAGGCCGACGCCTTCGCTGCGCAGCATCGGAATCAGTTCACGCTCCAGGTCGCGCCCCGCCAGGGTGTAGTAGGCCTGAAGCGACTCGAAACGGGCCAGGCCGAGGCGCTCGGAAATGCCCAGCGACTTGACGATCTGCCATGCGGCCCAGTTTGAAACGCCGACGTAGCGCACATGGCCGTGGCGCACCAGCTGGTCAAGCACCCGCATGGTTTCTTCGATCGGCGTGGCCGGGTCGAACCCGTGGATCTGGTAAAGGTCGATGTGATCCAGCTGAAGGCGCTTCAGGCTGGCCTTGACGCCGTCGAGGATGTGGCTGCGAGTGGCGCCACGAGCATTGGTGCCGGGGCCGGTTTCGCCGAATACCTTGGTCGCGACGATCACGTTTTCGCGCGGGATCTTGAGGTTGCGCAGCGCCTGCCCGGTCATTTTCTCAGACACCCCGCCGGCATAGACATCGGCCGTGTCGATGAAGTTGATGCCGGCGTCGAGGGCCTGGCCGACGAGGCGGTCCACGTCCGGTTGCTGCAGGTCGCCGATCTTGGCCCAGATGCCGTCGGCGCCGCCGAAGGTCATGGTTCCCAGGCAAAGCTCGGAGACGAAAAGGCCGGTGCGGCCAAGGGGGTTGTAGCGCATGGGACTCCCGAAGTGTTCGGCCGGGCGGCACTGCCCGGTCCGGCACGCCAGCATACGCGTCGCGCCGAAAAGACGCGCAATGGTCGGCAGCAACTGTATCGGCCGCGCGCGCAAGAGATGTCCATTCTCAGCAACGCGTATGGGTGTACTCCGTTTTTACCCTTATCTGCTCAGTTGCGCTTGAGGCTACAGTGAACATGCCTCAACAAAGGAAAAAGATGCGGTCCACGCTTGCAAAGCTTCTCGCCATCGCGCTGCTGGCAGCTCCCGGTGTTGCCCTGGCGCAGAACGGCGTCACCCCGACGGAAATCGTGATCGGCCAGTTCGCAGCGCAGAGCGGGCCGGCAGCCGAACTGGGCAAGCGAATGCAGCTGGGTATCCTGGCTTATTTCAGCGGGGTCAACACGGACGGTGGCGTCAATGGTCGCAAGCTGCGCCTGGTGTCGCGCGATGACGGCTACGAGCCCGAGCGGGCTGCCGCTGCCGTGAAGGCCCTGATCCAGGAGGACAAGGTGTTCGCGCTGGTGGGTTCGGTGGGCACGCCCACCACCCTGGCGGCCGTGCCGGCCATCAACGAGGAGAAGATCCCGTTGATCGGCCCGTTCACGGGGGCGCAAGCACTGCGCGAGCCCTTCAATCGCAACATCTTCCACGTGCGCGCCAGCTACTACGACGAGACGGAGCGCATCGTGCAGCACCTGACGACTGTGGGAGTCACCAAGATCGCGGTGTTCTATCAGAACGATGCCTATGGCAAAGCCGGTCTGGAAGGCGTGACGAGGGCGTTGACCAAGCGTAACCTCAAGCTGGCGGCAGTGGCGACCGTCGAGCGCAATTCGGTGGAGGTCGCAGCGGCGCTTGAGACGCTGCTGAAGGCGGCGCCCGAAGCCATCATCCAGATCAGCGCCTATAAATCGTGCGCGGCCCTCATCAAGCAGGCCAGAGCCAAGGCCTATGGGGGTCAATTCTTCAACGTCAGCTTCGTCGGATCCAAAGCACTGTCTGACGAATTGGGCGAAGTGGGCGCCGGAGTCACCATCTCGCAAGTGGTCCCGTTTCCCTACTCGCCGAACTCGGCCATCGTGCGCGATTACCACAAGCGAATGGCCGAAGCCGGCAACAAGGAATACGACTTCTCGAGCCTGGAAGGCTTCCTGGCGGCGCGCGTTCTGGTCGAAGGCCTAAAGCGCAGCGGCAAGAACCCCACGCGCGAGGGCCTCGTGACTGCGCTCGAATCCTTGCGTAACCACGATCTGGGTGGCTTCACCGTGAATTACTCGCGGGATAACCACGAAGGCTCGCGCTTCACCGACCTCACCATCATCGGGCGCGGCGGCAAGTTCGTGCGCTAAGACGGGCGGCCGAGTATCAGCCGCGAAGCTGCGAACGTCTCACGCCAAAATCCGCTGGGCCTTGTCGGCCAGTTCCCGTCGCCTCAGCATGATCCGGGGCACGTCGGGGTGCATGGGATTGATCTCGCGCAGTGCCCAAGCGTAGAACGCCTGGGCAAACATGACGTGGATGAGGTCAAAGACTTTCATGCCTCTATTCTCGAGACCCACAGGTTCCGGTTGGTAGGGCCAGGTCTCTGAAAATGCGGATTTAGTTCGCGGCATTGAGTCGGACAACACCGATGGGCTTGTCGGATGGCGGCGCGGCAAAGGCATACTGACACGATGAAAATCACCGAGATCCGTGAAGTCACGCAGCCCATCAGTTCCAGCATCCGCAACGCGTACATCGACTTTTCCAAGATGACCTTGAGCCTGGTGGCGGTGGTCACCGACGTGGTGCGCGATGGCAAGCGCGTGGTCGGTTACGGCTTCAATTCAAATGGGCGCTACGGGCAGGGCGGCCTGATCCGGGAGCGATTCGCGCCGCGAATCCTCGAGGCCGCGCCCGAGACGCTGCTCGATGAACGGTACGACAATATCGACCCGCACAAGGTGTGGGCCGCGATGATGACCAACGAAAAGCCGGGCGGCCACGGCGAACGGTCTGTGGCCGTCGGCACCGTCGACATGGCGGTTTGGGATGCGGTTGCCAAGATCGAAGGCAAGCCCCTGTTCCAGCTGCTCGCCGAGCGGTATGGAAGTGGCTCAGCCAACCCGCGGGTGTTCGTTTACGCCGCCGGGGGCTACTACTACCCGGACAAGGACGACGAGAAGCTGAAGGCCGAGATGCGCAGCTACCTTGAACGCGGCTATGCGGTCGTGAAGATGAAGATCGGCGGCGTCCCGTTGGCGGAAGATTGCCGGCGCATCGAAGCCGTGCTGGGC
>JBDSWB010000104.1:0-36387 GCA_039926915.1 Ramlibacter sp.
TGCGCGTGCAGCAGGTAGACCATGGCCCACAGGTGCCGGCCCTCCTCCACGTTCACCTGGAACAGGTTGCGCAGGTCATAAAGGGACGGCGCGGTGTGGCCGAGCAGGCGCTGCTGCTCCACCGAAGCGGGCTCGGTATCGCCCTGGGTCACGATCAGGCGGCGGAAGGTGGAGCGGTACTCGCCGGGGACGTCCTGCCAGACTGTCTGGCCCATGAAGTCGCCGAAGCCGATCTTGCGGTTTTCCTGCTTGTCCGCCAGGAAGATGCCCCAGCGGTAGTCGGGCATGGGCGTGTAGCCATAGCTGGCCCAGCCCTGTGCGTCGACACCGACGGCGGTGCGCAGGTACACCTCCTTGGCCTTGAAGTCGCTCGGGCCCATCTCGTCCCACCAGTTCAGGAAAGCCGGCTGCCAGTGTTCGAGGGCGCGTTGCAGCTGGCGGTTCTCTCCGAGCTGCACGTTGTTGGGGATCAGGGCTTGCAGGTCGATGCTGCTCATATTCTTTTCCAATCAAATTTGGCCTTCTTGCCGGTGCCGAAAAGCTTCAGGGCACCCTCTTCACCGACTGCGTTCGGGCGGATGAAGATCCAGTTCTGCCAGGCCGACAGGCGGCCGAAGATGCGCGTTTCCATGGTCTCCTTGCCGGGGAAGCGCAGGCTGGCTTCAAGGCCGGTCATGGCGTCGGGCGAGAGCGAAGCGCGTTCCTCCAGCATGATGCGGATTTCGTCGTCCCAGTCGATGTCGTCGGGCGTCAACGTGACGAGTCCCAGCGCCAACGCCTGGTCGGCGCGCAACGGGCTGTCCTGCAGTCCCTGAAGCTGGGCAATGGTCTGCGCGTCTTCGTTGAAACGCGTCTGCAGTCGCGTGAGGCCGTTCACTTCGGGATAGCGGCCGAAATTGGCGGCGTTGAGCCGCAGCACGGGTGCGGCGTCGGGCGCATCGGGCAAGTCCAGCATGTAGATGCGGTCGCAGGCCAGCGCCAGTTCATACAACGTGCCGGCGAAGCAGGCGCCCTGGTCGACGAGCGCAATGAGCGAGCGGCTGGTCACTTCGATCCGGGCCAGCGTGCGTCGCAGGGCGCCGAGCGTCTCGCGCACCAGCCAATGGGACTTGTGCTGCTCCAGCACGGCATCTGCGCGCATCACCAGGTTGGCGTCGCCGCGGGTCTTGATCACCCAGGTGCCGACTTCGAGCTCGTTGGCGCGCAAGTTGAGGATGGCGTCGTCCAGTTCGCGCGCGAGCTTCAACGGCCACCAGTTGCAGCCGGCCGCTTCGATGGCTTCGGGCGTGGACTCGATCTGCGCCGCGGGCGCATGGACGATGATCGTCCCGATGCGGGCGGTACGGTCGACCTGCGCGTCCACTGTGTCGTAGTGGTAGCCGGCATCGTCGATGCGCACCTTCACCGGGCTCAGTTCAATGCCCTTGGCGGCGCCGTTACGCGTGGATTGCTTGCGCAGTGCGTCGATCTCGGTGGCGATCAACTGGTCGAATTGCTGCGGCTTCGCATGGGCGTCGATCAGCTTCCAGTCCCTGGCGCGGTCGGCGCGGACGCCCTCGCTGGTGGTGCAGAAGATGTCGGCCAGGTCGCGCCGGACCTTTCGCTTGTCGGTGACTCGCGTCAGGCCGCCGGTGCCGGGCAGCACGCCCAGCAGCGGCACTTCGGGCAGGCTGACCGTGGAAGCACGGTCGTCCACCATCGCGATACGGTCGCAAGCCAGCGCCAGCTCGTAGCCACCACCCGCACAGGCGCCGGTGACGGATGCGAGCGACTTCAGGCCTTCGTGACGCGACGAGTCTTCCAGGCCGTTGCGCGTCTCGTTGGTGAACTTGCAGAAGTTGACTTTCCATGCGTGGGTGGAAAGGCCCAGCATGTAGATGTTGGCGCCGGAGCACCAGATCTTGTCCTTGGCGCTCTCGAACACAATCACCTTCACGGCGGGGTGCTCGAACCGGATGCGGTTGAGGGCGTCGTGCAGCTCGATATCGACGCCCAGGTCGTAGCTGTTGAGCTTGAGCTTGTAGCCGGGCTTGATCCCGCCGTCCTCGTTGATGTCCAGCTTCATGCGGGCCACGTCGCCTTCGACGCTCAGCGTCCAGTGCTGGTACTTCGAGGGATGGGTGGCGAAGCTCACCATCTCGCGTTCGCCCTGCTTGAACAGCAGCGGTGCTGTCATGGCATTCAATTCGTGGTCTCCTTGTTGGAAGCGGCCGGCACGGCGCGCTCCAGGTCTTTCAGTGATTGCTTGACGGTCCGAGCGGCGGTGTCCACGACCGCATCGGCCCGCGCATACAACGCTTCCCGGCTGGCCAGGATGCGGCGGATGTCCTCCATGGCCTCGCCCATCCCGCCGTGGGCCACCTGGCCGTTTTCGCCACGGGTGGCGTCGAAAGGCCGCATGTCGCCCTGGGCGACGACGCGGCTCATGTGCTCTTCAGGGTTGGCCTTGAGCCACACGCAATAAAAGCGGCTCTGCAGCAGGTCAAAGGTTTCCCGTTCGCTGACGATACTGCCACCGGTAGTCATGACGACGCCGTCCCCATGGTCTTCGGCAATGCGAAACAGCGCGCGTCGCTCGTAGCGGCGGTAGCCGGCCTGCCCGTGCAGCAACAGGATCTCGTTCATGCTGGTGCCGGCTTCGCGCTCAATCTCGCGATCAAGCTCGACGAATGGCACGCCCCTCCGCCCCGCCAGCTGCGCGCCAAGTGTCGACTTGCCCGCCCCGCGCAGGCCCATGAGGGCGATGCGCGATTCGCGCCCCTGCTCGTCCCCCAGGCCGAAGGTGCCGACCAGCAAGGTGTACGCCTGGTCGAGCTGGCCGTCGTCCAGACCGGTCAACAGACCTTGGACGCGGCCGAGCGCCGGCCGCGTTGCGTCCTGAAGCAGCTCGAGGATGGAGATGTTCAATGCCCGTGCCACAGCTTCGAGCGAGTTGATGGATACGTTGCCCTTGCCACTTTCGACGTCGGCCAGAAAGCGCTCGGACAGCCCGGAATCCTGGGCCAGTTGCTTGCGCGTCATGCCCCGCCGCGCCCGCCAGGCCCGCACCCGTGCGCCCAACTCGGCCAGCGTGGCTTTATTTTCGTGGTCGGTCATGAGTTGCATCGGGCGAGAACTTTTTTGACGAATGTTTGCGTTAGATCAAGATTGCAGTATACTTCCTATCAATGCGCTGTCAAGCAGTTTATTGCATACGCCCTACGGGCTAGCTCTGAGGATGACCGGAACATGAAACTCAAGATTCTCGTCGGCACCATGACCAGCACCGCTGACTATGTGGCCCAGGCGATCCAGATGGATTGCGCTGACCTGGTGGAGGAAATCGAAGTCGCCCTGATGGACGGTCTGGACATCAGCGCCTTTGACGAAGATGCGCTATATCTCATCTGTAGCTCCACTTATGGCTCAGGCGACGTGCCGGACAACGCCCGTGCGCTTTACGAGTCCCTGGATGCCCAACCCAAGTACCTCGGCCATGTGCGCTACGGCGTGATCGCGCTGGGCGACCGCACCTACCTGAACACATTCGCGTTCGGCGGCAAGAAGTTCGACGAGCAGTTGCAAGGCCTCGGTGCCCAGCGGGTCGGCGAAGTCTGGTGCCATGACGCCAGCGCCGGCACCCTGCCGGAGGAACTCGCCACCGTGTGGTGCCGCGAGTGGCTGGCCCAGGCGCTCGCGCCGGTCCAGGCCGCTGCCTAAAAAAAAGCGCGCCATGCAGTTCAGCCAGACCGACCACAGCGACAGTCCGCCGCGAGTGGACATTCCACGTGACTTCAACGCCGCGCACGACCTCCTTAACCGGAACGCTTCACGCCCGGCCAAACCGGCATTTGTCGATGCCTCCAGCGGCGCGGGGCTGACTTACGGCGAGTTGTCCATCCAGGCGCACCGCTTTGCCAACGCATTGCGGGCCCGCGGCCTCAGGCCGGAAGACCGCGTGATGATCGCCACACTGGACACGCTGGAATGGCCAGTGGTGTTCCTTGGCTGCATGCTGGCGGGCGTCGTGCCGGTCGCCGTGAACACGATGCTCACGACGAAGGACTTCGACTTCATGCTCCGCGATTCGCGGTCCCAGGCGCTGTTCGTGTCCAAAGCCCTGCTCCCCGCCTTCGAGTCCCTCATCGGCAAAGTCCCAACCCTGAAGGCGGTCTATCTCGCGGGCGATGCGGGTGCCAACTCGGTTTCGGCGCTGGTCCAGTCCGGCGATGGCGCTGCGCAGGTCGCGGAGACCTGCGCCGACGAAGCCTGCTTCTGGCTCTATTCGAGCGGTTCCACAGGCACCCCCAAAGGAACGGTGCACCTGCACAGCCACCTGATCCAGACCGCTGAACTCTATGGCCGCGCCGTGCTGGGCATCCGGGAAAGCGACACCGTTTTCTCCGCCGCCAAGCTTTTCTTCGCCTACGGCCTGGGCAACTCCCTCACCTTTCCGATGAGCGTGGGCGCGACTGCGGTGCTGCTGCCTTCCCGACCCAGCCCGGTCGACGTGTTCACCGTACTCAGGAAGTACCAGCCGACGATTTTTTACGGCGTGCCCACGCTCTATGCTGCCCTGCTGGCCGACGCGGGCCGCCCCCGCCCCGCCGAGTTGAATTTGCGCGTCTGCACCAGCGCCGGAGAAGCGCTGCCGGCCGACATCGGCAAGCGCTGGACCGAAACCTACGGCTGCGAGATCCTCGACGGCATCGGCTCGACCGAGATGCTCCACATCTTCCTGTCAAACCGCCCCGGGCAAGTGCGCTACGGCACGACAGGCAAGGCCGTCCCGGGGTATGAACTGCGGATCGTTGCCGACGACGGCAGCGAGTGCGGCCTGGGCGAGATCGGCGAATTGCAGATCAGCGGCCCCAGCGCCGCGCTGATGTACTGGAACAACCGCGCCCGCACCAAATCGACGTTCGCCGGCGAGTGGACGCGCAGCGGCGACAAGTACACGCGCGACGCTGACGGCTACTACACCTATGGCGGCCGCAGCGACGACATGCTCAAGGTCGGCGGCATCTATGTTTCCCCCTTCGAGGTCGAGGCTTGCCTCGCCGGTCATGACTCAGTCCTGGAAGCGGCGGTGATCGGCGTCGCCGACTCGGACGACCTGGTCAAGCCGAAGGCCTATGTGGTGCTCAAGCCCGGCCGGTCGGCTACCGCTCCGGAATTGCAGGCCTATGTCAAAGGCCTGCTCGCGCCCTACAAGTACCCGCGCTGGATCGAGTTCGTGCCGGAACTGCCCAAGACCGCGACCGGAAAGATCCAGCGGTTCAAACTGAGGGCCGCCGCCGAGTCCGGGTAAGCCATGGTGTGCCCGCGCCTCGCATGCGGTAAAAATGCTTTAGGCCTAAATTAAATCATCAACACCCGGAATAGCCAGCGCCGCCCCGGGCCGACCCAAAGGAACCTCGCCATGACCACTCGCCGTCTCGTTCTCACCCGCAGCGCCGCCATCGTGGGTGCGGCGTCCACGGGCCTGCTGCTGCCGCAAATCGTGCGTGCGCAAAGCGCAAAGATTCGCGTGGGCCTGATGCTGCCGTACACCGGAACGTTTGCCCAGCTGGGCGTCGCCATCGAGAATGGCGTGCGCATGGCGATCGATGAAAAGGGCGGCAAGCTGGGCGGCCGCGAGATCGAATGGTTCAAGGTCGACGACGAGGCCGATCCGTCCAAGGGCATCGAGAATGCCACCAAGCTGGTGCAGCGCGACAAGGTCGACGTGCTGATCGGCACCGTGCACTCGGGCGTGCAGATGGGCATCCAGAAGGTGGTGCGCGACAGCGGCACGCTGTGCCTGATCCCGAATGCCGGGGTGCACGCAGCCACCCGCGCCCTGTGCGCTCCGAACGTGTTCCGTACCAGCTTCACCAACAGCCAGCCGACGCTGGCGCTGGGCCAGGCCATGATGGCCAAGGGCCACAAGAAGGCGGTGTGGATCACCTGGAAATACGCGGCCGGCGACGAGGCCTTCGAGGGCTTCAAGGAAAGCTACACCAAGGCCGGCGGCACCATCCTCAAGGAACTGGGCCTGCCCTTCCCCAATGTCGAATTCCAGGCGCTGCTCACCGAAATCGCGTCGCTCAAACCCGACGCAGTGGCGTGCTTCTTCGCGGGCGGCGGTGCGGCCAAGTTCATCAGGGACTACGCTGCCGCGGGCCTGAAGGGCAAGATTCCGCTGTACGGCTCGGGCTTCCTCACCGAAGGCGTGCTGGACGCCGCCGGACCGGCTGCCGACGGCATCATCACAACCATGCACTACGGCGACTCGCTGAACACCCCGCGCGACAACAAGTTCCGCCTGGACTACGCCAAGATGTTCCGCCTGCAGCCCGACGTGTACGCGGTGCAGGGCTACGACGCCGGCCAGCTGCTGATCCTGGGCGCCAATGCCGTCAAGGGCGACCTGAGCAACAAGGCCCCCCTGTACAAGGCGATGGATTCCGCCGTCATCGACAGCCCGCGCGGCAAGTGGAAGATGAGCAAGTCGCACAACCCGATCCAGGACATCTACCTGCGCGTGGTCGAGAACAAGGAAAACAAGGTGCTCGGCGTGGCGGCAAAGGCGCTGGCCGACTCCGGCGCCGGCTGCAAGATGGGCTGACATTTTCGAACTGCAACAATGGGAGGTTCAGGCCTCCCATTTTTTTGGTCCCGCGTTGATGAAAACCGCCACTTACCAGCCTTCGCGCTGCGCAAACCGATGGATCTCGCCAACTTCCTGATCCAGCTTCTCAATAGCGTGCAGTACGGGCTGCTGCTGTTCATGCTGGCCGCCGGCCTCACGTTGATCTTCGGAATCATGGGCGTCGTGAACCTCGCGCACGGCAGCGTCTACATGCTGGGCGCCTACCTGGCGTGGTCGCTCTCCAGCCTGACGGGCAGCTTTACGCTGGCGCTGGTGGCCGGTGTCATCCTCTCCGTGGCCTTTGGCCTGGCGCTCGAACGGCTGCTGTTTCGCCACTTCTACCAGCGGGACCACCTCGACCAGGTGCTGCTGACCTTCGGGCTGATCTACATCTTCGAGGAAATGCGCTCGATCCTGTGGGGAGACGACGTCCATGGCGTCAAGATCCCGGAGTTGCTCTCGGCCTCGGTGCCGCTCACCGAAAACCTGTCCTACCCCGTCTATCGCCTCTTCATGTCGGGCGTCTGCGTGGCGCTCGCAATCGGCTTGTACTTGCTCATTTCCAGGACGCGCCTGGGGATGAAGATCCGGGCCGGCGCCTTCAACCGCGACATGACCGAAGCCCTTGGCGTGAACATCAAACTGATCCATGCCATCGTCTTCGCGATCGGCGTTGCCCTGGCCACCGTCGCCGGCATGATCGCCTCGCCGATCTCCAGCGTCTATCCCAACATGGGCTCGCAGGTCCTCATCATGTGCTTCGTGGTGGTGGTCATCGGCGGCATCGGTTCGGTGCGCGGCGCGCTGATCTCGGCACTTCTGGTCGGGCTGGTGGACACGTTCGGCAAGGTGCTGCTGCCGCAGGTGGCGGGCATGCTGGTCTACATGCTCATGGCCGCCGTGCTGCTGTGGAAACCAGAAGGGCTGTTCAAGCAATGAAGGCCGCCTCTCCATGACGGCCAAGGCGCACCTCGAAGTCCTGCCGCGCAGCCTGCAGCTGGTGCTGGGCCTGGGCCTGGTCGCGTTGCTGGTGTTCCCGTTCGCGGGCACCGAGTTCTACGCGCAGATGGTGGCGCGCATGATGATCCTGGCCATCTTCGCGATGAGCCTGGACCTGCTGCAGGGCGTCACCGGGCTGGTCTCGCTGGGGCACGCCGCCTTCTTCGGGCTGGCAGGCTACGCGCTGGCTTTCCTCACCCCGGCCAGCGAGCCGGCCGGCCTCTGGTGGACATTGCCGGTCGCCGTGGGAGCGTCCGGACTGGCAGCGCTGGTCATCGGTTTCTTCGTCGTGCGCACACACGGCATCTACTTCATCATGGTCACCATGGCATTCGCCCAGATGGTGTTCTTCCTGTTCTTCGACAACAAGGCCCTGGGCGGCTCCGACGGCATCTACGTGAATTTCAAACCGGCCGCCGGGATTTTCGACCTGGAGAACAAGCGCGTCTTCTACTACTTCACGCTGGCCGTGATGCTGCTGGTCTACGCTTTTCTGCGCCGCCTGCTCTGGAGCCCGTTCGGCCGGGTTCTTGCCGGCATCCGCGTCAACGAGCACCGCATGCGCGCCATGGGCTACGGCACCTTCAACTACAAGCTGGCCGCGTTCTCCTTGGCCGGCGCCGTCGCCGGACTGGCGGGCTACCTCTGGGGCGCGCAAAGCGGCTATGTGAACCCCGAACTCATGGGTTTCCACATGAGCGCGCACGCCATCATGATGGTCATCCTCGGCGGCATGGGCAACTTCGCCGGTGCAATCGTCGGCGCGTTCGCTTTCGAATACCTGCTGGAGCTGTTCAAGGACTTGCCGACGGTGGGGTCCTTCCACATCGGCAAGCACTGGCAACTCTGGATGGGCGTGTTCATCGTCCTGGTCGTGGTGTTCGCGCCGCGAGGCTTGCTGGGCCTGGCCGAACGCGTGTCCCGGCGCAAGGAGGGCGCGGGTGAGTGATGTCTTCCTTTCCGCCCGCGGCCTGACCAAGCGTTTCGGCGGGCTGGCTGCCGTCAATGACGTGTCGGTGGATTTGTGGCAAGGCCGCATCCATGCCGTGATTGGCCCCAACGGCGCCGGCAAATCGACGCTGACCAACCTGTTGTCCGGCGACATCGCGCCGACCTCGGGCACGGTGCTGCTACAGGACGAGGACGTCACCGGCTGGAAGCCGGAAAAAATCTCACGCGGCGGGCTTGGGCGCAGCTACCAGAAGACCAACATCTTCCCGCCCTTCACGGTTTGGGAGAACGTGCGCCTGGCCGCGCAGTCGCGCAATCCGCATGCCGCCCGCTGGCTCAGTCGCGCCACTGATTTCGCCGCCAGCAACGAGCGGGCCACGCGCGCCATCGAACTGGCAGGGCTGGAGAGCCGCCGGAGTGCGATCGCGGGCACCATCAGCCATGGCGAGCAGCGCCAGCTGGAAATCGCGATGACGCTGGCGACGAACCCCAAGGTGCTGTTGCTGGATGAACCCCTGGCGGGGATGGGCACGGCCGAGGCCGAGCGGATGGTCCAACTGCTGCTGCGCATCAAGCCCGGGCACGCGATCATGCTGGTGGAACACGACATGGATGCGGTGTTTGCACTGGCGGACCACCTCACCGTGATGGTCAACGGGCAGGTGATTGCGAGCGGTTTGCCGGCCGGGGTGCGCTCGAATGCCGCTGTGCAATCGGCCTACCTGGGTGAAGCGTGAGCGGCGCAGCAATGAATGATCTCTTGATCGACGCCAGGGGCGTGCACACGTATTACGACGCCAGCCACATCCTGCGCGGCATCGACTTTTCCGTGGCGCGAGGCGAAACCATCGGCCTGATGGGCCGCAACGGCATGGGCAAGAGCACGCTGCTCAAGAGCCTGATGGGACTGGTGAAGCCCCGGACCGGCAGCGTCAGGGTCATGGGCCGCGACATGACCGGCAGGCCGCCCTACGAGATCGCGCAACTGGGCATCGCCTATGTGCCCGAGGGCCGCGGCATCTTTGGCAACCTGAGCGTGGTGGAAAACCTCAAGATGGCTGCGCGGGCCGGCTCCCGTGGTCAAAGGGACTGGACCTGCAACCGGGTGCTGGAAACTTTCCCTCGCCTGAAAGAGCGCCTGAGCCACGGCGGCCAGCAGCTGTCGGGCGGCGAGCAGCAGATGCTGACCATCGGCCGCGCCCTGATGACCAACCCCGACGTACTGATCCTCGACGAAGCGACCGAAGGGCTGGCGCCGTTGATCGCCCGGGAGATCTGGCGCATCTGCGGCCTGATCCGCGAATCCGGCATTTCCAGTGTCATCGTCGACAAGAACTGGAAGCACGTCACCCAGGTCACCGACCGCAACGTGATCCTGGTCAAGGGCGAAGTGGTGTTCGCGGGCACGTCCGATGAACTGCTGGCGCGGCCGCAGCTGCTGGAGCAATATCTGGGCGTCTAGTTCGCGGAGTGCGGCTTCCCTTCATTCGGGACAGCTCAGTCCTTCGCCGGTCACGTGCTCGCCCAGGAAATCGAGGAAACGGCGCACTGCGGGCAGCAGGCCCCTACGAGACGGGAACACTGCATGGATGACCCCGATTCGAGGCGCCCATCCGGGCAGAACCTGCTCCAATTCTCCCAGGCGCAATTCACGCCGGCACATGTAGTCGGGCAACAGGCACATCCCGATTCCCTTGAGTGCGGCGTACTTCAAGGTCATCAGGTCATCCGCCGTGTACACCGGGCGATGCTGGAAATCGAAGTCACGCCTGCCAGGCCCCACCAGCTTCCACGTGGCCTTGCCGTCCGCCGCCGACATGGCCACGGTCGAAAGGCGGCTCAAGTCCTCCACCGCCTCGGGACGCCCTTCACGATCCAACTGGACGGGGCTTGCCACAAGCAGCGCCTGTGTGTTGCCGAGATTCTTGACGATCAGGCTGCCGCTGTCCTCCAGCGTCGGCCGAACACGCAGCGCAACATCGATGCCTTCCTGAACCAGGTCCACCACACGATTGCTCACCTGCATGTCGATGCGCACCTGCGGGTACCGCTCCAGGAACAGCGGGATCAGCGGACCCACGGTGCTCTGCGCGATGGTCACCGGGCAAACGACGCGAATGGTGCCTCGAGGCTCCGACTGCACTTGCGCAACCGCTTCGGACGCTGCATCGGCTTCTTCCCGTACGGCGACGCTGTGGCGATGGAAAAGCTCACCGGCCTCCGTCAACGACAGCTTGCGCGTGGTCCGCTGCAAAAGACGCACTCCAAGGCGCGCTTCCAGTTCGGCAACCCGCCGCGACAGCTTGGACTTGGGAACACCCAGTGCGCGCCCTGCCGCGGCGAACCCGCCACGGTCGACGACTTCAGCAAAATAGATCATGTCGTTCAGGTCTTGCATGGCGATTCGTCCTATGGATAGAACAATCTAGACCATTTTTGCCGGCTTATCAAACATTCGATCCATCTTCACAATTCTCCCTACGGTCAAACCCGACCCAACTACAGGAGAAATGGCTCATGAAACTGCTTCACATCGATTCCAGCGCACTTGGCGGTAATTCGGTCTCGCGCGAACTCACGCAGCGCATCGTGGCTCAGTGGAAGGCCACGCATCCCGGCACAGTGGTCGAGCGCCTCGACCTGGCCCAGGACGCGCCGAGCCACCTGTCCATGGACTCGCTCGGTTTTCGACTTGGACCCAGGGCCGAAGGCGTGACCCAGGTGCAGCGCCGCGAGAACGAGGTTTCGGAGAAGCTGGTCAGCCAGTTCCTGGCAGCGGACGTGGTCGTCGTGGGCGCGCCCATGTACAACTTCTCGGTCCCAAGCCAGCTGAAGGCCTGGATCGACCGCATTGCGCAGGCGGGCCGCACCTTTGCCTACACCGACAAGGGCCCCAAAGGCCTGGCCGGCGGCAAGACGATCATCGTGGCCTCCAGCCGCGGTGGCATCTATTCGACCAACCCTGCACTGGCTGGACTGGATCACCAGGAGAGCTACCTGAAGACCGTGTTCGGCTTCTTCGGAGTGACCGACATCCGCATCGTCCGCGCCGAAGGCGTGGCGATGGGCGACGCGGCGAAGGCCTCGGCCCTGTCTGCCGCTGACATCGAGATCAAGGCCCACACGGCCGAGGCCTCAAACCAGCCTGCGGCCGCGCTGGCCGCCTGACTCTTGCAGGGACAAGGCGGGCCGCAGCGGCAACGGCCCGGGGAATCTTGATAAAGTCGCGGCGAAAGGTCATGCCAGGATCGTTCGGGGTTTTCGGAAATCGATGGGTCGATTCTTGAAGCCCCGACCGCGAACTGGAACGATCGAGTTTTCACTTGTTCATTCGAACAAGCTTATTCGCGGATTCATTCAAAGAGGCGCCCCATGGCTCGTACCGTCCAATGCATCAAGCTCGGCAAGGAGGCCGATGGCCTCGACTTCCCGCCCTACCCCGGCGAACTGGGCAAGCGCATCTACGAGAGCGTGAGCAAGGAGGCCTGGGGCCTGTGGCTCAAGCACCAGACCATGCTGGTCAATGAAAACCGGCTGAATCTCGCGGACCAGCGCGCGCGGCAATACCTGGCGCGGCAGATGGAGAACCACTTCTTCGGCAGCGGCGCCGACGCCGCGGCAGGCTACGTCCCGCCAACAACCTGATGGCCGAGCCGGTTGAGTGGCTGCCGGACGGCACGCCGCGCAGCCCGCGATTCGACGACCTCTATCGCTCGCACACCGGCAGGCTGGAACAGGCTCACCAAGTCTTCCTGGGCGGCTGCGGCCTGCCTGCAGCCTGGGCCGGGCAAGCTCACTGGCGGATTCTCGAGACCGGTTTTGGCCTCGGCCTGAATTTCCTGGCGGCTTGGCGCGTGTGGAAAGACGACGCCCAACGCCCGCTGATGCTGCATTACGCATCCATCGAGGCGTGGCCCGTGGCCGCCGCGGACCTGGTGCGAAACGCTGCGCCCTACCCTGAGTTGCATGACCTGGCCGACGCTCTGGCCGCGCAGTGGTGGGGCATCGGCCCCGGCATCCATCGGTTGGCCTTCGACGGCGGCCGCGTATTGCTGACGGTGTGCATCGGCGACGTCCAGGCCATGCTGCGCGAGCAGGCCTTCGCGGCGGACTCGGTGTTCCTGGATGGCTTCGATCCGCGCCTGAACGAAGTGATGTGGGAGGGCCGGACACTCAAAGCCGTGGCGCGTTGCTGCCGGCGCGGCGCGGGCGTGGCCAGCTGGACTGCCACGGACGATGTGCGCCGGGACCTGGTGCAACACGGTTTCCAGGTTGAGAAGGCGGCAGGTCTGCCTCCCAACCTGCATCACGCACGAGGAGTGTTCGATCCACACTGGGAACCGCGCGGCCAGCGCGCCCGCGCCACACGGGCCCCGGGTTGCTGCATCGTCATCGGCGGTGGCCTGGCCGGCGCCGCGTGCGCCGCCAGCCTGGCACGGCGTGGCTGGCAGGTTCGCGTCTTCGACGCGGCGTTACAGCCCGCCAGCGGTGCCTCGGCGCTGCCTGCGGGCCTGCTCGCACCGCATCTGTCCAGCGACGACGCCCTGCTCTCACGCCTGACGCGCTGTGGCGTGCGCATGACGTTGCAACAGTCGAGTGAATTGCTCGATGAAGGCCAGGACTGGCAGCCCAGCGGTGCATTGAAGCAGCGCGCGGACGAACCGGTACATTGGCACGAAACGGCTGCCTGGATCAAGCCCGCGGCCCTTGTGCGCGAGTGGCTGGGCCAGCCCGGCGTCGAGTGGTGCGGACACATGAAGGTGGCACGCATCGAGCTGATGGAAGACGGCCACTGGGAATTGGCCGACGGCACGGGGGCAGTACTCGGCCAGGCCGACCTGGTGGTGGTGGCGGCTGCCCATGCCAGCGCGCCGCTGCTCGACGGGCAGCTCGCGATGCACCCGGTGCGTGGGCAGGTGACCTGGGCTTTCCACGAGCCTGGGCTGAAGCTGCCGGGCGCTCCGCTCAACGGCAATGGGCACTTCATCCCATCTATCCCCTGGCGCGGCCAGCGCGCCTGGCTCACCGGCTCCACCTATGCGCCGGGCGAAACCAGCGTCGAAGCCCGGCCTGCGGACCACCAAGCGAACTTGGAGAGATTGGGTTTGCTCGCGCCGGACGTGGCTCGCCAGCTGGCACCACAATTCGACGGTGGCGGCGTACACGCCTGGACCGGTGTGCGCTGCGCAGCCACCGATCGCCGGCCCTTGCTGGGCGAACTGCGGCCCGGCCTGTGGGTCAGTACCGCCATGGGTTCACGCGGCCTGACATTCGCGTCGCTGTGCGCCGAACTGCTGTCCGCGCGGCTGCACGGCGAGCCGCTGCCGATGGAACGCAAGCTGGCGCAGTCGCTGGATACATCACGGCAGCGCAGCTCGGAACCATAAGTTTCCTACTTGACAGAAATAACTGACATGACTAAACTTAAGGCATGGAACTCAGCGTCACTTCGCAAAAGTTTATCCTCCACTGGGGTGAGATGGGCGCACGCTGGGGCGTCAACCGCACGGTCGCCCAGATCCATGCCCTGCTCTACCTCACTGGCAAACCGGTGCCGGCCGATGAAATTGCCGAAACCCTTTCAGTGGCGCGCAGCAATGTGAGCAATTCGATGAAGGAACTGCAGGCCTGGAACCTGGTGAAGATGGTCCATGTGCTGGGCGACCGGCGCGACCATTTCGAGACCAGCACCGACATCTGGGAGCTCACGCGCACCATCATCCGCGAGCGGAAAGAGCGCGAGATCGCCCCGACCATTGACTTGCTCAAGGAACTGCTGAACAGCCCGGAACTGATGGTCGACGGCATCGACCGCGCCTCACGAATCAAGGAAATGCAGACCATGCTGGAGTCGCTCTCAGCCTGGAGCGACGAGATGCTGAGGCTGGACACCGAGACCCTGACCCGCGTACTCAAGCTGGGCGCGAAGATCCAGAAGCTGATTCGCGGTGAACCCACGATGGCTACGGAAGAAAAAGCACAAGCGGATGTGAAAGCGATGGGCGCCATGCTCGGGCGTTGATGCCCATTTTTTTCATTGATAATTTCTGTATTGACAGAATTTACTGTTTATACGAACGAAATCCACATTCGCTAAACCATGAAAAGCCACTGGGTGCGCGATATGCTCATGAACGCCGCGTCTTCGCTGCCGGTCATGGGGCCGATGACCCGGCAGGTGCTGGTGGGGGTGCGCCAGGGTTGGTGGCCTGGGCAAACGCTTCAACTTGCGCAGGAGTCGCTCGCCGAGCCGAGCCCGCAACCAGGGACCGCGGGTTAGACCTTTTCCAGCAGGGCCTGCAGTTTGCCCGGATCGGGCGGCTTGCTGAAGAAGGCTTCGGCGCCCGAAAAGTGCCCACGGGCACGGTCCACGAGCGAAGGCTTCACCTTGGTCACGACCACATGAGGAATCGCAGGCTGCACTGCCTTGAGTTCCTTCAGGAACGCCCACCCGTCGATGCCGGGCAACGCGAAATCCACCAGCGCTACGTCGTAATGGTGGGCGCGAATCAGGTCCAGGGCCTGGGCGCCGGTTTCCGCATCGTCGGCCTGCGTGAGATCGGCCAGTGCCAGCTTGGCGCGAAGGTAGAGCCGATGCTCGCGGCTGGCACTGGCGATCAGCGCCCGCTTCGCGGGACCGGTGTCGGGAGGGCGCGTGTCGGGGGAGCCGGCGTCAAAGTCCAGGTCGAAGTCGAGGGGTTCGGGCGGCGCAAAGAGTTGGTCCATCGCGCGGACGATTTCAGGCCAGGAAATCGGTCGGTCGAAGGTGCGCCAGGCATCGGCCGGGGCCACGGCGCCGACCCAGATCAGCTTGATCGCCGCGTTGCGCGGGGACTCGAGTTCCAGACGAGCCTCGTAGCTCTGGCCGTCGACAAGCGCCAGTTGGGGCGCATCGGGCGCGTCGGCCATCCAGAGGCTGTAGACCGTCTCGCGCTGTTCCGAGAGGCGGAACACCGTGTTGAGTGCATGACGTTCCACGTCGGAGAACCCCACCACCTTGACGAAGACCCTCTCAGCCATCTTTTTGTTCCGCTTTGGGATTTGATTGTGCGAGGGCATTATCGCGGCGGCGCGGCGGCGCGCCTAGGCCTTGTCCGGAATTGACCTCCGACGCCCCGCAAAGCCGCGCCAACGCTGGTGCATAAGCTTATCCGCATAAAGCGTGAACTAAAAAATAGTTTGTCTCCATAAGGCTCCCCCGTACAGTCGCGCCCATGCACGATTTCGCCTTTGTCATTGCCGGGTTCCTCGTCGGCCTCGTCGTCGGGCTGACGGGCGTGGGCGGCGGTTCGCTGATGACGCCGATCCTGATCTTCGGCTTCGGCATCAAGCCCTACCTGGCCATCGGCACGGACCTGCTTTTTGCCGCCGCGACGAAGTTCGGCGGTTCGCTTGGCCTGGCGCGCGCCCGCGCCATCGACTGGCCGATCGTCGCGTTGCTTTCTGCGGGCAGCATCCCCGCTGCCCTGCTCACCATCTTTGCCCTGCACCGCGCCGGCCCGTCGGACCCGGCCGTGCAAGCCGTCATGACGACCACGCTGGGCGCGGCCTTGATGCTCACCGCTGCGGCCACGCTCTACAAGGCTCTGATTGGCAAGAATACGCCGCGCGAACTCGACGCCGTGCAGCTGGCCGAAGCCATCCGCCCGCGCCGTTGGGCCCAGCCCGTGGTGTTCGGCGCGGTGATCGGCGCCCTGGTGTCGCTGACGTCGGTCGGTGCGGGCGCGATCGGCGTCACTGTCCTCATGCTCCTGTACCCCGCCCTGCCATTGCCGCGCATCATCGCGGCCGACATCGCCTACGCGGTGCCGCTGACGCTGGTCGCGGGGCTGGGACACGCCTCCATCGGGTCGGTCGACTGGGCGCTGCTGGGCACGCTTCTGGCTGGTTCGCTGCCGGGCATCTGGATCGGTTCGCGGCTGATGCGCCGAGCCCCGGAACGACTGATCCGCTCCCTTCTTTCCGTGCTGCTGGCCTACGCGGGCGTGCGGCTGATCTCACTCTAGGCCACAGTCCATGTACAAGTACACCGATTTCGACAGGCAGTTCGTCAAGAGCCGGGCCGCGCAATACCGCGACCAGCTGGAGCGCAACCTAGCCGGCAAGCTGAGCGATGACGACTTCCGCCCACTGCGATTGCAGAACGGCTGGTACATCCAGCGCTATGCGCCGATGTTGCGCATCGCCGTGCCCTACGGCGAGATTTCCAGCGCCCAGTTGCGCGTTCTGGCCACGATCGCGCGCGAGTACGACCAGCCCACCGCTGAAATTTTCCAGGACGCCCAGGTGAAGCAGGAAGCGCTCGGCCCCGTCGCCTTGCCGCCCAGCTACGGCGGAGGTTCGGTCCGGTCGCATCTGAAAGTCGGCTACGGCCACTTCACCACCCGCCAGAACGTGCAGTTCAACTGGATTCCGCTGGTGAAAAGTGCCGACGTCATGGACCTGCTGGCCAGCGTCAACATGCACGGTATCCAGACCAGCGGCAACTGCATCCGCAACATCACCAGCGACGAGCGCGCCGGCATTGCCGCCGACGAGATCGCGGACCCGCGCGCGTTCTGCGAAATCATGCGCCAGTGGAGCACGCTGCACCCCGAATTCGCGTTTCTGCCGCGCAAGTTCAAGATCGCTGTGACCGGCGCCGCTGAAGACCGCGCCGCGACCTTCTGGCACGACGTCGGCCTGCACTTGGTAAAGAACGATGTCGGGGAACTCGGCTTCCGGGTGCTGGTAGGCGGCGGCATGGGCCGCACTCCGGTCATCGCCACCGTGATCCGCGAGTTCCTGCCCTGGGCCGAGATCCTCAACTACCTCGAAGCCGTGGTCCGCGTCTACAACCGCTGGGGCCGCCGCGACAACATGTACAAGGCCCGCATCAAGATCCTGGTGAAGGCCGAGGGCCAGCGCTACATTGACGAGGTAGAGACCGAATACAGGCAGATCGTCGAAGTCGACGGCGCGCCGCACACCGTCACGCAGGCTGAGCTGGACCGCGTCGCCGCATCCTTCGTGCCGCCGGCACTGCGCCGGGGTCCCCAGGGCGCCGCGGCCAAGATGCATGAAATACTCCGTGCCGCCGCCGAAGCCGACCCGGAATACGACCGCTGGCTGCAACAGAACGTCGCCGGGCACAAGAACCCCGAACTTCGCGCCGTGACGCTTTCCTTCAAGCGCCTGGGCCAGGCCCCGGGCGACGCCACCGGCACACAGCTGGACGTCGCGGCTGAACTCGCCGAGCGATTTTCGGCCGGTGAAGCGCGCGTCACGCACGACCAGAATCTGCTCTTGCCCTGGGTGCACCAGAACGACCTGCCCGAGCTGTGGCACGCCGCCCGCAAGGCGGGCCTGGCCAAGGCCAACATCCGGCTGCTGACCGACATGATCGCCTGCCCCGGCGGCGACTTTTGCTCGCTGGCCAATGCGCGCTCGCTGCCGATCGCGGAGGCGATCACCCAGCGCTACCAGGATCTGGACGAGCTGAACGACATCGGCGAGATCGACCTGCACATCTCCGGCTGCATCAACTCCTGCGGCCACCACCACAGCGGCCACATCGGCATCCTGGGCGTCGACAAGGACGGCAAGGAGTGGTACCAGGTGACGCTCGGCGGTTCTGACGGCTCGCTGCTGTCGGGCACGCCCGCGGCCGGCAGAGTCGTCGGTCCGTCGTTTTCGGCGGCCGAAGTACCCGAAGTGATCGAAGCGGTGCTGGAGACCTATCGGCAGCAACGGCAAAGCTACGGCGACAAGGCTGAGACATTCATTGACACGTTGCGCCGGGTCGGGATCGAGCCCTTCAAGGCCGCCGCCAATGCCTCTCGTTTCGCAGAGAAGCAGGAGGCATGAACATGAAGCTGAACCTGGTTTCTCCCATCGAGCATCCCCTGGGATCGGCCGATTCGAATGTGCTGCAACTGGCCAACGACGCCGACCCGCGCGAAGTCTCGCTGGAAGGTGTCGAGCGCGTGGAACTGCACTTTCCCAAATTCACGGACGGCCGCGCATTCAGCCAGGCCTTCCTGCTTCGCCGCCGCCTCGGTTTCAAGGGCGACATTCGCGCGACGGGCGAGGTCCTCCTCGACCAGCTGGTTCAGATGGAGCGCACAGGCTTTTCGAGTGCCGTGCTTCGCGCCGACGATGAGGTCGCAGATGCGAAGCGCCAATTCGAGCGCTACGCCGCGTTCTACCAGGGCGACGCGATCAACGTGCAGCCGCACTTCAAGAAAGCTGCCTGATGGGGGCGATCGACCTTCACGCCCGCGCCTCGAAGGATTTCGACGTCAAGCTAGCCGAAACCCGCGCCCTGCTCGTGCGCGCGGCGACGAAATTCTCACCCGTCACCCAGGCCTCCAGCCTAGGTGCCGAAGACGTCGTCATCACGCACCTGATCAACAGCCTGGCGCTGGACATTCCAGTATTTGTGCTCGACACCGGCATGCTGCACCAGGAAACGCTGGACCTGCTGGAGCGCACCAAGGCGTCCTCGCGCGCCCCAGTCAACGTCTACCAGCCGATTCACGAGGCGGTGGTGCACTTCGTCAAACGGGAAGGCAAGGAGCCGATGTACCGCAGCGTCGAACTGCGCAACGCCTGCTGCCACATCCGCAAGGTCGAGCCGCTGGAGCGCGCGCTCGCCGGTCAGCGTGCCTGGATCACCGGCTTGCGCCGCGAGCAATCGTCGACACGCGCCGAGGTGCCGCTCATCGACACCAGCGATGAAGCGAAGACGGGACGCATCAAGCTCAATCCGCTGGCCGACTGGACCTGGGGTGACGTGTGGCATTACATCCAGATGCACCAGGTCGACTACAACCCGCTTCACGACCAGTTCTTCCCGAGCATCGGCTGCCAGCCCTGCACCCGCGCCATCGGCCTGGGCGAGGATTTCCGCGCCGGCCGCTGGTGGTGGGAGGACGAGTCCGCGAAGGAATGCGGCTTGCACGTGAAAACCGACGACACCAAGGAAGAGGTCTCTGCATGAGACGCTGGGCCGCTCCCGAGTCGAATATCGCACTGCGAAGCATGGAGATTTCTGAATGAACGCGCGAGCCGAACCCCATTTGTTGGGCCAGCTGAGCAACCGTCATCTGGATGCACTGGAGGAAGAGACTATCTTCATCCTGCGCGAAGTCGCGGCCACTTTTGAGCGTCCCACCCTACTGTTCTCCGGCGGCAAGGACTCGCTGGTGCTGCTCCGGTGCGCCGAAAAGGCCTTCATGAACTGGAACGGCGCCTCCGGACCCGGGGGCCGGATTCCCTATCCCCTGCTGATGATCGACACCGGCCACAACTTCCCTGAAGTCACCGACTTCCGTGACCAGCGCGCCAGGGAACTGGGCGCCGAGCTGATCGTTCGCCACGTCGAGGACTCCATGAAGCGCGGCACCGTTCGCCTGGCCCATCCCGGCGAATCGCGCAATGTCCACCAGTCGGTCACTCTGCTGGAAGCCATCGAGGAATTCCGCTTCGACGCGCTGATCGGCGGCGCTCGCCGCGACGAGGAGAAGGCCCGCGCCAAGGAGCGCATCTTTTCTCACCGCGACAGCTTCGGCCAGTGGCAGCCCAAGGCGCAGCGTCCGGAACTGTGGACATTGTTCAATACGAGGCTGCAGCAGGGCGAACACTTCCGCGTGTTCCCCATCTCCAACTGGACCGAGCTGGACGTCTGGCAGTACATCGAGCGCGAGAACATCGCGCTGCCGTCGATCTACTACGCCCACCGGCGCGAGGTGGTCGAGCGCAAGGGGTTGCTGGTACCGGTGACGGACCTCACGCCGCCGCGCGACGGCGAGGAGGTCGTCACCCGCACGGTGCGCTTTCGCACCGTCGGCGACATCACCTGCACCTGCCCCGTCGAGAGCCCCGCAGCCAATGCCGCCGAAGTGGTGGTCGAAACACTCACGGTGGAAGTCAGCGAACGCGGCGCCACCCGGATGGACGACAAGACCTCCGACGCCTCCATGGAAAAGCGCAAGAAGGACGGGTATTTTTGATGAAAGTGATCGATCTTCCGGCGGAAATCGCCGCTGTCGAGGCGGCACGCCATGACCATGTGTCCGCGCTGAAGTTCATCACCTGCGGATCAGTGGACGACGGCAAAAGCACGCTGATCGGCCGCCTGCTGGTGGACAGCAAGGCCGTGCTGCAGGACCAGCTCGCGGGCGTGCAGCGCTCGGGCGAAACCGATCTGGCCCTGCTGACCGATGGCCTGTCGGCCGAACGCGAACAGGGCATCACCATCGACGTGGCGTACCGCTATTTCGCCACGCCCAGCCGCAAGTTCATCATCGGCGACACGCCGGGCCACGAGCAATACACCCGCAACATGGTGACGGCGGCCTCCAGTGCCGATGCCGCCGTGGTGCTGGTGGACGCCACCAAGCTGCAGTGGCAGGACCCGCATCTGGAACTGCTCTCGCAGACGCGCCGCCACTCGCTGCTGGTGAACCTGCTGCGCGTGCCATCCATTGTCTTCGCGGTCAACAAGCTGGACGCGGTGGAAGACCCGAGAGTCGCATTCGCCAACATCAGTGCGGCCCTGCAGGCCTTCACCTCCGCCGCCGGCATTCCAGTGCGGGCCATCGTGCCGATTTCCGCGCTCAAGGGCCACAACGTGGTAGAGGCCCAGCCCGGCTGGTGTGGCTACCAGGGCCTTTCGTTGCTGCAATTGCTTGAGCAGCTGGACGTCGTGTCCGCCGAGTCCGGCGAACCGTTCGCCTTTCCAGTCCAGTGGGTCGAAAAATTCTCGTCCTCGTCGGACACCAGCCGGGGCCGCCGCGTGTTCTGGGGCCGCGTCGCCACCGGCACGATCGAACCCGGCCAGCAGCTCAAGGTCTTGCCGAGCGGCCAGACCGCCACGGTTGCGCAGGTGCTGAACCACGTGCGCCAGCCGGCCCATGTCCCGGCCGGGCACAGCGCCGGCATCGTGCTCGATCGCGAAGTGGACGTTTCGCGGGGCGACTGGCTGCTGGCGCCCGGCGCAGGCGAGCCCACGCGGGAAGTTTCCGCGACCGTCGCATGGATGGATGATGAGCCGCTGGTGGCTGGCCGGGTCTACTGGGCGCTGCATGGCCATCGCTGGGTCAAGGCCAAAGTCAAGCGTATCGTGCACAAGCTCGACGTGAACACGCTGGCCGAAGCCGACGCCGACCACTTGGAACCCAATTCGATCGGCCATGTGGAACTCGTGCTGCAAGAACCCCTGGCCACACTGCCCTACCTGCGTTCCCGCATCCTCGGGGCCTTGGTATTGGTGGACACCGCGAGCCACAGGACCTCCGGCGCCGCGCTGGTGCGCTGAATCACTCCCATCTGATGAATCTCAATAAAAGCTCTGCTTGCAGTGCAGGCTAACGGTCGCGACGGGGCATTCCCTGCGCCCTTGGCTAAAATCTAGGGTTTGTCCCAAGCACGAAGTACAACATGACCCACGTCGTCACCGAATCCTGTATCCGCTGCAAGTACACCGATTGCGTGGATGTCTGCCCTGTGGACTGCTTCCGCGAAGGGCCGAACATGCTGGTGATCGATCCGGACGAATGCATCGACTGCGCAGTCTGTATTCCCGAGTGCCCGGTGAACGCGATCTATGCCGAAGAGGACGTGCCCGCGGACCAGATCCCGTTCATCAAGATCAACGTGGAACTGACCCATGTGCCGGGGTGGAAGAGCATCACCAAACGCAAGCCGGCGCCCGATGACGCCGACGACTGGAAGGACAAGGCGGGAAAGCTGTCAGAGCTGATCCGCTGAAGGACCATGGAACCCCAACTCAACCAAGAAGTGATCAAGACAGCAGCAGCCCACGATGGCCCGATCGAGACCGACGCGGTCATCGTCGGCGCGGGACCAGTAGGACTGTTCCAGGTGTTCGAACTGGGCCTGCTGGAAATCAAGGCGCATGTGATCGACTCGCTGGCCTACCCGGGCGGCCAGTGCGTAGAGCTGTACCCTGACAAGCCGATCTACGACATTCCCGCCGTGCCGGTGTGCACCGGCCAGGAACTCACCGATAACCTGCTCAAGCAGATCCAGCCTTTTGGCGCGACTTTCCATTTCGGGCAGGAAGTGACCACTGTGCAACGCCAGGATGACGGCCGCTTCTTCGTCGAGACCTCCAAGGGCACGAAATTCCTGACCAAGACCCTCTTCATCGCCGCAGGCGTGGGCGCGTTTCAGCCGCGCACCCTCAAGGTGGACGGGCTCGAGAAGTTCGAGGGGACACAGTTGCATTACCGGGTCAAGAACCCCTCCGACTTCGCGGGCAAGAACCTGGTGATCGTGGGCGGCGGCGACTCCGCCCTGGACTGGGCGCTCAACTTTGTCCAGCAAGGCCCGAACAAGGCCGAAAGCGTCATCCTGATCCACCGCCGAGACGGCTTCAAGGCCGCACCCGCTTCGGTGGCGAAGATGCGCGAACTGTGCGAGGCCCATGCGATGCAGTTCATCGTCGGTCAGGTCACCGGCTATGACGAAAAGGACGGCAAGCTGGCGGGCGTGAAGCTCACCGGCTCGGACGCTGTGACTCGCGTCGTCCCGCTGGACGAGCTGCTGGTGTTCTTCGGCCTGTCCCCCAAACTCGGCCCGATTGCCGATTGGGGCCTGGACATCGAGCGCAAGCAATTGAAGGTGGACACCGAGAAGTTCGCTACCAACACGCCGGGCATCTTTGCCGTCGGCGACATCAACACCTACCCGGGCAAGAAAAAGCTGATTCTCTCGGGCTTCCACGAATGCGCGCTGGCCGCATTCGCGGCCGCGTCGTACATCTTCCCGGACAAGAAGATCCACCTGCAATACACGACCACGAGCCCGAAGCTGCACAAGGTGCTGGGCGTCGAGTCCCCGGTCTTCGATTGAACCGCTGCACGGCGGGCCAGCTACAATTCAACTGCGGTCCGAAAGGCCGCATTCGCTAGGGGTGTTGCCGTTCGCAAGGGCGGCGACTGAGAAAGTCCCTTTGAACCTGATTGAGGTAATCCTCGCGCAGGGAAGCAAGCTCTCCGACGGCGCCCTGTCTCTCACCGGGCGCGCTACGTCAAGCAAGCCGACCTGCCATTGCGTTGAAAGAAAGACGTCATGGCAAAACCATCGCCAATCATGCGGCCCTGCGGGCCGCTTTCCCGCGTTCCGCTTGCGGTCGCAAGCCTGTTCCTGGCGGCCGGCGTCGCCCAGGGCCAGGACGTGACCACGCTCAAGCCCGTCATCGTCACCGGCAGTTCGTCCGCCCCCGTGGCCGACGTCACCGGCTTCGGCGACGTGCCGCTGAAGGACGTGCCGGTCTCGGCCACCGTCATCGACCGGCGACAGATCGAGTCCAGCGGCGCCCGCCGCCTGGCCGACCTCACCCGGTTCGACGCCTCGGTTTCGGATGCGTACAACGCGCCGGGCTATTGGGACTTCATTTCGATCCGCGGCTTCACGCTGGACAACCGCTTCAACTACCGGCGCGAAGGCCTGCCCATCAGCGCGGAAACCACGATCCCGCTGGACGACAAGGAGCGCGTCGAAATACTCAAGGGCACCAGCGGCATCCAGGCGGGCACCAGCGCGCCCGGTGGCCTGGTCAACTATGTCGTCAAACGGCCGACGGAGAATAACCTGCGCGAGGTGCGCCTGGAATTGACGGCACGCTCCAGCGCCCTGGCCGCCATTGACCTGGGGGGCCGCTTCGGCGCCGACCAGGCCTTCGGCTACCGGTTGAACGTCGCCCAGGAGCGGCTGCGCCCATTGGTCCGCAACCTGGACGGCGAACGCAGCTTGTTGGCCCTGGCCACCGACTGGCGCATCAGCCGCGACTCGTTGCTCGCAGCCGAAGTGGAATGGAGTCGCAAGTCCCAGCCCAGCCAGGTCGGTTTCAGCCTGCTCGGCAATACCCTGCCCGCGCCAGCCGACCCACGGCTGAATCTCAACAACCAGCCCTGGTCGAAGCCGTCGGTGTTTGATGCACTGACCGGTACCCTGCGATTCGACCAGGCCCTCAATGCCGACTGGCGCTGGTCGGCCCAGGCCGGCACACAGCGGCTGAAGACGGACGACCGCACGGCCTTCCCGTTCGGCTGCAGCGATGCCAACGGCGTCGACTACTACGCCGACCGCTATTGCCCCGACGGAACCTTCGACCTCTGGGATTTCCGCAGCGAGAACGAGAAGCGCCGACAGGAGGCCGCCTCGCTCAGCCTGAAGGGAAAATTCAATACATCAGACGTCGCCCATGACCTGTCGCTGGGCCTGATGGGCAGTCGTGTCCGCAATCGATTCGAAAAGCAGGCGTTCAATTTTGCCGGCACGGGCAACATTGCGGGCACGGCGGTGGTTGACCCGAACCCCATCCCGCTGGACGAGAGCACCAACCGCGATGAGCGCTCCGTCGAATTCTCGGTGCAGGACGCGATTCGCTGGAACGACCGCCTTACCACCTGGCTCGGCCTGCGCTACACGCGCCTGAACCGCGACAGCATCCGCACCGACGGCTCCCGAGGCACGTCTTATGACCAGAACTTCACGACGCCCTGGGTCGCGGTGAGCTACAGGCTGGCCCCCGCATACACGCTCTATGCCAGTCATGGGCGCGGAGTGGAATCCGAAGTTGCGCCCAACAATGGGCGCTACGCCAATTCGGGCCAGCCCTTGCCGGCGCTGAAGAGCCGCCAGACCGAAGTCGGCGTCAAAGGCGAAACGCGGGAGGTGCGGTGGAGCGCCGCATGGTTCGACATCGTGCGGCCGCTGTTCGGGGACGCCGGCGCCTGTGACATGGCGGGCAGCTGTACGCGCCAGGTCGACGGCGAAGCCCATCACCGGGGACTGGAGCTGACAGCGGGCATGCAGGCCGGCCCCTGGACACTGGATGGCGGAGCCACCTGGCTCGACGCGAAGCGTCGGGGCGGCACGATCGACCCGTCGCTCAACGGCAAGCGCCCGATCAACGTACCCGGCGGCGTTGTGCGCGCGTCCGTCGCCTATCGCGTCGCCGCAGTGCCGGGGCTGACCGTGCAGGCGCTGGCCTCGCACGAGGGTAAGCGGACGGTGCTGGCGGACGAATCGATCACGCTTCCGGCCTGGACGCGGTTCGACGCAGCGTTGCGTTACGAGACGCAGGTCAGCGGCACGATGACCAGCTGGACACTGGGAATCGACAACCTCGCGAACAAGCGTTATTGGAAGGAAGCGCCCTACCAGTTCGGCCATGTCTACCTGTATCCGGGGGCGCCGCGCACGCTGCGCCTGTCACTGACCGCCGCGCTCTAGATGGGTGGGGGAAAGACGCTATAATTTAGGGCTTGATCCTCGATAGCTCAGTTGGTAGAGCGCCGGACTGTTAATCCGTAGGTCCCTGGTTCGAGCCCAGGTCGAGGAGCCATACCTAGTAAGGGTTTGCTGCTATAAACACTGCAGCAAGCCCTTTTTGCTTTGGGGTCATGTAGCCGCCATGTAGCCAGTGGTGCACACCCGGACTTCCTCAATTCAATAGGTACGCCGGTAGGGGGCGGGCCAGGCGGTATCGCTTCGGTCAAGAACAATGCCCCGGGAGCCCCTACGAAAGCCTGACTGCGGCGTGACAATCTTGGCGAGTTTTGGCGGAACCGGCATACCGTCCCATAATCGCCTGATCCCAACGCCCGGTTTCCGGAAGGCTGATCATGAAACTGAAACTCGCTGTTCTCTGTGCCATGGGCCTGGCCTCGGTCAACGTCATGGCGTGCTACACCGTTTACGACCGCAACAACAACATGGTCTACAACTCCCAGACACCGCCGGTGGACATGCGCTGGCAGCTCCATGAAACCGTCCCAATCAGGTTCCCCGGTAGCACCATGATCTTCGGCCCGAGCACCGACTGCCCCAGCAATCTCCCGGCCCGTGTGTCCATCGGCTACGAGCAAACCCTCGCGACTGCCGGGCGACCGCGCCGACAGCCACGAAACTGATCATCGAACCGCGCCGATAAATTCCCCGCCGGCGGCTGCAGAACATGTCGAGCAAGGCGAGCATAAGTCATTGAAAAATAAGGACTAATACCCCCTCTTAACCCGGAGTCCGTCGCATCGGACAACCTGAAACGCACTGCCAGACCGAAGCGTGAGAGACTGACCGTCCCATTGTTAAGGAGATTTCACTATGTCAGGCTACTTCGAACTCAAGGCAGCGGCCGGGTCTCAATTCATGTTCAATCTGAAGGCAGGAAACCACGAGGTGATACTGACAAGCGAGAGCTACACATCCAAACAGGGAGCTGAAGGGGGAATCGCATCAGTTCAAACGAACGCGCCGCTCGATGCCCAATACCATCGCAAGGTGGCCAAAGACAACTCGCCGTATTTCGTCTTGGTCGCCGCTAACGCACAGACCATCGGCAAGAGCCAGATGTATTCCTCAGCAAGTGCGATGGAGAGCGGTATCGCTTCGGTCAAGGAAAACGCCCCCGGAGCTCCTACGAAAGACTTGACTTCGGCGTGACGATTTTGGCGAGTCCTGGCGCGACGTGACGAGCGAAGGCGAACCTAAGTCATTGAAAAATAATGATTAACACCCCCTGTTAATCCGTAAGTCCCTGGTTCGAGCCTAGGTCGAGGAGCCATATTTGACTAGGGTCAGCGCGTGAGTGCTGGCCCTTTTTCATTTGCCGCTCACTTCGGCCGGAGACAATCGCAGCGCCACCCGCCTAGGGCTGCAGCGCCTTGAATTTCTTTCGCAACTTTGAGGCACCGGGGCCAGCGTCGAGGGACGCAAGCGCCGTCAGCTCTTCGTTGGCCCTTCCCGCTTCTCCCGCGCGCCAGTACGCCAGCGCCAGGTAGCGGTGCACTTCCGGGAAGCCGGTGGCCATGGTTCGCGCGTGTTCCAGGGCGGAAATCGCCCGGCGGTTCTCGCCCGCCTGCAAGTGCTGCGCGCCGAGGCCGATCCAGTAATAAGGGTCCACTTCGCGCCGGGCCTGCAGCTGACGGGCGTAGATCTGCGCCTCAGCGTCGCGACCTTGCTCGGCCAGAAGTTGGTACAGCGCTCGCAATGGCACGTCTCCGGGGTCGGCCAGCGCCACCGCATGTCGCAGCATCTGTTCCGATTCGCGCACCAGTCCCGCGCTGCGATAGAGGACGGCGAGGTTGCCATAGCTCGCGGCATGAGTTGGGTCGGCCTGGATCGCCGCTTTGTAATGCGCGTAGGCCAGCGAGTGGCGGCTTGCGGCGAAGTGCTCGGTGGCGACGTTGTTGTGGTAGCGCGCCAGGATGGCCCATTCCGTCAAGGGGCTGCCCTTTGCGGCTGAAGCGAACTCGGGTTCGAAATCGATCACCACATCTCGCGCCGTCGCGTCTTCAAGCTTGTCCCGGTGGACGCGCGGGAACAGCACGTTGACATGCTGGTTGACCACGTCGAACTGGCCGCGCCGGTCATACAGCGCGGGCACCCTCACCTCCTGCATCTGCGCTTCCAGATGCATCGCGCGCGCCACCGCATAGGTGAGCACCGTGAGCGAAAGGCAGTCGCCGCGCTGTCGCTTCCAGGTTTCGGAAGCGATCGTCGAGTGCCCGGCCAGGTAGCCGAAGCGCCGCAGGTCCGGCCCGAAGACCAGGGTCGTGAGGAATCTGAGGCGATGAGTCGGGCCCATCCGCAGCACGTCGGCATCGCGGATCGTCTGCTGCAATTCGGGGTCCAGGCGGAACAGGTCCTGGCGCGTGACGTCGACCCGGTCCGGCCGGTAGTCGAAGGCCTGGTCCTGCCAGGGCACATCTGCCGTTGAAGGGGCAACCGGCGCGCTCGCGCAACCCGTGAGCGACATCACACAAACCGCTATCCACAGCACCGAACGAAACATAAAACCTCCACATGGGCCCGGCTCTCCCTCCACAATAGCAGCGTGCCCAACAACCACAAGGCCTTTTGAGCCCGGCGATGAACCTTCCGTGGCTCGATCCCGGCGACGCCTTTCCTGAGCCTTCAACGGCGTGGGATGCCTCCCAGCCCGCACCCGGGCTGCTGGCGGCGGGCGGCTCGCTCAACGTCGACAGCCTGCGGCGGGCCTATTCGACCGGCATCTTCCCCTGGTTCAGCGACGGTCAGCCCATCCTGTGGTGGAGCACCGATCCGCGGATGGTGCTGTTCGTGGACGAACTCAAGCTCCACCGGTCGCTGCGCAAGGCGGTTGTGCGGTTCATCGGTGACTCACGCTGCGAACTGCGGATCGACTCGGCTTTCGACGAGGTCATCCGGCGCTGTTCGTTCAGCGAGCGACCGGGGCAATCCGGCACCTGGATCGTGCCCCCGATGATCGAGGCCTACAGGGCGTTTCACCGTGCCGGTTTCGCCCACAGCGTGGAGACCTGGATCGACGGCCGGCTGGCGGGCGGCCTGTACTGCGTGGGCATCGGACAGGCGGTGTTCGGCGAGTCGATGTTCACGGTGGTGCCCGATGCGTCGAAGATCGCGCTGGCCGGACTGGTCGCATTCTGCCGCCATCATTGCATCGCCTTCATCGACTGCCAGCAGAACACCCAGCACCTCGCCTCCTTGGGTGCGCGCGAAATTCCGCGCGCGGAATTTGTGGCGCATGTGCTGAAAAGCGCGCGAAAGCCAGGCCCCCCCTGGCAGTTCGACCCCGTATACTGGAAAGGACTTCTACCGCCGAAGCGCCCAGCGTGACACATCTCAAGGATCTTCCGCTACAGACCCTGCAGTTCTACGCGACGGCGCCTTACCCGTGCAGCTACCTGCCGGGCAAGCAGGCCCGCTCGCAGGTGGCCACGCCCAGCCACCTGATCCACAACGACGCGTACTCCGACCTGGTCACCAGCGGCTTTCGCCGCAGTGGCATGTTCACCTACCGTCCTTACTGCGACGGCTGCCGCGCCTGCGTGCCGCTGCGCGTGAAGAGCGACGAATTCAAGCCTGATCGCAGCCAGCGCCGCGCGTGGGTGCGCCACCAGAACCTGCAGGCGCGTGTGCTCAAGCTTTGCTTCGTTCCCGAGCACTACCACCTCTACCTGCGGTACCAGACGGGCCGCCACGCCGGCGGCGGCATGGACCACGACAGCATCGACCAGTACACGCAGTTCCTGCTGCAAAGCCGCGTCAATTCGAGGCTGGTCGAGTTTCGCGAGACGAGGCCGGATGGAAGCGCGGGCGCATTGCGCATGGTGTCGATCCTGGATGTGCTTAACGACGGCATATCGGCTGTCTATACCTTCTATGCGCCCGACGGCGCAGCCAGTTATGGCACGTTCAGCATCCTTTGGCAGATTGACCAGGCGCGCCGCCTCCGGTTGCCGCATGTTTACCTGGGCTATTGGATTGGCCAGAGCCCAAAGATGAATTACAAGGCGCGCTTCCTGCCGCACGAGGTGCTGGTCGAGGGCCAGTGGACATCGACAGAGCCGCCGCCCGCCTGACGCGCCCTGCAGCTTTTCCTTGTTGCACCGCAATGAAATTTCACATGATAAAATTCAAGGAATCCATTTCCTGAGCTTGCCATGAGAAAAAACGACACGGGCGCGCCGGCCACGCCCACGATCCAGGTGATCGAACGCATGTTTTCGCTGATCGACGTGCTGGCTTCGCGTGAAGAAGCAGTGTCCCTGAAGGAAATCAGCGAGAAGTCGGGCCTGCATCCGTCGACCACCCACCGCATCCTGAACGACCTGGCGACGGGCCGCTTCGTCGACCGGCCCGAAGCCGGCAGCTATCGGCTCGGCATGCGGTTGCTCGAATTGGGAAACCTGGTCAAGGGGCGCCTGAACGTGCGCGACGCGGCACTCGCCCCTATGCGTGAATTGCACAAGCTGATCCAGCAACCCGTGAACCTCAGCATGCGGCAGGGCGACGAGATCGTCTACATCGAGCGCGCCTACAGCGAGCGCTCGGGGATGCAGGTGGTCCGGGCCATCGGCGGCCGCGCGCCGTTGCACCTCACTTCCACTGGCAAACTGTTCCTCGCCGCAGACGATCCGCAACGCGTGCGCGCCTATGCGACGCGAACCGGCCTGGCGGGTCACACGAAGAACAGCATCACCCAGCTGCCGGTGCTGGAGCGCGAATTGGCAAAGGCGCGCCAATACGGCGTCGCGCGTGACAATGAGGAACTGGAACTGGGCGTGCGCTGCATGGCGGCGGGCATCTACGACGACCAGACCAAGCTGATCGCGGGGCTTTCGATATCAGCACCCGCCGACAGGCTGGACGAAGGCTGGTTGAGCAAGCTGCAGGCGACGGCCCACGAAATTTCGACTGCCTTGGGCCACAAGACCCCAGGGATCCGCGCCGCCGCCTGAGCCGGAATAGGAAACGGCCCCGCCGGGGCCGTTCGTCCGATCCGGCGGTGACGCTTTAGCCGTTGACTTGCCGGATCACCGTGTTGCCGCCGCTCGGCAGCACGATCGGGTTCGATTCCACCCAGCGTCGAACACGCTCGGCATCGCCGATGCGGCTGAGCTTTCCGGCGGAGTCGAGGAACACCATGATGAGCTTGCGGCCCGCAATCTTGGCCTGCATGACCAGGCACTGGCCAGCCTCGGAAATGTAGCCCGTCTTCTGCAGGCCGATGTCCCAGTCAGGGTTCTTCACCAGCCGGTTGGTGTTGTTGAATTGCAGTGTGCGGTTGCCCACGGCCACCTGGTAGCCGCGCGACGTGGATAACTCGCGCAGAACCGAATCGTTGTACGCCGAGCTCACCAGGGTGGCGAGATCATGCGCGCTCGACTGGTTTTGACTGGACAGGCCAGTGGGCTCCACGTAACGCGTGTCCTTCATGCCGAGCATCTTGGCCTTGGCGTTCATCAGCGCAACGAAGGTGCCCATGCCGCCAGGATAGCTGCGGCCCAGCGCGTGCGAGGCGCGGTTCTCGCTGGACATCAGCGCCAGGTGCAGCAATTCTCCGCGAGTGAGCAAGGTGCCGACTCGCAGGCGCGAGCTGCTGCCCTTTTCCGTGTCCACGTCGTCCTGCGTGATGGCGATCAATTCGTCCATCGGCAGCTTGGCTTCGCTCACGACCAGGCCGGTCATCAGCTTGGTCAGCGATGCGATAGGCAGGACGGCGGAACCGTTCTTGCTGAACAGGACTTCGCGGGTTTCCTGGTCGATGACCAGCGCCACGCTGGACTTCAGATCCAGCTGGTCCGAAACCGAGTGCAACCCGGCAATCTGCCCGTACGAAGGGCGGGCCGGGACCATTGCGATGCGAACGACGGAACGGCGCTTGACCGTGGCGAAAGAGCGCACGACCCTCTTGGAAGCGGCAGCTTGCGCTTTCTTGGCAGAAGGGGATTTGGGAGTGGCAGCCTCAGCGGCGGCGGGGAGCAGCGCGGCGACCAGCGCAGCAAATGCGATGGATTTCAGGAAACGGTTCAAAGTGGTGCTCATCGCCAACGAGGCTTTTTGGTGCATCAAGAGACTCCAGAACGTTTCAACAACGTCTGAAGTTTACCGAAGAAGAAAAAGTTGCGCAAGATCAATGACTTATGTAACTTTCCTAATTTGCTACACCAACTTAGGGAAATTCCCTAGCCTTGGGCAGCCACCCGATCGGCTTTGCTTTGTAACTTGTTGAGCGCGCTGAGGTATGCCTTGGCCGATGCGACGACGATATCCGGGTCCGCACCCACGCCGTTCACTACCCTGCCGGTGTTCTGCAGTCGAACTGTGACTTCGCCCTGGCTCTCTGTGGAACCGCTGATTGCGTTGACGGAATAGAGCACCATCTCGGCCCCGCTTTTCACGTGCGACTCGATGGCTTTCAACGAAGCATCGACCGGGCCGTTGCCGTCGGATTCGCCACGCACCTCCTTGCCTTCCACCGTGAAAACGATGACAGCGTGGGGCCGTTCCCCGGTCTCGCTGTGTTGCGACAGGGAGACAAACCCGTACTGTTCCTTTTCGTGCGTGACGCTTTCATCGCTCACCAGGGCCAGGATGTCCTCGTCGAAGATCTCGCTCTTGCGGTCGGCGAGTTCCTTAAAACGATTGAAAGCCGTGTTGACGTCGGCTTCGCTCTCCAGTTGCACGCCCAGTTCCTGCAGGCGCGCCTTGAACGCATTGCGCCCCGACAGCTTACCCAGCACGATCTTGTTCGCGCTCCATCCCACGTCCTCCGCCCGCATGATTTCGTAGGTGTCCCGCGCCTTGAGCACGCCGTCCTGATGGATGCCGCTCGCGTGCGCGAATGCGTTGGCGCCGACCACGGCCTTGTTGGGCTGCACGACGAAACCGGTGGTCTGGCTGACCATGCGGCTGGCAGCGAGGATGTGTCTGGTGTCGATGCCCAGCTCGAGCTCGAAGTAATCCGTGCGGGTCTTCACCGCCATCACGACTTCCTCAAGAGAGCAGTTGCCCGCGCGCTCGCCCAGCCCGTTGATCGTGCACTCCACCTGCCGCGCCCCGCCGATCTTCACGCCGGCCAGCGAGTTGGCCACGGCCATGCCCAGGTCGTTGTGGCAATGCACAGACCAGACCGCCTTGTCGGAATTCGGGATCCGCTCGCGCAGCGTCTTGATGAACTGCCCATACAGCTCGGGCACGGCATAGCCCACTGTGTCCGGCACGTTGATCGTGGTCGCGCCTTCGGCGATCACCGCTTCCAGCACCCTGCACAGGAAATCCATCTCGCTGCGGTAGCCGTCCTCGGGCGAGAACTCGACGTCCTCGCAAAGGTTGCGCGCGAACCGCACCGACTGCTTCGCTTGTTCGAGCACCTGTTCCGGCGACATGCGCAGCTTCTTTTCCATGTGCAGCGGCGAAGTCGCGATGAAGGTGTGGATGCGTGCGCGCTGCGCGCCCTTGAGCGCTTCGGCGGCTCGCGAGATGTCCCGGTCGTTGGCGCGTGACAGTGAGCAAATCACTGAATCCTTGATCGAATTTGCGATCAGGTGAACGGCGTCGAAGTCGCCATTGGAGCTGGCGGCGAAGCCTGCCTCGATCACGTCCACCTTCAGCCGTTCGAGCTGGCGGGCGATCCGCAGCTTCTCGTCCTTGGTCATCGATGCGCCAGGCGACTGCTCGCCGTCGCGCAGCGTCGTGTCGAAAATGATCAGTTTGTCTGCCACAGGTAACTCCCCTTATTCAGCCGGCGACAGTGCCGAAGACCGGTTCCCGAAGTCGCTTGCGGCGCCCGGCCGAGCCCGCTGCACGCCCGAAACGATCGCCTTCAGCGACGCCGAGACGATGTTCGAATCCGTGCCCACGCCGAACAGGGTCCGGTCGCCGACCCGCAATTCGAGGTAAGCCACGGCCTGGGCGTTCGCTCCCGAGCCGATCGCATGCTCATGGTAGTCGAGGACGCGGATGGTTTCGCCGCAGGCCGTGCCCAGGGCTTCGACGAACGCATCGATCGGGCCGTTTCCAGCGCCTTCGATGCTGAACCGGTGGCCCGAAACCTCCACCTCCGCCGCCAGTCTCACCAGGTTGCCGGCCGTGCCCTGGGCTTGCTCCAGCACCTGTTGCTGGGGCGCGGCGATGCTGCGGATGCCGTACTCGCGCTCGAAGAGCTCGAACAGGTCCTGGGCCGTCAGCTCCTTGCCCGACGCATCCATCACCGTTTGCACAACCTGGCTGAATTCGATCTGGAGCCGTCTCGGCAACTCCAGGCCGTATTCACTTTCCAGCAGGTACGAGATGCCGCCCTTGCCGGACTGGCTGTTGACCCGGATCACGGCTTCGTAGCTGCGGCCCAGGTCCTTCGGATCGAGCGGCAGGTAGGGCATGTCCCAGATGTCGCCTTCCTTGCGGGCGCTGAAGGCTTTCTTGATCGCATCCTGGTGCGAACCTGAGAACGAGGTGTAGACGAGGTCGCCGGCGTAGGGATGGCGTGGGTGCACGGGCAACTGGTTGCAGAGCTCCACGGTCCGGCGGATCTCGTCGATGTCGGAGAAATCCAGCCCCGGGTCGACGCCCTGCGAATACAGGTTGAGCGCCACGTTCACCAGGTCGAGGTTACCGGTTCGCTCGCCGTTTCCGAACAGGCAGCCTTCCAGGCGGTCGGCCCCGGCCATGACCGCGAATTCCCCCGCAGCCGTGCCCGTGCCGCGATCGTTGTGGGGGTGCACCGACAGCACGATCGAATCGCGCCGCGCGAGATGCCTGTGCATCCACTCAATCATGTCGGCGAAGATGTTGGGCGTCGAATGCTCCACGGTCGACGGCAGGTTGACGATGCACTTGCGCTCCGGCGTCGGTTGCCAGACTTCCGTCACGGCGTCGACGACGCGCTTGGAGAATTCCAGTTCGGTGCCGGAAAACATTTCGGGCGAGTACTGGAAGGTCCATTGCGTCTGCGGCTGTTGTGCCGCCAACTCCACGAAGAGGCGTGCCTGGCTGGTGGCCAGTTCAACGATGCCGTCCTCGTCCAGGCCCAACACCACCTTGCGCATGACCGGCGCTGTGGCGTTGTACAGGTGGACGATCACGAGTTTGGCGCCTTTCAGCGATTCGAAGGTGCGCCGGATCAGAGGCTCGCGCGCCTGCGTCAACACCTGGATCGTCACGTCGTCCGGGATCAGGTCTTCCTCGATCAGCTTGCGGATGAAGTCGAACTCGATCTGCGATGCCGAGGGAAAGCCGACCTCGATCTCCTTAAAACCGATCGCCACCAGCGTTTCGAACATGCGCAGCTTGCGCGGAATGTCCATGGGCTCGATCAGCGCCTGGTTGCCGTCCCGCAGGTCCACGCTGCACCAGACCGGTGGGTGGGTCAGCACGGTGTCGGGCCAGGTGCGGTCTGCGAGGCGCACCGGCGTGAAGGCACGGTACTTGGCGGCAGGATTCTTCAACATGGTCATCGCTCTCTTATGAGTTCAGTTAAACCGGCAGCCCAAAGAAAAACGGCCCGCTGCTGGTGCAAACGGGCCGTCGAGTCAGGTTTACGCGTGCGCTACCGTCTCCGCCCGTGAGGAGATAGCAGTAGGGCCAGAGAAATTCGGTTCATGGCTGTCAATGTATCACACCCCGCAAGCGCACGTCACGTGGGGCGGCCAGGACAGCAGGCTACCGATGCAGCCCGCGCTCTTCGGGCTCGTCGGTGGATGTATTGATGACGCTCGTGGGTAGACCCTTCGCACGGCGCCAGGCATACAGCACGTAGCCGCTCAACCCATAGACCACGAAGAGGCCGAACAGGACCGTGGGCGGATGCACGTTGATGACGGCAATGCCCAACATGATCATGACGATCACGACGAAGGGCACGCTCTTTTTCATCCGGATGTCCTTGAAGCTGTAGAACGGCGCGTTCGTCACCATCGACAGGCCCGCATACAGGGCCAGAACGAACATCACCCAGGAAATGTCATAGGGCTTGATGCCCATGTCGTTCATGAGCCAGATGAAGCCGGCGATCAGCGCCGCCGCAGCGGGCGACGGCAGTCCCTGGAAGAACCGCTTGTCGACAACGCCTGTGTTGACGTTGAAGCGGGCCAGCCGCAGTGCGGCGCACGCGCAATAGACGAATGCGGCGAACCATCCCCACCGGCCCAGTCCTTTGAGCGCCCACTCATAAGCCACCAGCGCCGGCGCCGCACCGAACGACACCATGTCGGAAAGCGAATCCATCTGTTCGCCGAACGCGCTCTGTGTGTTGGTCATCCGCGCCACGCGGCCGTCCAGGCTGTCCAGCACCATCGCGCAGAAGATACCCGCGGCCGACAGGTCGAAGCGGCCGTTCATCGCCATCACCACCGCATAGAACCCGCCGAACAGCGCTGCAAGCGTGAACAGGTTGGGCAGGATGTAGATGCCCTTGCGGCGCTTGCGCACCACCACGCCCTCGGTCAGCGTGTGGTCGCCGGATTCGTTGCCTTCGTGCATAGAAAGGTGAGTGTAAGCTGTCGCCCACAGGAGCAACCATGCAAGCC
>JBDSWB010000105.1:0-11409 GCA_039926915.1 Ramlibacter sp.
ATGCCGTCCAAGCCGGACGACCGCGCCACCACGCTCAAGAAGATCGACGAGATCGAGGCGCAGATGTCCATGCAGTGGTGGAAGACCAAGCATGGCGACCCGTCCAGCCGCAGCGGCAGCAGCACCAATTTCCCCATGTCGTCGCAGATGCCGCCGGAGGTGAGCGGCCGGCCTCCGGGCGCACCGCTGCAGCGCTCCACCGCACACACGCGGACCGATCCCGCGCCGCTGCAGCAGAGCCCATCGGATGAAGAAGGGACATCGCCGGTCGGCCTGTCGCCGACGGATGCGGACGACGACACGGGTCGTTCGCCCTTGATGCCGGCCTCCTCGGGCTCGTCTTCCAGCAGCCTGCACGCGCCGCCGTCGTCGTTTGCGGCGCACTCTTCGCTGGGGACTTCCTCGGAGGCCGCCTCGCGCGCCGGGCCCCCATCCGGACCGGCCAGCGGTTCCAACAGCGCGAGTTTTTCCGCGTCCAAGCTGTTCGCCATCGATGTCGACGAGTTCGCCCACGACCCCGAATTGGAAGAGGCCTCGATCCGCTTCGCCAATGGCGACGATTCGGGCGCCGAATCGGGGTTGATCGAAGTGCTGGGCCCCCAGGGCGCACGCATCGACCACGACGAGACCTGGCTCACCCTGTTCGACCTGTACCGGGCAACCGGCCGGCAGGACCGGTTTGAAACGGCCGCCATCGATTTCGCGGGCCGGTTCGGTCGTTCGGCGCCGCAATGGTTCTCCATCCCCGAAGCGGTGGGCCGGATGCAGGCAGCGCCTGCCGCACCGACCGGCGGGGCGAACCAGCCCGTAGCCCACTGGACTTGCCCGGCGACGCTCGGCACGCAGACGGTCGTCGCGATGAACGTGGCGCTGTCCAAGGCGACGCCACCGCTGCGCCTGAGTTGGGTCAAGCTCAACGCGATCGATGAAGCGGCCATGGAAAGCCTCACGCGCCTGTTCACGCAGTGGGCGGGCCGGCCGGTGCAGCTTCGCTTCATCGGCGCGGACAACCTGGAGAAGGTCCTCAAGAACAGTACGCCTTCCGGCGACAGGGGCGTCAACCCGAACTGGTGGAAGCTGCGCATGGAAGTACTGCGCGTGATGCACCGCCCCGACGAGTTCGAACTGGTGGCGCTGGACTACTGCGTCACCTATGAAGTGTCCCCGCCCTCGTGGGACAGCGCGCGCTGCGAGTTCAAGCGCCTTCAGGAAGACGGCAGCTTCGTCACCGGCCAGACCTTGATCGGCGAGGCCTTCCGCGATTCGCTTTCTTCCGGCATGAACATGGGCTACAGCGACACGCACGCTGCAAGCCTGAATTCGCAGATGTCGAACATCTCCACCGTCGAGCTGGCGGGCCAGATCCTGGGCGACGCTACCGAGGCTCTGGACATCCTGGAAAACAAGCTGGTGGGCGCCGACGTGATGATCATTTCCTGCGCGCGCCTCATCCGCATCGATTTCTCCGCCGCGGGCACTTTGCTCAACTGGGTGACGGCCCGGCAGGCCGAGGGACGTCAGGTGCAGTTCGTCGAAGTGCATCGCCTGGTGGCCGCCTTCTTCAACGTCATCGGCATCGGCGAACACGCCCGTGTCATCGCCCGCGTGGACTGACGCCGCGCCGAAGCTTGTACGGCGCCTTGCATTTGGCCGGCTGAAGGATTTCAGCCACGACGATGACCTGTCCCGCTACATTCTTTAACACCGGAAAATCTGCTGAGGAATCACTTTCACAGCAGAAGCTAAGTGCTTAATCTAGAACGAGATTTTGCCCGAGTCTTCTTGCAGAGCAAGCTCTAAGTCGTTGATTTCATTAGAGAAATTCGCGCAACGCCAGTCTTGCGCTGATGTGTTTTCCTGCTACAGTGCAAAAAAGTGCAATTAAGTGGTGAATGGTGCCTTTCGCATCCCGCCATTGCGCTTTCTCTGTAGCAAGGGCTCACACAGGTGTTCCAAGGCGCTTCGTCCCTCAGTCTGGATGCGAAGGGTCGGCTTTCCGTGCCGACCCGGCACCGTGACGTCCTGGGCGCCACCGCCAACAACCAGCTCACCGTCACGCGTCATCCCCACGGCTGCCTGATGATATTTCCCCGCCCCGAGTGGGAAAAATTCCGTGACCGTATCGGGGCGTTACCCATGTCGGGCCAGTGGTGGAAGAGAATCTTTCTGGGCAACGCGATGGACGTGGAGCTCGACAGCACCGGGCGGGTGCTCATCTCCCCTGAACTGCGCGCCGCGGCGGGCATTGAGCGCGAGACCATGCTGCTGGGCATGGGCAACCACTTCGAGCTCTGGGACAAGGCGATGTACGAGGCCAAGGAAGCGGAGGCGTTGCGCAGCGAGATGCCCGACGTCTTCAAGGATTTCTCCTTTTAAGAGCAGGCGGTGGAAAGCACATGGCAACACACCACCGTCTTGTTGAACGAAGCAGTTTCAGCTCTTCTCACCAAGCCGGATGGAACCTACGTCGACGCGACCTTCGGGCGCGGCGGCCACGCGCGCCTCATTCTCTCGCAGTTGGACCCGGAGGGCCGGCTGGTCGCCTTCGACAAGGATCCCGAAGCAGTGGCTGTCGCGAACGCGATCGAGGACGCGCGCTTTTTCATCCGGCACCAGGGATTCAGCGGCTTGGGCGAGCTGGAGGGAGGGAGCATCGCCGGGGTCCTGATGGACCTGGGCGTGAGCTCGCCGCAGATCGACAACCCGGCGCGGGGATTTTCATTCCGGGGCGACGGGCCGCTGGACATGCGCATGGACACCACGCGGGGCGAGAGCGTGTCCGAGTGGCTCGCCACGGCCGAGGCCGGGCAGATCGCGGAGGTGATACGTGACTACGGCGAAGAACGGTTTGCTGTTCAGATTGCAAAGGCGATTGTGGCTCGCCGACAGGAACGGGGGCCTCTTTCAACCACCGCCGAACTGGCCCACCTCGTGGCTGGCACGGTCAAAACCCGCGAGCCGGGCCAGGACCCTGCAACGCGCACATTTCAGGCTTTTCGGATTTTCATCAACGCCGAGCTTGAAGAGCTGCAACAGGCGCTAGAGGCCACTGTGCACATCCTCCAACCCCAGGGACGCCTCGTGGTGATCAGCTTTCACTCGTTGGAGGACCGCATCGTCAAGCAGTTCATCGCGAAGAATTCGCGCGAAGTCTTCGATCGCCGCGCGCCCTTCGCCGCGCCCAGAGCGATGAAGCTGAACGCGCTGGAGCGCATCAAGCCGTCCGCCGTCGAGGTGGCCGCCAACCCGCGCTCGCGCAGCGCGATCATGCGCGTCGCCGAGAGGACGCAGGCATGAGCCGAGTCAACCTCGTCCTGCTCATCGCGGTGATCGCCAGCGCGCTGTACCTGGTGCGTACCCAGTACGAGTCGCGCCGCCTGTTCGCCGAGGTGGACCGCGCCGTGAACGAGGCGCACAAGCTCGAGCGGGAACACGAGCGGCTGCAGGTCGAGAAGCGGGCCGAGGCCACGCCGCTGCGAGTGGAGAAGCTGGCGAAGGGGCAATTGCAGATGCGCAACCCGTCGCCGGCGATCACGCAGTACGTGAAAGCCCCCGCAGCACGTCGTTCTGAGGTTTCTGAGTGACACGAAGCGTGGCCTACACGTCGAGCCCTTTGCTGGCAAGCAAGACGCCGGTCTGGCGCAGCAAGTTCATCGTTGCAGCCATCGCGCTGGGCTTTGCCGTGCTCGCAGGCCGGGCCGCCTGGGTGCAGGTGTTCGCCAACGATTTCTTCCAGAAACAGGGCGAGGTGCGCTTCGCCCGCACGCTCGAACTACCGGCCAATCGCGGCCGCATCCTCGACCGCAACGGCCTGCTGCTGGCGACCAGCGTGCCGGCGCCCAGCATCTGGGCGATTCCTGAAGACGTGGATCGTGATCGCGTCAAACTCAACCAGCTTGCCCGCCTGCTGGAAATGCCCGCAGCGGAACTGGACAAGAAGTTGCAGGACGAGGACAAGACCTTCGTCTGGCTGAAGCGGCAGGTGGACGAGTCCGTGGCGCAACAGGTGGCGGCCCTCGACATCAAGGGCATCTATCAGCGCAAGGAATACAAGCGTCGGTACCCCGAGGGCGAAGCCGCGGCCCACGTGGTCGGCTTCACCAATGTCGAAGACCTGGGCCAGGAGGGCATGGAGCTCGCGTTCAACAAGGAGCTCGCGGGCCGGGCCGGGTCGCGCCATGTGATCAAGGATCGTCTGGGCCGCGTTGTTGAGGACCGCGGCGACCTGGTACCGCCGGTCGACGGGCGCGACCTGCAGCTCTCGATCGACAGCAAGGTGCAGTTCTTCGCCTACCAGAAGCTTCGCGACGCGGTGCTGGAAAACCGCGCGAAGGCAGGCAGTGTCGTCGTGTTGGATGCAACCACCGGCGAAGTGCTGGCGCTGGCCAACTACCCGAGCTATGTTCCCAACAAACGCCAGAACCTGAGCGGCGAGCAACTTCGCAACCGTGCGCTGACAGACACTTTCGAGCCCGGTTCGACCATGAAACCCTTCACGATCGGGCTCGCGCTGGATACCGGGCGGGTCACGCCGCAGACGCCGATCCAGACCGCGCCCGGCTACGTGATGTTCGGCGGGATGAAGATCTCAGACTCGCATGCGCATGGCGTGCTCACCGTGCAGCAGGTGATCCAGAAGTCCAGCAACATCGGCACGCTGAAACTCGCGCTCCAGATGCAACCGCGCGAGATGTGGGAGCTGTTCACCCAGGCGGGATTCGGCCAGAAGCCGCAAATCACCTTCCCCGGCGCCGTCAGCGGCCGGCTGCGACCCTACAAGACATGGCGGCCGGTGGAGCAGGCAACCATGTCGTACGGTTACGGCCTGTCGGCATCGCTGTTCCAGATGGCTCGCTCCTACACGGTGTTCGCACACGATGGCCAGATCATCCCCGCCACGCTCCTGAAGTCGACACAGCCCGCCGTCGGCGTGAGGGTCTTCTCGCCGAAGACGGTTGCGGAAATCCGCACGATGCTGCAGATGGCCGCCGGCCCCGGCGGGACCGGCCCCAAGGCGCAGACCGTTGGCTACTCGGTCGGCGGCAAGTCGGGCACGGCCTACAAGCAGGTCGGCAAGCACTACATCACCAACAAGTACCGGTCCTGGTTCGTGGGCATCGCACCCATCGAAAAACCCCGCATCATCGTCGCGGTGATGGTGGACGAGCCCTCGGCGGGCAAGTACTTTGGCGGCGACGTCGCGGCCCCGGTGTTCAGTGCCACCGTGCAGCAGACGTTGCGGATGATGGGCGTGCAGCCCGACATGAACGTCAAGCCCCAGGTGGTGGTCGACGCGGTGGAAGAGTCGTTCTGATGATCGAACTCCAGAGCCCCGATCAGGCGGCCCAGTGGCTCCACGGCCGGGTCACGGGCACGCTGAATTGCGACAGCCGCAGGATCGCCGCGGGCGACGGCTTCATCGCCTGGCCGGGCGCTGCGACCGACGGCCGCCGGCATGTTCCCGCGGCATTGGGGCGGGGCGCGACCGCCTGCCTGGTGGAGCGCGACGGCGTGGAGGCATTCACTTTCAACGCGCCGGAGATCGCGGCCTACGCGCGGCTGAAGGCAGCGACCGGCCCGATCGCCGCAGCCTATTTCGACCAGCCGTCGCAGCAACTCGATGTGTTGGCCGTGACAGGCACCAACGGCAAGACGTCGACGGCGTGGTGGCTGGCGCAGGCGTTGTCGAACCTGCCGGGCAGCCGGTCGATTCCCTGCGGCCTGATCGGCACGTTGGGCACCGGGCGGCCACCGAACGTGGAATTCGTCGGTTTGACGACGCCCGATCCGGTGCTGCTGCAGCGCCAGTTCCGGCGCTTCGTCGACGAAGGCCTGACGGCCTGCGCGATCGAAGCCTCGTCGGTGGGCATCGTCGAGCGACGCCTGGACGGCACGCGCATCCGCGTCGCGCTGTTCACCAATTTTTCGCAGGACCACCTGGACTACCACGGGTCCATGGCGGACTACTGGGAGGCGAAGGCCGAGCTGTTCCGCTGGCCCGGCCTGCAGGCGGCGGTCGTGAACCTCGACGACACCAAGGGCCTGGCACTGGCCGGGTCGCTGCGGGACGGTGCGCTGGACCTGTGGACTGTCTCCTGCGAGCGGCCAGCGCGGGTGGTGGCGCGCGACATCGGCTACGACGCCGAGGGCCTGCGATTCACCGTGCAGGAAGGCAATGAACAGCATGCAATTGCGACCCGGGTGATCGGCCAGTACAACGTGTCCAACCTGCTGGGCGTGATCGCGGCCATGCGCGCATTGGGCGTGCCGTTGGGTGACGCGGTTGCCGCATGCAGCGGCCTGCTGCCGGTGCCCGGCCGGATGGAGCGGCTGCAGGAAGCGGGGCAGCCCGTCATCGCCATCGACTACGCCCACACCCCCGATGCCCTGGACAAAGCGCTGCAGGCGCTGCGCCCGCTCGCGGGGCAGCGCGGCGGCAACCTCTGGTGCGTGTTCGGCTGCGGGGGCGACCGAGACGCCACCAAGCGCCCGCTGATGGCGGCCGTTGTCGAAAAAAACTCGGACAGGGTGGTGGTGACCAGCGACAACCCGCGCAGCGAGAAGCCGGAAAACATCATCAGCCAGATCCTGCTGGGCCTGTCGCACAACGAATGCGTGCAGGTGCAGGCCGATCGTGCGCTGGCCATCGCTGAAACGGTGGCGGCCGCCGCGGCTGAGGACGTGATTCTCCTGGCCGGCAAGGGGCACGAAGACTACCAGGAGGTGGGCGGGGTCAAGCACCCGTTCTCCGACAAGGTCCACGCACAGGCGGCGCTGGACGCGAGGGCGGGACGATGAGCGCCGCCATGTTCACGCTGACCGAAGCGCTGCAATGGGTTGCCGGCGGCAAGCTGGTGGGCGACGGCTCAGTCGCCGTGCGGCGCGTCTACACCGACACACGGACGCTCCAGCCCGGTGACCTGTTCGTCGCGATCCGCGGCGAGAACTTCGACGCCAACGATTTCCTGGCCGATGCGAAGGCCCGAGGCGCGGTCGCCGCCATCGCGCATCCTGGCCGCCTGCCGCCCGGCCTGCCAGGCGTCGAAGTGGCGGACACCCGGATCGCGCTCGGCGCCCTCGGCGCGGGCTGGCGCCACCGCTTCAGCCTGCCGCTCGTCGCGGTCACCGGCAGCAACGGCAAGACCACGGTCACCCAGATGATCGCTTCGATCCTGCACGCGTGGCAGCCCGACGGCATGCTCGCGACCCAGGGTAACTTCAACAACGACATTGGTCTGCCGCTGCAACTGCTGCGGCTGCGTCCGCAGCATCGCGTGGCCGTGCTGGAACTGGGCATGAACCACCCCGGCGAAATCGGCTACCTGGCGACGCTGGTGCGTCCGACGGTGGCCCTGGTGAACAACGCCCAGCGCGAGCACCAGGAATTCATGGCCACGGTGGAAGCGGTCGCGCGTGAAAACGGATCGGTCCTCGCTTCGCTGCCGGCCAGCGGCGTGGCGGTATTTCCCACGGGCGACGAGTTCACGTCGCTGTGGAAGCAATTGGCAGGCGCCCGCGCCTGCATGACTTTCGGCGCCGTGGAAGCGGCCACCGCTGCGGGCGGGGACGACGCCGACATCGTTCTGGCCGGGACTGAATGGATAGGCGGACACTGGCAGGTGAGCGTGAAAACGCCCGCAGGCCCGGTGGCCTACCGACTCCATATCGCCGGCCGCCACAATGTGCGCAACTCGCTGGCCGCGGTGGCCTGCGCGCTGGCCGCCGGCGTGCCGCTGGCCGCGATCTCCCGCGGCCTTGAGGCATTCGAGCCCGTGAAGGGCAGGTCGCGCGCCCTCGCCGTGTCGCTGGGCGAGCGGACCCTCACGCTGGTCGACGACACCTACAACGCCAATCCGGACTCGGTGCGCGCCGCGGTCGACGTGCTGGCCGCCTTGCCGGCGCCGCGTCTGCTGGTGCTGGGCGACATGGGCGAGGTCGGAGACCAGGGTCCGCAATTCCACGCGGAGGCTGGCGAGCATGCGCGCGCCAGCGGCATCGAGCACTTCTTTACGCTGGGTCAGCAGTCGTCCGTGATGAAGGGGCGGCATTTCGCAAGCATCGAGGCGCTCAATGCCGCCGTGCTCGCCGAACTGCCCCGCGTTGCCAGCGTGCTGGTCAAGGGTTCGAGATTCATGAAGATGGAGCGCGTGATCGAAGCGATCACGGCGCTGGCTCAACAACAGGAGTCCGGCCATGCTGCTTAGCCTCGCCCAGTGGCTGCAGACCCTCTCGCCGGATTTCGGTTTCCTGCGCGTCTTCCAGTACATCACCTTCCGCGCAGTGATGGCCGCCATGACGGCGCTGCTCATCGGCCTGATGGCGGGGCCCTGGGTGATCCGCCGGCTCACCGAGCTCAAGATCGGCCAGCCGGTGCGGGGCTACGGCTTGGACACACACCTGACCAAGAGCGGCACGCCCACGATGGGTGGCGTGCTGATTCTGCTGGCGATCACCGTTTCCACCTTGCTGTGGTTCGACCTCACCAATCGCTTCGTCTGGATCGTGCTGGTTGTCACGCTCGGCTTCGGCGCCATCGGCTGGGCCGATGACTGGCGCAAGGTGGTGAACAAGGACCCGGAGGGCATGCGCTCGCGCGAAAAGTATTTCTGGCAGTCCGTGATCGGCCTGCTCGCGGCGTTCTACCTCGTGTTCAGCATTTCCGAGAGCTCCAACTGGCGCGTGCTGCAACTGTTCTTCCAGTGGGTGTGGTCGGGCTTCGACTTGAACCTGCCGCCCAAGGCCGGTTTGCTGGTCCCCTTCTTCAAGGAGGTGAGTTACCCGCTGGGCGTATTCGGCTTCGTGATCCTCACCTACCTGGTGATCGTGGGTTCCAGCAACGCGGTGAACCTCACCGATGGGCTGGACGGCCTGGCGATCATGCCGGTGGTGATGGTGGGCTCGGCGCTGGGCGTGTTCGCCTATGTGACCGGCAGCGCTGTCTACTCGAAGTACCTCTTCTTCCCGCACATCCCGGGGTCGGGCGAGCTGCTGATTTTCTGCTCTGCGATGGCCGGGGCGGGGCTGGCCTTCCTCTGGTTCAACACCTACCCGGCACAGGTCTTCATGGGCGATGTGGGTGCGCTGGCGCTGGGCGCTGCGCTCGGCACCATCGCCATCATCGTGCGGCAGGAAGTGGTGCTGGCCATCATGGGCGGCGTCTTCGTCGTGGAGGCACTGTCGGTGATGGCCCAGGTGATGTACTTCAAGTACACCCGCAGGAAATACGGTGAGGGTCGGCGCATCCTGAAGATGGCGCCGCTGCACCACCACTTCGAAAAGACAGGCTGGAAAGAGACGCAGGTGGTGGTCCGCTTCTGGATCATCACCATGCTGCTGTGCCTGGTGGGCCTGTCCACCCTGAAACTCAGATGAGCATGCAAGACCGGCACGTCCTCATCCTCGGCCTCGGCCTGTCGGGCCTGGCCATGGCGCGTTGGTGCGCGCGCAATGGCGCGCACGTGACGGTGGCCGACACGCGTGATGCGCCGCCCCAGCTCGAAGCGCTGCGTGACCAGGTGCCCGGCGCTCGGTTTGTGCCGGGAGAATTTTCAGCCGCCTTGCTGGACCGCGATGTGGCCGCCGTGTATCGCAGCCCGGGCCTCGCGCCGGCGCAGGTGGCACCGGTGTGGTCGCCCGCCCGGGACCAGGGCGTCGAGACCGGCGGCGAGCTGAGCCTTTTCGCCCAGGCCCTGGCAGGCCTGCGTGAGCAACAAGGTTACGCGCCGGTGGTGCTAGCGGTCACCGGCACCAATGGCAAGACCACGGTCACGGCGCTGGTGGGCCAGTTGGTGGAGCGTGCCGGGAAGGCAGTCGCCGTCGCCGGCAACATCGGACCGGCGCTGCTGGATACGCTGGGCGAGAAGCTCGACGCCGGCGCGCTTCCGGAAGTGTGGGTGATCGAGTTGTCGAGCTTCCAGCTGGACGCTGCGGGCGAATTCGAACCCACTGCCGCCGCCTTGCTCAACGTCACGCAGGACCACCTGGACTGGCATGGCGACATGCAGGCCTACGTCGCGGCCAAGTCGCGGGTGTTCGGCAAGACCACGCTCATGGTGCTCAACCGCGAAGACCCGGTGGTCATGAAGATGGTGCCCGATCCGGTCCGCCTCAAGGGCGGCAAGATGGAACAGCGCGCGCATGTCACTTTCGGGGGTGACATGCCCCAGCGCCCAGGTGACTTCGGCATCGAGGTGGTCAACGGGATGGCATGGCTGGTGCGCGCGCTGGAGGCGGACGAGACCCAGAAGCGGCGCAAGGATGCGGAAGAAGAGATCCACATCCAGCGCCTGATGCCGGCCGATGCGCTGCGCATCCGGGGCCGCCACAACGCGGTCAACGCCCTGTCGGCCCTGGCACTGGCGGGCACGGCCGGTTGCCCGCTCGGCCCCATGCTCTACGGACTGCGCGAGTACCGCGGCGAGCCGCACCGGGTGGAGCCGGTGGGCATCGTCAACCAGGTCGAATACTTCGACGACAGCAAGGGCACCAACGTCGGTGCCACCGTGGCGGCGCTGCAGGGCCTGGGCGCCGAGCGCAAGGTGGTCGTGATCCTCGGCGGCGACGGCAAGGGGCAGGACTTCTCGCCGCTGGCCGCGCCGGTCAGTCGCCATGCGCGCGCCGCCATCCTGATCGGTCGGGACGCTCCGCTGATTCGCTCGGTACTGGAGTCCACCGGCATCGCCTTGCAGGACGCGGCTTCCATGGAAGAAGCCGTATCGCTCGCCACCGGGCGCGCCCAGGCGGGCGATGCCGTGCTGATGTCGCCGGCCTGTGCCAGCTTCGACATGTTCAGGAACTATCCGCACCGCGCGGAAGTGTTCCGCGCGGCCGTGCATGACATCGCCGACCGGGCCGGTGTACCGCTGCAGGGCACGGCATGAGCGTCATGACACGCGTCTCCAGCTGGTTCGGCGGCCTGTCGCCGGCCAGCGCAACGGGCGACCCACTTCCGGGTGCGGGCTACGAGCGCGTGTCGGCGCCCGCGCGTGCCCCCGGCTTCGACCAGGCGCTGGTGTGGATCACGGTGGCGTTGCTGGCATTCGGCCTGGTCATGGTCTATTCGGCTTCGGTGGCGCTGCCCGACAACCCGAAGTTCGCGCGCTACACGCATTCGTATTTCCTGGTCCGGCATACGATCTTTGTCGCGCTGGCCTTCATGGCGGCGCTGGTCGCCTTCCAGGTGCCGATGGCCACCTGGGAAAGGGTGGCGCCCTGGCTCTTCGTCGTGTCGCTGATCCTGCTGATGCTGGTTCTGGTGCCGAAGATTGGATCGGTCGTGAACGGCGCACGCCGCTGGATTTCCCTGGGCTTCATGGGGTTCCAGCCGTCCGAGCTTGCCAAGTTCGCCGTGCTGCTCTACGCGGCCGACTACATGGTGCGCAAGATGGACGTCAAGGAGCGGTTCTTCCG
>JBDSWB010000106.1:0-18182 GCA_039926915.1 Ramlibacter sp.
CTGGGCGCGGTGGTGCTGCACCTGCTGGCCGATGTCACGCGCAACCTGTTCGGGCAGCTGCCCGGTATCAATATGGTGATCTACGGCGTGGTGCTGGTGCTGATCGTGATGTTCCTGCCGCGCGGCATCGCCGGCATCGGCGTACCGGTGCGTTGGCGGCGCGGCGCGGCGTCCAGGGACGGCCGTGGCTGAAACGCTGCTCTCGGTGCAAGGCGTGTCGAAGGCCTTCGGCGGCCTCAAGGCCGTGAGCGAAGTCAGCCTGGACGTGCCGCAGGGCAGCCTCACGGCTTTGATCGGCCCGAACGGCGCGGGCAAGACAACGCTCTTTGCGCTGATCTCCGGTTTCCTCCAGCCCGACAGAGGCCGCGTGACTTTCCGCGGCGACGACATCACCGGGTTCGAGCCGCATCGCAATGCCATGCTGGGCATGACACGCACCTTCCAGATCGTGCAGCCGTTCGCGCAGCAGACCGTGCGCCAGAACATCGCGGTGGGCGCGCACCTGCGCACGCCCGGCCGCAGCGCCGCGCTGGCGCAGGCCGAGCAAGTGGCGCTGCGCGTCGGCCTCGCCCCGCAACTGGACAAACCGGCGGCCGACCTGACGGTGGCCGGACGCAAGCGGCTCGAGCTGGCGCGCGCACTCGCCACCCAGCCGCAGTTGCTCCTGCTGGACGAAGTGCTGGCGGGCCTCAACCCCAGCGAGATCGCCGAGATGATTCCGGTCGTCCAGGGCATCGCCGACAGTGGGGTCACGGTCCTGATGATCGAGCACGTGATGCAGGCGGTGATGAACCTGGCGCAGCAGGTGTGGGTGCTGGCGCAGGGGCAGTTGATCGCCAGCGGGACGCCGGCCCAGGTGACGCGCGACGAACGCGTGATCGAGGCCTACCTCGGCCACGGCATGGCGGCGCGCCTACGCGCCGCGGAGGTGACCCAGTGACCGGGGCGCCGCCGCTGCTGGAAGTGCGCGGGCTGCGCGCGGGCTATGGCGCCGTCGAGGTGCTGCGCGGTATCGATCTGCACGTGGGCGAGGGCGAGGCGGTGGCCCTCCTGGGGAGCAACGGCGCGGGCAAGAGCACGCTGAACAACGTGATGAGCGGCATCTTCCCGCCCTGGTCCGGCCGCGTGGCATTCGACGGCGCCGACGTCACGGGGGCGCACTACCGCGACGTGGTGAAGGCCGGTTTGATCCAGGTGCCGGAAGGGCGGCGAGTCTTTCCCAACCTCACGGTGCTGGAAAACCTGGAGCTCGGCGCCTTCACCCGGGCCCGGAGCCGCCGCGCGGATAACCTGGAGAAGTCGTTTGCACTGTTCCCCCGGCTGCGCGAACGTTCGCGCCAGGTCGCGGGCACGCTGAGCGGCGGAGAGCAGCAGATGCTGGCGATCGGGCGCGGCCTGATGTCCGAACCGCGCCTCCTGATCCTGGACGAGCCCTCGCTGGGCCTGTCGCCGATCCTGGTCGAGGAACTGTTCGGCCTGATTCGCCGGCTGCGCGACGGCGGGCTCGCCGTGCTGCTGGTCGAACAGAACGTCGGCCAGTCGCTGGACGTGGTGGACCGCGCCTACGTGATGGAAAACGGCGCGATCCGGTTTGCCGGCCTTCCTTCGGAGCTGCTCGGCAGCGACGAGTTGCGGCGAGCCTACCTGGGTGTGTGATGCATGACATCGACAGGGAAGCAGTGTTTGTATGAAACGTCGTGAACTTCTGGGCGCGTCCGCGGGGTTGCTGGCACTCGCTGTGCCCAGGCTCCACGCGCAGACCGCAACCGTGCGCATCCTGGTGGGAGCACCTGCCGGTGGCACCACCGACACCATGGCGCGCACGCTGGCCATCGAATTGGGCAAGATCCTCGGGCGCACCGTCGTGGTGGAGAACCGGCCCGGCGCGGGAGGGAACATCGCCGCCGAGGCGGTCGCCAAGGCCGCGCCCGACGGCAACACGCTGCTGATGAGCTTCACCAGCCATGCGATCAATGCGTCGCTCTATCCCAGCCTGCCGTTCGACCCGGAGAGAGACTTCACGCCGCTGACCATGGTGTCGACTTCGCCCGCGATGCTGGTCGCGCATCCGTCCTTGCCGGCCAACAACCTGAAGGAGCTGATCGCGCTGGCCAAGGCCCGGCCGGGCAAGCTGAACCTCGCCATTGGCTCACTGGGTTCGTCGGTCCACCTGGCGGGAGACGCGTTCAAGATGATGTCAGGCGCCTACATCGTCAACATTCCCTATCGAGGCACCGCGCCGGCGATCCAGGATGTGCTGGCAGGCCAGGTCGAGATGATGTTCGCCAACGTGGGCAACGCGCAGGCGCACCTGCGGGCGGGCAAGCTCAAGGCGCTGGGCGTCACCAGCCCGAAGCGCCTTTCGGCGTTTCCCGAGGTGCCCGCAATTGGTGAGGTGCTGCCCGGGTATGAATCGAGCGCGTGGTTCGGGCTGTTCGGTCCCGGCCGCATGAACGCCGAATTGGCGAAGCGCATCAGTGACGCCGCAAGGCAAGCAATCGCCACGCCCGAAATACGCCGACGTATCGAAGCCGAGGGCGCGTCGCCTGTCGGCAATTCGCCGGACGATTTCGCTCGCTTCGTTCACGCCGAGATCCGGCGCTGGGCGAAGGTGGTGAAATTTTCGGGGGCCAAACCGGAATGACTGGCGCGCCACAGACTCTTGCCCAGAAGCTGATCGCACGCGCGGCCGGCAAGGGCGAAGTCACGCCTGGGGAGATCGTAAACTGCAAGGTCGACCTCGCGATGTTCCACGATTCGTCCGGGCCGCGGCGCCTGAAGCCGATGCTGGAAGCGCTGGGCGCATCGGTCTGGGACAAGTCGCGCATCGTGTTGGTGATGGACCACTACGTGCCCGAGCGCGACGAGGAGTCCCGCCGCATCGTTCGCATCGCCCGCGACTGGGCGCGCGACCAGGCTTTGCCCCACGTCTACGACAGCCAGGGCATTTGCCATGTCGTGGTGCCGCAGCACGGCCACATCCGTCCCGGGATGTTTTGCGTGGGTGGCGACTCGCATTCGTCTACCGGCGGCGCGTTCGGCGCTTACATGTTCGGCATCGGCAGCACCGAGATGCTGGGGGTGGTCGTCACCGGCGAAATCTGGCTGCGAGTGCCGCGCACCATCCGCATGCAATGGGACGGCCGGCTGGCGCCTGGCGTGGTGGCCAAAGACATGATGCTGCACATGATTGGCCGCTTCGGCATGAACGGCGGCCAGTACCAGGCCGTCGAGTTCTGCGGCAGCGCGGTGCAATCGCTGTCCATGGCCGAGCGGATGACGATGGCGAACATGAGCGCCGAGCTCGGTGCGCAGGTCGGGCTGGTCGCGCCCGACGAAACCACGATGCAGTGGCTGGCCACCACGGGCGCGCCGGTGGTGGACATCGGCGCGCTTCACACCGACGCCGGCGCCATTGACGCTCCGGGCTGCGAGACCCATCCCTTCGACGCCGGAGCGCTCGAGCCCCATGTCGCCGCGCCGCACAGTCCCGCCAATGCACAAGGCGTGGGTTGTTTTGCGGGGACGGCGGTGGACGTGGCCTACATCGGGGCCTGCACCGGTGCCAAGCTGGACGACCTGCGTGCCGCGGCCCAGGTGCTGCGTGGGCACCGGGTGGCGAGAGGCGTGCGGTTGATGGTCGCGCCGGCGAGCCTCAGGGACCAGGAAGCCGCGCGGGACGAAGGCGTGCTGCAGGCCCTGCTCGACGCCGGTGCAGAGCTCTTCCCCACGGCCTGCGGCGCTTGCGCAGGCTATGGCGAAACCATGGCAGACCATGTCACCGTCATCTCCAGCACGGCGCGAAACTTCCGGGGCCGCATGGGCTCGCCCACGGCGCAGGTGTACCTGGCGTCGCCCTATACCGTGGCGGCGTCGGCGCTGCGCGGCGTGATCACCGACCCGCGCGAGGTGATGCCGGAGTCAGCGCCATGAGCGCCACTGGCGCCACCGATGCCCGCGTCTGGCGCCTGGGCGCCGACGTGGACACCGACGCTCTCGCGCCCGGCCATGCCATGAAGCACGGCATTGAGATCGTCGCAAAACATTGCCTGGAGTCAGTGCGTCCGGACTTCGCTGCGGGCGTGCGGCCCGGTGACGTGATCGTGGCCGGCCCGAACTTCGGCATTGGCTCCTCGCGGGAGCAGGCCGCCTCGGTGCTGGTGCAGCTGGGCGTCGCGGCGGTGATTGCGCCCTCGTTCAGCGGCCTGTACTTTCGCAATGCCTTCAATGTCGGGCTGCTGTTGCTGACGTGCGAACAGTCCGGCCCCATCGCTGAAGGCGAACACATCTCCTTCGACACCCGTGCAGGGCGCGTGGTGCGCACCGGTGGCCGGGTGCTCGCAACCGAACCGATTCCCGGCTTCCTGCTCGACATGGTCGAGGCGGGTGGCCTGCTGGCCCGGCTTCAACTACGCTTTCAACCGAGGACTTCTTCATGAGCGCGACCCTTTACGACCTGCTGATCAAGAACGTGCGCGTCGTCCGACCGCATGGCAACACCGTGCATGAGGGCGACATCGCGATCAAGGACGGCAAGTTCGCCAGAGTCGCGCCCGGCATCGACGCCGCGTTGGCGAAGGCAGTGCACGACGGCCAGGGCCGGCTGGCCTTCCCCGGCGTGGTCGATGCGCACATGCACAGCGGCATCTACTCGCCGCTGGGCGAGGACGCGGTCAGTGAGAGCAAGGCCGCGGCCATGGGCGGGGTGACCTCCAGCCTGAACTACTTTCGCACCGGTCAGTACTACCTGAACAAGGGCGGGCCTTACAAGAAGTTCTATCCCGAAGTGCTGAAGACCGCCAAAGGACGTTTTCATGTGGACTATGGCTTTCACCTCGCGCCGATGGACAGCATCCACAACGGCGAGGTCGAGATGCTGATCGAGAAGTTCGGCGTCGCCAGTTTCAAGATCTTCATGTTCTACGGTTCGCACGGCCTGCATGGCGCGAGCGACAGCCAGCGGCAGTTCCTGATGATCGGCGAGAACGAGCGCTACGACTACGCGCACTTCGAGTTCGTGATGCGCGCCATCCAGGCCGCTCGCGAAAAGATGCCTGAGCGCGCGTCGCAGATTTCGCTTTCGCTGCACTGCGAGACGGCGGAGATCATGACGGCCTACACCAGGATCGTGGAGAAGGACAAGTCGCAGAAGGGCCTGGCCGCGTACAGCGCGTCGCGGCCGCAACACTCGGAGGGCCTCGCTGTGTTCATTGCGAGTTACCTCGCGAACGAAACCGCGCTGCCCAACATCAACCTGCTGCACCTGAGTTCGCGCAAGGCGGTGCAGGCCGCGCTGATGATGGCCGATGTGTTCCCGCACATCGACTTCAAGCGCGAGGTGACGATCGGCCACCTGATGCTGGACATCACCAGCAAGGCCGCCGAGCTGGCCAAGGTCAACCCGCCGATCCGGCCGCGCGAGGATGTGGAATTTCTCTGGGAGGCCTTGCTGGCGGGCGAGCTCGACTGGGTGGTAAGCGACCACGCCTGCTGCCGCCACGAGATGAAGATCCCGAAGCGCTACTTCGGCAACATCTGGATGGCCAAGAGCGGGTTTGGCGGCACAGAGTACTTGCTGCCCGCGCTGGTGAGCGAAGGCACGCGTCGAGGCATGAGTTACAACCACATGGCGCAGGTGACTGCGTGGAATCCAGCGCATCGGTACGGGCTGAACAGCAAGGGCGACATCGCGGAAGGGTTCGATGCCGACATCGCGCTGGTCGACCCGGCGAAGACTTGGACCATCTCGGCGAAGAACTCACCCTCCACGCAAGGCTACACCCCGTTCGAGGGCCTGGAGCTTTCGGCGCGAGTCGAGGAAACCTTCCTGCGCGGTCGGCTGATTTACCAGGACGGAAACGTGATCGGCAAGCCGTCCGGCCAGTACCTGTTCCGGCCCACCGCCTGAGTTCCAGATGACCGTCACCGCGGCAGGCATCGTTCGCACCGGCAGTCCGCCGGGGGATGCGCCCCATGTGCCGGTCGCCATCGTCGGTGCCGGCGCCTGCGGCCTCACCGCCGCGCTGATGTTGGCGGACACCGGCCTCGAATGTGTGGTGCTGGAGCGCGATGCCTCGCCTTCGGGTTCGACGGCGCTGTCGTCCGGTTTCATCCCGGCGCCGGGAACGCGAGTGCAGAAGTCCCATGGGATCGACGACAGTGCGTTGCAGTTCGAGCGCGACATCCAGGCCAAGGCCCGTGGCACGGCAGCGCCGCACCTGGCGCGGGCGTATGCGCAGTCGATCGGACCCACGCTCGACGCTTTGGAGGAGAAGCACGGTTTGCAGTTCGAATTGCTCGAGGGCTTCCTCTATCCCGGCCACAGTGCGTTGCGCATGCACGCCGTGCCCGAGCGCACCGGCGCGGACTTGATGAGCAGGCTGCGACGTGCAGCGGACGCTGCGGGCATCGACGTCATGACCGAAGCGCTGGTGCGCGAACTGTGGGTGGGGGAAGCCGGACAAGTCGTGGGCCTCGGTTTTCTGCGTCCCGATGGCAGCATGGAGCGCCTCACGTGCGGTGCCGTGCTGCTGGCGTGCAATGGATTCGGCGGCAACCCGGCGCTGGTGCGGGAACTGCTGCCCGAGATGGCCGACGCAACGTTCGCCGGCCACCTCGGCAATGATGGCAGCGCGATCGCGTGGGGCCGCGCGCTCGGCGCAAGGATGGCGGATCTGGGTGGCTACCAGGGCCACGGATCCTGGGCGATACCGCAAGGCGTCCTGGTCTCGTGGGCCTTGATGGTGGAGGGCGCAATCCAGGTCAACCGTGAAGGCCTGCGGTTTCACGACGAAACCCAGGGCTATTCCGAGGCTGCGGTGCACGTGCTGGCGCAGCAGAGTGGCGTCGCCTGGGATGTGTTCGACGACAAGCTGCTGGGCTTTGCGCAACAATTTCCCGACTTTCGCGAGGCGCAAGCTGCCGGGGCGGTGTACCAAGCCCCCGACATCGACGCGTTGGCCGCACTGATCGGCTGCAATGCCGCCACGCTGCGAACCACGCTGGAGTGTGTGCGCGCAGGTGCCACGGCGCCCGATGGCCGGCAGTTCAGGCGCGCACTGGCGCCGCTCTATCACGCAGTGAAGGTGACGGGCGCACTGTTCCACACCCAGGGCGGCCTGGATATCGATGCCGGTTGCCGGGTGCTGCGACAGGACGGCGAGCCGTGGCCCAACCTGCTCGCCGCAGGGGGTGCGGCGCGCGGCGTCTCCGGCAACGCCGTCTGGGGCTACCTGTCCGGCAACGGGCTGCTGAGCGCGGTGGCGGGCGGCGCGATCGCCGCGCACACGGCCGTGCAGTGGCTGGCTTCCAGGGAATCGAGATGAACCTGAAACAACGGCTTCAATCACCCCAGCCGATGCTGGCGCCAGGCGTCTACGACGCGCTGAGTGCGTTGGTGGCGGAGCAGGCCGGCTTCGAGGCGCTTTACCTTTCGGGTGCTTCGATCGCCTACACGCGCCTGGGCCGCTCTGACATCGGCCTCACCACGGCCACCGAGGTGGCGCAGACGCTGTCGCTGATCACCGATCGGGTGGGCTGCCCCGTGATCGTCGATGCCGACACCGGGTTCGGCAACGCGCTCAATACGCAGCGAACGGTGCGCGAGTTCGAGCGCGCGGGCGCGTCGATGATCCAGATCGAGGACCAGACGTTTCCCAAGCGCTGTGGCCACCTCGAAGGCAAATCCGTTGTGCCAGTGACGCAGATGCAGGGCAAACTGCGCGCGGCGCTGGACGCGCGACGTTCATCGCAGACGCTCATCCTGGCCCGAACCGATGCCCTGGCCCTCGAAGGACTCGACGCTGCGCTCGAGCGTGCCGAGCGTTATCTGGAGTGTGGTGTCGATGCGTTGTTCGTTGAGGCCCTGCGCAGCCCGGCGCAGATGGACGCCGCCTGCGCCCGGTTCGCCCACCGGGTTCCCTTGCTGGCCAACATGGTCGAAGGCGGCCAGACACCCGTGCAGGATGCCGCCGAACTCGGCCGGCGGGGCTTTCGCATCGTGATCTTTCCAGGCGGCACGGCCCGGGCCGTCGCCCAAGCTCTGCAGGGGTATTACGCGAGCCTGCGCAGCCATGGCACCACGGCGCCGTGGGGCGCGCGGATGCTGGATTTCGATGGCCTCAACGAGCTCATCGACACCCCCGGGCTGCTGGCGACCGGGCGCCGGTTTGAAGGATAGGACAATGGCGTACAGACGGGATCCGGGAAAAAAAGAACATGATGGGTCGGATCGAAGTCTTTCCGGGAGAACATGATCAACTCGTATATCTGGTGCGCCGTGGGCGCGGCGCTTGGCTGGATGGCCGGCGTCATGATGGGCGGCGGCGGACGCACCGTCATCATCGAAAACGTCCTGGTGGGCATCTTCGGCGCCTTCATCGGCGGCGAATTCATCGCCTCCATGTTCAACGGGGGCGTTGTCGCCAAGGAGTTCAGGATCGGCTCGCTCGGCATCTCCGTCGCCAGCGCGATCATCATGCTGGTGCTGCTGAAACTGATGCGCCGTGCTGTCGGCCCCATGCTGCCGGGCAAGAAGAAGGGCGCTCGCCGACTGTGAGCCCGCCGCCTGCGACGGCGGCGTAAGATGGTGCTCGCTTCTTCGACGGATGGCGATACTTCCGGAGAATTTCCATGTCCACATCTCCCCAAACCATCGTGCTCGGCGGCGGCTGCTTCTGGTGCACCGAAGCCGTCTACGTCAAAGTGCGCGGCGTGACCGACGTTGAGTCGGGCTACTGCAACGGCCAGGCCCAGCGGCCGAGTTACGAGCAGGTGTGCACCGGCACCACCGGCCACAATGAAGTGGTCAAGCTCACCTACGACCTGTCCCAGATCAGCTTGCGCCAGATCCTGGAAATCTTTTTCGTGATCCACGACGCGACCACGCTGAATCGCCAGGGCAATGACAGCGGCACCCAGTACCGTAGCGGCATCTACTACACGACGCCCGAACAGAAGCAGGAAGCCGAGGCTGTGGTGCGCCAGATCGGGGAAGAAAAGCTGTTCGGCAAGCCGGTCGTGACGGAGGTGCTGCCGCTGGCCAACTACTGGCCGGCTGAGGACTACCACCAGGACTTCTTCGAAAAGAATCCCTACCAGGGCTATTGCATGGCCGTGGCAGGACCCAAGGTGGCGAAGTTCCGCAAGACTTTCGCGGAGCTGAGCAAGGACTGATGATCCGCACGAGGGCGCTGCGCTACGCGTACCCGGGCGGTGCCGAGCTCTCTTTTGAGGACATCGACGTGCCGCAGGGCGCGACGCTGTTGCTGCACGGCGCTTCCGGCGCCGGCAAATCCACCTGGCTGGCATTGGCCTGCGGGCTGCTCACCCCAGCCAGTGGTGAAGTCGTCGTCGCGGGCCAGCCGCTTTCGAAACTCTCGCGCGCCGGCCGCGATGCCTGGCGCGCCCGCCACCTGGGGTTCCTGCCGCAACGCCTGCACCTGAGCGACGCGCTGTCGGTGGAGCGCAACCTGGCGCTCGCCTACTACGCCCGCGGCCTGCCGGTCGACCGCGCGAAAATCTTTCTTTCGCTCGAGACCCTGGGAGTGAGCGAGCTGGCCGGCCGCCGCCCTTCGCAGTTGTCGGGTGGACAGGCGCAGCGCGTGGCGCTGGCCCGCTCGATCCTCATGACGCCGCAGGTCATCCTCGCCGACGAACCCACAGCCAGCCTGGACGACGAAGCCGCTCTCGCGGGGCTGAAGCTGCTGGAGGACTGCGCCTTCCGCTGCGACGCCACGCTGGTGATCGCCACTCACGACCGGCGAGTGCGCGAGGCATTGCCGGCGGCGCTGGTGCGTCGCATCGTCCCCTCTGGCGCCAGCGCTTCGCCGGTCTGCGCATGAGCACCATTGCCCTGGCCTTCCGGTACCTGTGGTCGCGACCGCTGGCGGCGCTTCTGAACCTGCTGCTGCTCACGCTGGGCCTGGCTTCGATCACCTTCGTGTTGCTGGCCAGCGAGCAGATCGACCGCGCTTTCGAACGCGACCTGGCCGGCATCGACCTGGTGGTGGGCGCCAAGGGCAGCCCCATGCAGCTGATCCTGGCTGGCGTCTTCCACATTGATGTGCCGCCGGGAAACATCGCGCTGGAGGACGTGCAGCGCCTCGCTGCGCAGCCGCAAGTGGCCCAACTCATTCCGTTGAGTCTGGGCGACAGCTTCCGTGGCTTCCGGATCGTGGGCACGACGGCGGACTACCTGTCGCACTACCGCATGAAACTGGCGCAGGGCGCGGCCTGGAGCGGGCCGATGGAAGCCGTGCTGGGCGCGCAGGCGGCGCAGGCCACCGGCACGAAGCCAGGCGACCGTTTCACAGGCAGTCACGGCATCGCGGGGGGAGGGCGCGAACACGGGGCCACGCCTTATCGTGTGACCGGCGTGCTCGCGCCCTGCGGCTGCGTTGTCGACCGGCTCGTTGTGACGGCGACTGAATCGGTGTGGGAAGTGCATGAGGAGCACCACGCGAAGGACGACAAGGACGCCGCGCACGCGGCCAATGAAAAGCGTGAAGTGACGATCGCGCTCATCACCTACAAGACCCCGCTGGCGGCGGTCACCTTTCCCCGGTTCGTCAATGCCAGCACCAACATGCAGGCAGCGGCCCCGGCGGTGGAGGTGTCGCGATTGCTGCGAATGCTGGGCGCGGGATCGGAGGTGCTGCGCGGCATCGGCGCCGTGTTGCTGCTCACCGCGGCCCTGGGCGTCTTCGTCGCGCTCTGGAACGCGGTCCGCGAGCGCCGCGACGATCTCGCGATGCTGCGGATGCTGGGCGCCACGCCGGCCCGGGTCGCGGCCCTGTTGCTGTGCGAAGCGTTGTGGCTGGCCCTGCTGGCCACGGTGCTGGGGCTGGCGGCGGGTCACGCTCTCACGGCCCTGGTGGGGAACCTGCTCGAAGCCCAGCGCTCGCTTCCGGTCACGGGATGGCTGTGGGTGCCGGCGGAAGCCTGGATTCCGGTGGCGGCGGCTGGCGTCGCAGCCCTCGCGGCGCTGATTCCCGTCGCGGCTGCCTACCGCATCGATGTGGCCCACCTCCTGGCGCAAGGTTGAGAACCGGCGGGGCCGGATGAACAACGGCCGCGGTTGGTGGAAAATGAGCGTAAGGTAGCCCCCAAGGAGTCTTCGATGAAACGTGCCATTGCTCTCTTGTCGCTGTGCGTTGCGGCCACCGCCGGCGCGCAGCTGAGCGCACCGGTCCCCGTGGGCACGGGCCCCGGCGTGCACAGCCCCAACAGTCCGTTCGCGCCGCTGCCCGAGCGCGCGGACGTGGTGCCGTGGTCGGTGCTGTCGGCCGTCAAGACGCGGGCCGAGAAGAACCGGCTGCTTCCCGCTTTCGACAGGACCCAGCTGGCCCTGAACGAGAAGACGCAGCGGGTCCAGGGTTTCATGATGCCGCTGGAGCCGGGCGAGAAGCAGACCCACTTCCTGCTTAGCTCGGTGCCCCTGTCCTGCTCGTTCTGCGTGCCGGGCGGGCCGGAGAGCATGGTCGAAGTCAAGACCCGCACGCCGGTGCGCTACACGCTGGACCCGGTGACTGTCGAGGGCAAGTTCGCCGTGCTGGCCGATGACCCGTACGGCCTCTATTACCGCATCACCGAGGCGGTCGGGCTGAAGTAGCCGGCACGTCGCCGATACTTCACGGGGTGGATCACCCGGTTCTTCTCGCCCTTGTCCCGGTCATCGTTCTGATCGCGGTGGGATTCCTGGCCGGTCGCATGCGCTGGATCGGCGCGACGGGCGTCAAGGAACTGTCCAGCCTTGTCTTCGTGGTGCTCACACCGCCGCTGCTGTTCCGCACCATGAGCACCGTGCATCTGGAACAGCTTGACTTCCGGCCGCTGGCCGCCTACTTCGTTGCCGTGGCGTTGATCTTCATTGCAACGCTCGCGACCCGGGGCTTCAACCGGTTCGCCGCGGTACTGGCGCTGGCCAACACGTTCAGCAACACCGTGATGATCGGCATCCCGCTGGTGGGCCTGGCCTACGGCGAGGCGGGGCTGGTGATCCTGTTCACGCTGATCTCCGTCCATTCCCTGATGCTGCTGACCGCGGCCACCGTGGTGCTGGAACTGGCCCTGTTGCGCGAAGACGCCGCCGCGGGCCGGCACAGCGACCGCCACATGGCGTCCACGGTGCTGCTCGCCGTGCGCAACGCCATCGTCCATCCCGTCCCCCTCCCCATCATCGCGGGGCTGCTGTTCGCCCAGAGCGGCCTGACGCTGCCCGCCGTGATCGACAAGCCGCTGCTACTGCTGGCCAACGCCTTCGGCCCGCTGGCGCTGCTGCTGGTCGGCGTCACGCTCGCGGCCACACCGGTCGGGCGGCATTGGCGCGGTGCAATTGCGTTGGCGGCCGTCAAGAACATCGTGCACCCGGTCCTCGTGATCGCGATCGGCTGGCTGCTCGGCTTGCACGGTGTCCCGCTCGCGGTGATGGCGATCGCCGCCTCGCTGCCGATCGGCGCCAATGTCTTTCTGTTCTCGCAACGCTACCAGGTGGCCGAAGAATTGACGACGGCGGGCGTCGCCGTGTCCATGCTGCTGGCCCCGTTCACCGTCTGGCTGGTGATGGAGCTGATGCGAATGGGCTGACCGCGGGCGCTACGGTGCGAGCCGCTCCCGCATCCAGCCATCGCCGGATTTCGTGTAGCGCAGCCGGTCATGCAGCCGGCTCTTGCGCCCCTGCCAGAACTGCCACTGATCCGGCACCAGCCGGTAGCCGCCCCAGTGCGGTGGGCGCGGCGGGTTCAGCAGGTATTGCGCGCCGTACTTCGCTGCGTTGGTCACGAGCACCGCGCGGCTGGAGATCACCTGGCTCTGCGGGCTGGCCCAGGCGCCGATGCGGGAGTCGAGCGGCCGGGTTGCGAAATAGGCGTCACTGACTTCGGCACTGGTTTTTTCCACGCGGCCTTCGATGCGCACCACGCGCTCCAGCTCCACCCAGTGGAACTGCAGCGCGGCATACGGGTTGCCCGCGAGTTGCTGGCCCTTGCGGCTGTCGTAATTGGTGTACCAGACGATGCCCTGCGCGTCATAGCCCTTGATCAACACCACGCGAGTGCTGGGCCGCAGGTCGCCCGCGACGGTGGCCAGCGTCATGGCATTCGGCTCGGGCACTTCGGCACTGAAGGCTTCCGTGAGCCAGCGGTCGAACTGGCGGAGCGGGTCGGCGTCCGACGCATCTTCGCTCAGTTCGGCCCGCTCATAACTCTTGCGCAAGTCGGCGATTCGGGCAGATGTCGTGCTCATGGAAAGGTATTGTCTCATCGCCTGCGACCGCGGCCGGAGACGGCGCTTCGCGCCACTCAAGGTCGCCCGACGACCACCGCCAGGCAGGTCCGTTGATGTATCAATTTGCGACTCAGGCGTGTGCTCAGGGTAATCCCGTTGAACTTTCGGCGTCACCGGAATAGGCTCCGAAAGGTGAAAGCTCAACAACACAGGAGACAGCGATGAGCGTGAACTTCAACCTCAATGGCAAAGGCGTTACTGCCCAGGCCGAGCCGGACACCCCACTGCTATGGGTGATCCGCGATGAGCTGGGCCTGACGGGGACCAAATTCGGTTGCGGCGTGGCTCTCTGCGGCGCCTGTACCGTGCATCTCGACGGCAAGCCCGTCCGTTCCTGCCAGACACCGCTGTCCGCCGTGCAGGGCAAGAAGGTGGCGACCGTGGAGAGCCTGTCGGGCACCCGGAACACCCATCCGCTCCAGGTGGCCTGGATCAAGCACGACGTGCCGCAATGCGGCTACTGTCAGTCGGGCCAGCTGATGAGCGCGGCCGCATTGTTGTCCGCCAACAAGAACCCAAGCGACGCGGACATCGACGCCGCCATGAGCGGCAACATCTGCCGTTGCGGCACCTACCCCCGCGTCCGCGCGGCCATCAAGGATGCCGCCGCTTCGATGCGCAAGGCCTGAGGAGAACGACATGACACACATTGCCGAAACTTCGCGTCGCGATTTCCTGAAGACCAGCGCTATCGCCTCGGGCGGGCTGCTGATGGGCGTCGTGCTGCCGGGCCCGAGGAGCGCCCAGGCCGCGGGCACGATGTACACACCGAACGCCTGGGTGCACATCGCCGACGACAACACGATCACCCTGCTCACGGCACGTTCCGAGATGGGTCAGGGCGTGTACACCTCGATGCCGATGCTGATCGCCGAGGAGCTGAACGTCGACATCACGTCGGTGAAAGTGGCCGTGGCCCCGCCCGACAAGGTCTACGTCAACGCCCTGTTGGGCGCCCAGATCACCGGTGGCTCCACTTCCGTGCGCGATGGCTGGGAGAAGCTGCGTGTCGCGGGCGCCCAGGTGCGTGAGATGCTGCTCACGGCGGCCGCGGCGCGCTGGAACGTCGACAAGGACCAGCTGAAGGCGGTGAACGGTTATGTCATCGGCCCGCGCGGCAAGAAGGCCAGCTACGGCGAACTCGCAGCGTCGGCGTCCAGCATGCCGGTGCCCGAAAAGCCGCCGATGAAAGACCCGAAGGATTTCCGTATCGTCGGCAAGCGCACCAAGCGCCTGGACACCCCGTCCAAGGTCAACGGAACGGCCGAGTTCGGCATCGACGTGAAGATGCCGGGCATGGTCTACGCCACCATCGAGCAGAGCCCGGTCATCGGGGGCAAGGTGGTGAGCTTCGACGGCTCCAGGGCCAAGACCATGCCGGGCGTGATCGACGTGGTGCAGATCAATGACGGCATCGCGGTGGTGGCCGATTCGTACTGGCACGCCAAGAAGGCGCGCGAAGCCGTCACGGTGCAGTGGGATCTAGGCCCCGTCGCCGCGCTCGACCATGCCAGCATGCTGGCCGCCACGCGGGCGGCGCTGGCGGCCGGCCCCGCGCTGCCGATCGGCAAGCCGGTGGGCAGCATCGCTACTGCGATGCCCGGCGCAGTCAAAGTGATCACGGCGGAGTACGTCACGCCACTGCAGGCGCACGCACCGCTGGAGCCGATGAACTTCACAGCCAGTTTCAAGGACGGCAAGGTGCTGCTGGTGGGCCCGACCCAGTTCCAGCAAGGCGCACAGGGGGCGGTGGCGGCTGTTCTGGGCATCAAGCCTGAGGACGTGACGCTCAAGACCACCTTTCTGGGCGGTGGTTTCGGCCGGCGGCTGGAAGTGGACTTCATCACCCAGGCGGCGCAGATTTCCAAGAGCGTGGGCAAGCCAGTCAAGCTGCTCTGGTCGCGCGAAGACGACATGACCCACGACTTCTACCGCCCGGTCGGCGTCAACCGGCTCCAGGCGGGCCTGGATTCGGGCGGGCGGCCGGTCGCCCTTCATTTCAAGGTGGCATCGCAGTCGGTGACCCAGCGCGCGTTCGGCCTGCCCAAGGACACGTTCGACCCGTTCATGGCCGAGGCCGCTGTGGCCGCGTACGACATCCCGAACACGCAGCACGACCTCATCATCCATGACACGGGCTTCCGGGTCGGCTACTGGCGCGCCGTGAGCCACAACATGAATGCCTTCGCCAACGAAAGCTTCATGGACGAGATGGCGCTGGCTGCCGGCAAGGACCCGTACGAATACCGCCTGAGCCTGCTGAAGGACAAGCCGCGCTTTGCCAACGTGCTCAAGCTCGCGGCCGACAAGGCCGGCTGGGGCAAGCCGCTGCCGGCGGGCCGCGCTCGCGGCATCGCGCTCATGGAGGGCTATGACACCTACATGGCCGAAGTCGCCGAGGTGGGCCTCAACGCGGACGGCAGCGTGCGCGTGTACAAGGTCACAGTGGCTGCCGACGTGGGCCGCATGGTCAACCCCGACACGGTAGAGGCCCAGATCCAGTCGAGCATCGTCTTCGGCATGGGCGCCGGCCTGATGCAGGAGATCACGCTCGACAAGGGGCGGGTGCTGCAGACCAACTTCAACAACTACCCCGTGGTGCGGATGAATGAGTCGCCCGTGATTGACATCGTGCTGGTCGACAGCACCGAAAAGCCGGGCGGCATCGGCGAGCCTGCGACGGCGCTTGTGGTGCCGGCCATTGCGAACGCAGTGGCCACGTTGACGGGCAAGCGCGTGCGCAAGCTGCCGATCACGGCCGACGCCATCAAGTCGGCCTGAAAAGATGACCCCCACGCTCTGCATTCCATGCTTCGCTGCCCCCCGAGGGGGCCGCAATTCGCCTCGGGGCGGCCCAGCGGCGAATTGATATGGAAAGTCTCGACCTGCGCGTCCTCGGCGACGCGCTCGGCTGGCGGCGTGCCGGCCATGATGTGACGCTGGTCACGGTGGTGGAAACCTGGGGCAGCGCGCCCAGGCCTCCGGGGGCGTTGCTGGCCGTGCGGGACGACGGCGTCGTGAGCGGTTCGGTGTCCGGTGGCTGCGTGGAAGACGACCTGATTGCGCGCGTCAAGGCCGGCGAGCGCAACGGCGCCCCGTCAATGATCGCCTACGGTGTCAGCAAGGACGAGGCTGCCCGCTTCGGGCTGCCTTGCGGCGGGACCTTGCGGCTGGTGCAGGAGCCGCTTCGCGACACCCGTTGGGTGGAGGAATTGCTCGCGCGCGCGGCGGCGCACGAACTGGTCGCGCGGACCCTGACGGTGGCAACCGGCGAAGTGACGCTGAGCGGCGCGGCGCGCGACGAGCGCATGCAATTCGACGGCCTCAAACTCACCACGCTGTTCGGGCCGAAGTGGCGGCTGCTGCTGATCGGCGCCGGCCAGCTCTCACAGGCGGTGGCGCAGATGGCACAGATGCTCGACTTCGAAGTGCTGGTGTGCGACCCGCGCGAGGAGTACGCGAGCACGCTGCCCGCAACCGCCGCCACGCATCTGCCTGGCATGCCCGATGACGTGGTGCGCGAGATGCGGCCCGACGCCCACACGGCCATCGTTGCGCTCACGCACGATCCGAAGCTCGACGACATGGCGTTGCTTGAAGCGCTGCGCTCGGACGCCTTCTACGTCGGTGCGCTGGGCTCCGCGCGCAACCAGGCCACGCGCAAGCGGCGCCTGGCCGAGCATTTCGAAATGAGCGAGGTCGAACTGGCCCGCTTGCACGGCCCGGTGGGGCTGCGCATCGGCGCGCGGACGCCGGCGGAAATCGCCGTGTCGATCCTGGCGCAGATCATCGAGCGCAAGAACCAGGCGGCGCTGGCCGCCCGGTCGGCCGCCCGCTGCGCGACCGCTTGACGCGGGTCGCGCCCGTATCGCCATGAGCCGCCCGGTCGTGCTCGTCCTGGCTTCCGGCCGCGGCGAACGTTTCATCGCTTCCGGCGGCGTCGGTCCCAAGCTGCAGGCGCTGCTGGACGGGCGGCCCATCCTGGAGCACACACTTGAGGCCGTCCGCGCGAGCGGGCTGCCTTGGCACCTTGAGGACGTGGGCCATGACGGGATGGGCGACTCCATTGCCGCGGCCGTGCGGGCCACGCCGAATGCAGCGGGCTGGTTGATCCTGCCGGGTGACCTGCCGCTGCTGCAACCCGAGACGCTTCAGGCCGTGGCCGAGGCGCTAGCGCGCAGTGCCGTGGTGGCTCCGCACTACCGGGGTGAACGCGGCCACCCGGTCGGCTTTTCCGCATCCTGCGGCGAAGCCCTGGCCGCCTTGAAGGGCGGGCAGGGCGCGGCGCCGGTGATGCGGGCCCAGGCTGCGATCGGTGCCGTGGCGAGCCTGGAACTGGATGACCCCGGCATCGTGACCGACATCGACACGCTGGACGAGCTGGCCCGGGTCGAACGGATCTTGCAGGCGCGCCCGCGCCCTTGACCGGTCAGGACTTGACGATCACCGCGCAGGCCAGCCGCGGGCCGGCGTTGCCGGTCGGCTGGGTGGTGTAGTCGTCCGCATCGCGGTGCACGATCAGGCCCTTGCCGACGATGTTGGCGGCGCCGCTGCCGACCGAGATCGCGTTGGCCTCGAACTTGAAGCGGGCCACGCCGCTGGCGTCGGCCTGCAGGCTGCGCAGGTCGCCCGCATGGTGCATCGCCGCGGCGGCATTGCCGTGCTGCTGGCTGCCCGGGTTGAAGTGGCCGCCGGTGCTCATGCCGTCGCCGCTGGAGCAGTCGCCCTTTTCGTGAACGTGGAAGCCATGTTGCGCGTTCGCCTTCAGGCCGCGCACTTCGCCCTCGACCACGACCACGCTGCCGACCTGCGTGAACTGCACCGTGCCGCTGGTGGCGTTGCCGGTGGTGTCCTGCGGATTGAAGATACCATAATCATTACCCAAACCGGCGCAATAA
>JBDSWB010000107.1:0-7622 GCA_039926915.1 Ramlibacter sp.
AACGCGCAGCGCAACGGCGTGGCCCGCCAACTGATGGAAAGTGCCGAAGCCCGCGCCGGCTATGACCTGCAGCAGGCGCAGGAACTGCGCAGTGCGGCCTACGCCTTCCTGCGCGTCGTCCGCTGAATCTTCCTACAGGCGCACCCCGGCGCCCTTAACGGCCGGGGCCAGCTGGCTGACCTGCTCCTTCACGAACGCCGTGAAGGCCGCGGGTGAGGACGGCGAAACCGTGATCCCTAGTTCGTCCATCTTTTTCTTCACATCGGTCTGGGCCAGGATCTCGTTGCAAGCCGCGTTGAGGCGGCCCACCAAGTCCGCCGGCATCTTTGCCGGACCCGACAGGCCGAAGAAATTGTCGAGCACCAGCTTGCGATGCCCTGACTCGAGGACGCTCGGCACGTCGGGCACCAGCGGCGAGCGGTTGGCCGAAGTCACCGCGACCGGCACCAGCTGACCGCTCTTGAAGTAAGGCACGAAGGCGGTGAGCACGTCGATGCCCACCGGCACCACGCCGGCGATCAGGTCGGTGGTCATCGGGGCCCCGCCACGGTAGGGCACGTGCACCATGTTCAGGCCAAGCTCCTTCTTCATCAACTCGCCGTAGATATGGCCGATTGAAGCCGGGCCACCCGAGCCGAAATTCAGCTGACCGGCCTTCCTGGCGTTTGCGGCCAGATCGGCAATTGTCTTGATGCCGGCCTTGGGATTGGACATCACCACGCAGGGCGCACTGCCGATGAGTGCAATGTGTGTGAAGCCTTCCACCGGGTCGTAGGGCTGCTTCTCGAGCGCGAACGGGCCGATGGAAATTGGCGTCGAGTTCGACAGCATCAATGTGTAGCCGTCCGCCGGCGCCTGGGTGACCAGCTGCCCGCCGACACTGCCGCCCGCTCCCGGTCGGTTGTCGACCACCACGCCCTGGCCCAGTTTGTGGCCGAGTTGTTCCGCCATGACGCGGGCCACGATGTCGCTTGCGCCGCCTGCGGGAAAAGTCACCACGATCTTGATCGGCCTGTCCGGCCAGGCGGCGAAGGCCGGCAACGCAACACTGGCAGCGCCGGTGGCGAGTGCGCGCAGGACCAGGCGGCGTCGCGGGGCGATCGGTTGAAACGTCATGGGAGCTCCTTGTGGGCGGTGACCATCCAGCATGGCCCGCTTTTGCAGGCGATGCAAGCTGTATGCCACCCCCGGCCCTAGCCTCCGGTGACGCCGAAGGCTTTGTGCGCCGCGGCGGCCACCGCGAGCCGCAGCCAGGCGTGGTCGCTGCGCTGGCCCTGTCGGCGGTGCCACAGAGAATCGACCAGGACCGGCGCCACGTCGAAGGGCAATTCACGCAGAACGAATTCCTGTTCCAAGCCGGTGATGTTCACGAAGTGACGCGGTAGCACCGTCAGCAGGTCCGAGCCCACAACCACCCTTCCGGCGGTGAAGAACTGGTTGACGGTCAATACGATGCGGCGCGTACGCCCCAGCGCGGCAAGTGCTTCGTCGACAAACCCGAACGGCCGCCCCGAAAAACTGACGAGCAAATGGTGCGCGGCGCAATAGCGCTTGACGGTGAGCGGCCCGCTCGCGAGTGGGTGATCCCGTCGCATCACACAAACGTATTCGCCGCTGAACAGGCGTTGGTGGTCGAAAGCCGCCATGCCGCCCGACTGGGACTGTGCCGTCAGGTCCGCCAGCACGGCCGGAAAGAATCCCACGGCCAGGTCCATCTGCCCTTCGTCCAGAAGGCTTCGCGGATCGCGCGTGACAAGCGGTAGCACGCGCATCGAGACCCCCGGGGCATCGCGCTCGATGATCTCCACCAGGCCCGGCATCAGCTCGGCCGCCGTGGCGTCAGCCATCGCCAGCACAAAGGTGTTGGCCGCTTCCGAAGCCACGAAGTCCGCAGGCGCAAGCGAAGCTTCCATCTGGCGCAAGGCATCGGCGATGGCGGGCCAAAGCGCCAGGGCCCGCGGCGTCGGCTCCACGCCGTAGCCGCTTCGCACCACCAGCTTGTCGCCGAGCGCGTCTCGCAAACGGTTCAGGGCATTGCTGACCGCCGGCTGTGTCATCGACAAGTTGCGCGCCGCGCGCGTGAGGTTGCGCTCGGCCATGACCTGGTCGAACAACCGCAGCAGGTTGAGGTCCAAGGTCCGGAAGTTGGGAGCTTTGATCACTTTTATGAATGATAGTCATCACCAATCTAAATTGGCAACATATCAGTAATAACCCTAGTATTGGGTCCACGCGCACTGGCAATCACGCCGGCGCGTATTCGAAGGGAAAGAAGTCATGACCAGCTACGCACACGTCAACCATCCGGCCGAACACCCGGGCGTGGTCCGCGCCGAACGGGTCGCAGAAAGCTTCCAGCGTGCCGCGCGTGAATTCGACGGGAACCGCGCCAGTGCCAGCATGTTGCTGGCCGCGATCGTCGCCGCGCTGCTGGTGGTCGCCAACCAGGTCATCGACACCTGGACGGAAGGCCACCTCCTGGCGGCCTGGATAGTCATGTGGGCCGTGGCATTTGCTGCGCTCGCCCTGCTTGCGGCGCCCGCCCGGCACGCAGCCGTCGCGGTTCGGGCCGGCCTGGTTCGTTGGGCAGCGGCTCGCAAGCAGGCCGCGGCCGATGATCAGCTGTGGCAAGTCGCGTTGAGCGACGCGCGGGTGATGGCCGACATCAGCCGCGCCATGAGCGTCGAAGCCGTCCGTGACATCAAAGCCTACTACTGATCCGGACCGGAACATGGCGGCCCTCGCCCATCGCAGCTGGCTGAGCCTGGTCTTGCGCCTGCTGCCGGCCCGCACCACCGCGATGCTGGACGCGTGGTCTCGTCGGGTTGCTCTGCGCAAGCAGGAGAAGCGGCGGTTGGCGGGGCGCAGCCCCCCGGCACGCTGACTTCGAACGGACTGCCGGACGAGATGAAAAAAGCCACCGGACCGGTGGCTTTTTTACTTTGAGGGAGCGACGCGTCAGGCCGCGAGGCGCTTTTCGATGTCGGCCTTGGTCTCGCCCAGTTCCTTCGGCAGGTGGTAGGCCAGTTGCTGGAAAAGCTCCGCATGCAATTGCAGTTCCTTGTCCCAGGCGGCCTTGTCGATGCTCGTCACCGTCCTGAACTGCTCGGCCGAAAAATCCAGGCCAGTCCAGTTGAGTTCGGCATACGCCGGGCTCACGCCGAAGACATGCTCGGTGCCCCGGGCTTTTCCTTCGATCCGGTCGATCATCCACTTGAGGACGCGCATGTTCTCGCCGTACCCAGGCCAGACGAACTTGCCGTCTTCGCCCTTGCGGAACCAGTTGGTGGTGTAGATGCGCGGAAGCCTGGCGCCCGAAGCCCCCAACTTCTTGCCGATGTCCAGCCAGTGCTGGAAGTAGTCGGCCATGTTGTAGCCGGTGAACGGCAGCATGGCGAACGGGTCGCGGCGCACCACACCGACTTGCCCAACGATGGCCGCAGTGGTTTCGGAGCCCATCGTGGCGGCCATGTACACGCCTTCCACCCAGTTGCGAGCTTCGGTCACCAGCGGCACGGTGGTCGAACGGCGGCCGCCGAAGATGAATGCGTCTATGGCCACGCCCTTGGGGTCGTCCCACGCCGGGTCGAGCGCCGGGTTATTGATCGCTGCGACAGTGAAGCGCGCGTTCGGATGCGCGGCCTTGGCGCCAGTCGCCTTCGCGATTTCAGGCGTCCAGTCCATGCCTTGCCAGTCGATCGCGTGCTGGGGCGCGAGGCCCATACCCTCCCACCAGACGTCGCCGTCATCGGTCAAGGCGACGTTCGTGAAAATCACGTTCTTGTCGAGGCTGGCCATGCAATTGGGGTTGGTCTGCGTGTTGGTGCCGGGAGCGACGCCGAAGTAACCTGCTTCCGGGTTGATCGCGTACAGGCGGCCGTCCGGGCCCGGCTTGATCCAGGCAATGTCGTCGCCGATGGTCGTGACCTTCCAGCCCTCGAATCCCTTGGGCGGAATCAGCATCGCGAAGTTGGTCTTGCCGCACGCGGACGGGAACGCAGCGGCCACGTGGTACTTCTTGCCTTCGGGATTGCAGACGCCAAGGATCAGCATGTGCTCGGCGAGCCAGCCCTCATCGCGTCCCATCGTCGAGGCGATGCGCAGAGCGAAGCACTTCTTGCCCAGGAGCGCATTGCCGCCGTATCCGGAGCCGAACGACCAGATCTCGCGGGTTTCCGGGTAATGGACGATGTACTTGGTCTTGTTGCAGGGCCACGCCACGTCCTTCTGGTTGGCTTCGAGCGGGGCGCCGACGGTGTGGACACATGGCACGAACTCGCCATTCACGCCCAGCACGTCATACACCGCCTTGCCCATGCGCGTCATGATCTTCATGTTGACTGCCACATAGGGACTGTCGGACAGTTCAACGCCGACGTGCGCGATGGGTGAGCCCAGTGGGCCCATGGAGAAAGGCACCACATACATGGTGCGGCCGCGCATGCAGCCGTCGAAGAGGGGATGCAGCGTGGCGCGCATTTCGGCCGGCGCCATCCAGTTGTTGGTGGGGCCGGCGTCATCCTTGCGCTGGGAGCAGATGAAAGTGCGATCCTCGACCCGGGCCACATCGCTCGGGTCAGAACGCGCCAGGAAGGAGTTGGGTCGCTTGACAGGATCCAGCTTCTTGAACGTCCTGGCCTCAACCAGCTTCTGGCACAGGCGGTCGTATTCCTCATCGCTGCCGTCGCACCAGTGGATGCTGTCCGGCTTGCAGAGCGCCGCCATGTCGGCGACCCAGGCGATCAGTTTGGCGTTCCTGACGTAGGCCGGGCTGTTCAAGTCAAGCCCCTGCATCACGGGTGAGTTCATCAAAGCTCCTGAAGTTAAACCTGTTTTCGAAAAGGGGGGAGCTCTGGCGGGTGGGACGAGCGCTTGCCTTTTTGAAATCGGGCTTTTGCTCAGTCGGCGGGCGGGGTTGCGGGGTGGGCAACGGGTGGGCGCGAAGGGTGATTCACATCCGCAAGTCGGCTGGGAAGGCCAATTTTAGGGACTGCGGGAGCATCTTGGCTGCGGGTCGCGGCAAAAACTATGCAAAACTCGCATAGGGTTATGCAAGAAGTCTTCCACTGCGCGATTTGCGAGACAGACGCCCTTCGATCGCCCGCCGCAATCTCGCAGGCGATGGCAAACGGCCGTTGGCGTTGCTGACGAAGTTGCTGCTCGCGGGCGTTTCGCTGACCCGCGGGCCGGCATTTGCCGCTTGGCGCGAAGTCACATCACGCCACTCGAATCGCTGACGACGCGCCTCAAGCCATGTAGATGGCGATGAAGGCCAGAAGGAACATCAGCACGCCGCCCATCACCGGCAGCACGATGGGGATCGCCGGCATGATCGCTTCGATCGGGTCTTGCGGCTCTTGCGGCTCCTGCTTCTCGCCGTGGCTATCGGGCGCTTCGGTGCTGGACATGGGGCTTCCTCTGGAACTCATTGAATGGTGCTTGCCCGTATTTTACTAGGCGCCGTTACAGCAACGCATAAGTGACGCTGGAGCGGTTCACGCTCGTGCTGTCGTCGGAGCCGCGGATGTCGATTTCGCCGAAGGCGAGCGACTTGCCGGCCCGCACAATGCGCGCCTCGACCAAGGCGTCCTGGTTGGACAGCGGCTTGAGGAAGCTGCTGTTCATCTGTACGGTGGTGCAAGGCCTGAATTCGCCGAAGTGATTCACCAGTGCCAGCACCATGGCGGAATCGGCCGCGGCCATCATTGCCTGGCCGCACAGCATGCCGCCCACCCGAAACAGACGGGGACTTTGCGGCAGCCGCAGCGTCACCGATTCCGGGCCGAACGAGTCGACGTGCAGCGCCAGGTCCTGGACCCAGGGGGCGAAGAACTCGGCCAGCGCCTGCTCCAGCATTTCTTTCGTCATCACTGCTCCTCGGCCTGAAAACCACCGGCATGCAGCGCATCCAGGACGTCCTGGATATGCGGCCGGCCGCGGGTCTGGATCACCAGTTCGATGTCGACGTTCTGGGCCGCCAACATCGTGAATGCGCGTTGGTGGTGGACTTCGTCGATGTTGGCGCCCGCTTCGCTGACGATGGCAGTAATTTGCGCGAGCGATCCTGGTACGTCACGCGCGCTCACCCGGATGCGTGCCAGCCTTCCGGCTCGCACCATGCCGCGTTCGACGATCGCGGCCAGCAGCAAGGGGTCGATGTTGCCGCCGCCGAGCACCAACCCCACCTTGCGTCCGCGGAACCGCTCCGGTTGCTTGAGCACGGCGGCCAACCCGGCGGCACCCGCGCCTTCGACCAGAGTCTTTTCGATCTCCAGCAGCATCACGATGGCCTGCTCGATGTCGCCCTCGTCGACCAGCAGCATGTCGTCAACATGCTTCTCGATAATTTCCTGCGTCAGACGTCCCGGTGTGCCGACGGCGATGCCTTCGGCGATCGTGCTGGCGCCCTGCGGCAGGTGGGTGTGCTTGACGGCGTTGAACATGTTCGGGAAGCGCAGCATCTGCACGCCGATGACTTCGATGCCCGGCTTCAATGCCTTGGCCGCTACGGCGATCCCCGCGATCAGGCCGCCGCCCCCCACGGCCACGACCAGGGTGTCCAGTTCCGGCACCGCATCCAGCATCTCGATGCCCACCGTGCCCTGGCCGGCGATGATCGCTTCGTCGTCATACGGGTGCACGAAGGTCAGCTGCTGTGAGGCGGCGAGTTCCATCGCATGGCCGCGCGCCTCGTCCAACGTGTCGCCCCGCAACACGATCTCCGCGCCGAAACTGCGGGTGCGCTCAACCTTCACGCCGGGCGTGAAGCGCGGCATGACGATCACCGCGCGCAAGCCCAGTCGCTGGGCGTGATAAGCCACACCCTGGGCGTGGTTGCCGGCGCTCATGGCGACGACACCGAGGGTCTTCGGGCCGACACCTCCGCGCGCCGCTTCCTCTTCGGCCAGCTGCACCAGCTTGTTGCACGCGCCGCGCTCCTTGAACGAGGCGGTGAACTGCAGGTTCTCGAACTTCAAGAACACCTGCGCGCCGACGATCTGCGTGATCGTGCGCGATTCCACGCAGGGCGTGTTCAGCACATGGCTCTGCGCTCGAAGCGCGGCCCGGCGGATGTCGGCGAGTTCAATCATGTCGGAATTGTCAGCGGGAAAAAGCCGCCAAAGTGGTGGTTTCCCCACATACAGCGTCTTCCATGTAGCATCATCTCGCGTTATCGTAAGGGAGCACTACAGGTCCTGGAGGGCTTTTTCCCCATGGTCAAGCGTTCGGTGGATGTGCAGGTACTACCCTCACCGGGTCTCAAGGACGCGCCGGTGCTGGACTTGATGTGCTCGCATTTCGTGCTGACGCTTGCGGCCAAGCAGGGCGGCAAGTTCAACGTGCGGCGCGACCTGAATGGCCTGCTGTCGCTGGCCGGTCGCCACCTGGTGTGGCCTGCCCCCGCGTTGGCGCGCCTGCGCGAATTCCTCACCCGCCGCTGCAAGGACAACGAGTTCTGGCGCGGGCACGAATTGCTGTCCACCCAGGAGTTTCTCGACCGGCACGGCATCTGGCGCGGGCCCTACGAGGAAGGCACGCTGTTCTTCTACCTGGACGAATACGCCAAGGACCAGCCCAAGGACCTGCTGTCGGTGCTCGCCGTCACCGGCGACTGGCTCACC
>JBDSWB010000108.1:0-4475 GCA_039926915.1 Ramlibacter sp.
TTTTAGTCTGTGGCGCGAAGCGCGCTCACTACAATGGAACCCATGACGTTCATCGACATGCTGCATGACGCGCAGCGGCGCAATGGCTCCATGCTTTGTGTCGGGCTGGACCCGGAACCGACGCGATTCCCCGCTGGCATGAGGAACGATCCGTCGAAGATCTACGACTTTTGCGCTCACATCGTCGATGCGACTGCCGACTTGGTGATCGCGTTCAAGCCCCAGATTGCCTACTTTGCTGCTCACCGGGCCGAAGGTCAGCTCGAACAGCTGATGGAGCACATGCGTCGCAACGCCCCGCATGTGCCGGTCATCCTGGACGCCAAGCGCGGTGACATCGGTTCCACGGCGGAGCAATATGGCAAGGAAGCGTTCGAGCGCTATGGCGCCGATGCCGTGACGCTGTCACCGTTCATGGGATTCGACTCCGTGCGCCCCTATCTCAGTTACCCAGGCAAGGGCGCCTTCCTGCTGTGTCGCACTTCCAATCCGGGCGGCGACGACCTGCAGAACCAACGGCTCGCATCGGTGGAAGGCCAGCCGCTGTTGTACGAGCATGTGGCGCGGTTGGCGCAAGGGCCATGGAACCTGAACGGGCAACTCGGCCTGGTGGTGGGCGCGACCTATCCCACCGAAATCGAGAACGTGCGGAAAGTGGCGCCACAGGTGCCATTGCTGATCCCGGGGATCGGCGCGCAAGGTGGCGATGCAGTGGCCACGGTCAAGGCGGGCTGGCGCGCCGACGCGCCGATCGTCGTGAGTTCGTCGCGCCAGATTCTCTACGCGTCCGACGCCGAGGGCTTCGCTGAAGCGGCACGACGAGAAGCGAGAAGGACGCGCGATCTGCTGGAATCTGCCAAGGGCTGACCGGGCCAGTGGTCAGGGCGCGCGGCAGGAGGTCGGCAGGAACTTCGCAGGGATCGTGGTGCCCTGCCCCGGAGATCCGCAGACCCAGCGAATGACGTTGGTGTTCGAGGCATAGGTGAGATCGGCGCCGGCTGCGTCGGTCGGCGCGAGCGTCAGCACCATGCCGTCGATTTGCGCGCCGAGGTTGCGCGCGGTCACCAAAATCTTGCCGTTGGTGGAGGTGTCAACCTTTGCGACGTACTGGCTAGTGGGGATGGAACTTTCGCAGCCCCATGCACCCGCAGCCACCGAAGCCTGCCCCCCTGACTGGTACACGTCGGTGACGGCCGTGCGGCAGCCCGAAGCCGCCAGCACCACCTCCGCCATTTTGGCCCGCGTAGAGTAGTCCCGGTAGGCTGGCAAGGCCACGGCCGCAAGAATGCCGATGATCGCGACCACGATCATCAGCTCGATCAGGGTGAAGCCTTTCGACGAATGTTTCATTACGGCGATTCGCAAGTTGAGTTGACCAGAGGCTACCACCTGTCATGAAAAGTCGCTGGCTGGTCCGACCCCGTGAGCGCGCAATTTTGCACGAATGGGCCAAGGGCATCAGGTTTTCTCGTCCGTGGCTGCTCGCCGTCCCCCAAAGATCACCCACCCCAAGGCGGCCACCACCAGCGCAGTCCCCGCCCACTGCCATGCCGTGATGCCTTCGCCGAGCCAGAGCATGCCGGCGGCCAGCCCCACCACCGGCACTCCGAGACTGAACGGCGCGACGCGATTGGCCGGATGGCGCTTCAGCAACCCGGTCCACATGCCATAGGCCAGCACGGTCGCGATCCACCCGAGGTACGCGACGGCCAGCCAACTGCTCAGTGCTGCGGTCGTCCAGGTCCAGTGCACGGCCGGGTCGTCAAATGCCGTTGTCAGCAGTAAGAACGGCAGCACCGGAGCGAGGCTGGACCAGACCACGAACGCCAGCGGGTCGTATCCCGCACTGGCCTGCTGCGCCTTGCGCGCCACGATGTTCGATGCGGCCCACATCGCGGCAGCGCACAGGTTCAGGACAAAACCCCAGGCCGTGGTGGCGCTGTCGCCGCCCCGTGCGTAATTCATCGTGAAGCAGGCCAGGCCGAGCGCCGCCATCACCAGCCCACCCTGCAGCGGGCGGCTGACGCGCTCATTCAGAAGTACATACCCGAAGATCGCCGTGAAGAAGACCTGCGTCTGCATCAGCACCGAGGCGAGAGACGCGGTCATGCCGACCTTGATGGCGGAGAAGAGGAAGCCGAACTGGCCGACGCCCTGGAACAGGCCGTAGACCAGCACCCATTTCCAGTGCAGGTTCGGGCGCCGCACGAACAGCACCAGCGGCAGCGCCGCGAACACGTACCGCGCCGCGCCGAGCTGGAACGGCGTGAAGTCGCGCAACGCATACTTCATCGCGACGAAGTTCATGCCCCAGATCACGACGATGGCCAGCGCCGCGGCCAGGTCGCGGCCGGACAGGCGTCCCGGAAGCGCCGCCGCGGTCATTTGCCGACGCAGTGTGCTGCGTCCCGGTGGGCGCGCGCGTGCTGACCGAGCAGCCGTTCGAGGTAGCGCCCTGTGTGGCTTGCCGGATTCGCGGCAATGTCTTCGGGCGTACCGGTGCCCACCACCTCGCCTCCACCGGCGCCGCCTTCAGGACCCATGTCGATGATCCAGTCGGCGGTCTTGATGACGTCGAGGTTGTGCTCGATCACGACGATGGTGTTGCCTGCGTCTCGCAACTGGTGCAGCACCTTGAGCAACAGGTCGATGTCCGCGAAATGCAGGCCGGTGGTCGGTTCGTCCAGGATGTAGAGCGTGCGGCCGGTGTCGCGCTTGGACAGTTCCAGCGCAAGCTTCACGCGCTGCGCCTCGCCGCCGGAGAGCGTCGTGGCGGCCTGCCCCAGCTTGACGTAGGAGAGGCCCACATCCAGCAAGGTCTGCAACTTCCGCGCAATCGTGGGCACCGCCTTGAGGAACAGGTGAGCGTCCTCCACCGTCATGTCCAGGATCTGCGCGATGTTGCGGCCCTTCCACTGCACCTCCAGCGTCTCGCGGTTGTAGCGCTGGCCCTTGCAGACGTCGCACGCGACATATACGTCGGGCAGGAAGTGCATCTCCACCTTCACCATGCCGTCGCCCTGACAGGCCTCACAGCGCCCGCCGGCCACGTTGAACGAGAAGCGACCCGGCCCGTAGCCGCGTTCCTTCGCCATCGGCACCTCGGCCATCAGCTCGCGGATCGGCGTGAAGAGTCCAGTGTAGGTGGCCGGGTTGCTGCGCGGCGTGCGGCCGATGGGCGACTGGTCGACGTTGATCACCTTGTCGAAGTGCTCGATGCCTTCCACCGATTCATGCGCCGCCGGTTCCTCATGTGCACGGTACAGCGTGCGGGCCACCGCAGCGCAGAGCGTGTCGTTGACCAGGGTTGACTTCCCCGAGCCCGAGACGCCGGTCACACAGGTGAACAGGCCGACCGGGAAGGCGACATTGACGCTCTTCAGGTTATTGCCGGTCGCCCCCAGGACGCGGATCTCCTGCACGGCGCCGCGGGTGGCCAGGTGCTCCGCCTCGCGGGCGGCGCGGCGCACGGCAGCGTCGCTCGGCGGAAAGCGCGACGCCTTGCGCTCTACCGGAACCAGGTCCAGCACCGGTAGCCACGGCGTGCGTCGCGCCGGCACCGCGATCGACTTCTGCCCCGACAGGTACTGCCCGGTCAGCGATCCCGGCGTGGCCTTCACGTCTTCGTAGTTGCCTTGGGCCATCACCCGCCCGCCATGAATGCCCGCACCCGGGCCCATGTCGATCAAATGGTCGGCGGCGCGAATCATGTCCTCGTCGTGCTCCACCACGATCACGCTGTTGCCGATGTCCCGCAGGTGGCGAAGCGTGCCGATCAGGCGGTCATTGTCGCGCTGGTGCAGGCCGATGCTGGGTTCGTCCAGCACATACATCACACCCGTCAGGCCCGAACCGATCTGCGATGCGAGCCGGATGCGCTGCGCCTCGCCGCCTGAGAGAGTCTCGGCGCTGCGGTCCAGGCTCAGGTAGTTCAGCCCGACGTCGTTGAGGAACTTCAGGCGCAGGCCGATCTCGCGGATCACCTTGTCGGCAATCTCCGCCTTCGCGCCGTGGAGCTTCAGCCGGTCGAAATACTCGAAGCTCTCCCGCAGGGTCGCATGGCCGATCTCGAAGATGGCGCGCGCCTGGTCGCCTTCGCCCACCTTCACATGGCGCGCTTCGCTGCGCAGCCGCGTGCCGCCGCATTCGGGGCAGGGCTGCATGCTGCGGTAGCGCGCGAGTTCTTCGCGCACCGCCACCGAATCGGTCTCGCGGTAGCGCCGCTCCATGTTGGGGATGATGCCTTCGAAGGCATGCTTCTTCGTGACCTTGCGGCCGGCGGAATTCTTTGGCCCCCACGCTTCGCTGCCCCCCGAGGGGGCGTTCGCCGTCTTGGGGCGGCCCGGCGACGGCTGGCCCGAATCCAGCGTGTAGTTGAAGCGGATTTCCTCGTCGCCCGAGCCATGCAGGATGGCCTGCTGGATCGGCAGCACCAGTTCCTCGAACGGAACATCCAGGCTGAACTTGTAGTGGCG
>JBDSWB010000109.1:0-8727 GCA_039926915.1 Ramlibacter sp.
AGCACGCGTTCGATCAGCAGTTCCGCCTTCCCGCCAGTGGGCTTCTCGCCATAGAGTCGAGCCTTCACGACCTTCGTGTCGTTGAAGACCAGCAGGTCGTCGGGCGCGAGCAGTTCAGGAAGTTCTCGAAAGGTGCGGTCGACAACGGGCCAAACCGTGGCGTCCAGAAGCTGCGAGCCGCTGCGTTCGGCGGCCGGGTGCTGGGCGATGAGCTCGGGAGGCAGGGCGAAATCGAAATCGCCGACAGTGAAATTGCGCATGCTTGAGGGTTTGACAGACCCGTACCAAGAGGGAGGATGAGGACAGGGCAGAATTGTCCCATGCCCGAAGCCAAGGCCCTGTCCGAACCCCGGGAACCGCCGGGCCGCCCCAAGGTTCCCAGCACCCGCAAGGGTGATCCGATCGCCGCTCTTCGCCGGCTCGGGCTGGAGCGTGACATCGACCTGGCGCTGCACTTGCCCCTGCGCTATGAGGACGAAACCCGCATCGTCAAGCTGGGTGAGGCGCGCGAAGGCGAGATGGCGCAGATCGAAGCCACGGTGACCGCCTGCGAGGTCGTCTATCGCCCGCGGCGGCAGTTGATGGTCACGGTGGACGATGGCGGCGACACCTGTGTGTTGCGCTTTTTCAGCTTCTACCCGTCGCAGCAGAAGGCGCTGGCCGTGGGTGCACGCGTTCGGCTGCGCGGCGAGCTCAAGGGCGGATTTCTCGGCTGGCAGATGGTGCACCCGACCCTCAAGGCGGCCGGCGGCGAACTCCCCCCGGCACTCACACCCGTGTATTCCACTGTGGCCAGCCTGCCTCAGGCCTACCTGCGCAAGGCCGTGCTGGGCGGCCTGGCGCGCGCGGACCTGTCGGACACCTTTCCGCCTGGCGTTTCCGACTCGCTCCAGCCGCTGGTGTGGACCCTGCACGATAGCTTGCACTTCCTGCACCAGCCCGCACCGGACGTGCCGCAGGCGACGCTGGAAGACCGCGGCCATCCGGCCTGGCAGCGTTTGAAGGCCGAAGAGCTGCTGGCGCAGCAACTGTCGCAACTGGAGAGCAAGCGGGAGCGCGAGGTGTTGCGGTCACCGGTGCTGTCCGCCCGGGCCGAGGGACTGCATGACCAGTTGCTGGCGGCATTGCCGTTTCAGTTGACCGCTGCGCAGCGGCGAGTGGGCGGAGAGATCGCACTTGACCTGGCGCGCGGCATCCCCATGCACCGCTTGCTGCAGGGCGATGTGGGCTCGGGCAAGACGGTGGTAGCGGCGCTGGCGGCGGCCATTGCCATCGACGCAGGCTGGCAAGGCGTGCTGATGGCACCCACCGAAATCCTGGCCGAGCAGCACTTTCGCAAGCTGATTAGCTGGCTGGAACCGCTCTTTATTCCACGCGGGTTGCGCATCGCCTGGCTGACGGGCAGCCAGAAGAAGAAGGAGCGCGCCGAAATGCTGGGACTGGTCGCGAGCGGCGAGGCGGCGCTGGTGGTCGGCACCCATGCGGTGATCCAGGAGCAGGTGCAATTCAGGAAGCTCGGCCTGGCCGTCATCGACGAACAGCACCGCTTCGGGGTGGCGCAACGGCTGGCCTTGCGGGACAAGCGGGCGGCCGCCGGCCAGGAGCTGCACCTGCTGATGATGAGCGCAACGCCCATTCCGCGAACGCTGGCGATGAGCTATTACGCCGACCTGGACGTTTCCACCATCGACGAACTCCCGCCGGGCCGCACCCCCATCGTCACCAAGCTGGTCGCCGACAACCGCCGCGAGGAGGTGACCGAGCGCATTCGGGCCCAGGTGGCCCGGGGCCGCCAGGTCTATTGGGTCTGCCCGCTGATCGAGGAAAGCGAGGCGCTGGACCTGACCAACGCAACGGCCACCCATGAGGCGCTGACCGCTGCGTTGCCGGGTGTCATGGTGGGGCTGCTGCACTCGCGCATGCCGGCGCCGGAGAAGAAGGCGGTGATGTCGCTCTTCACCGGCGGGCAGATGGGCGTCCTGGTCTCCACCACAGTGATCGAGGTCGGGGTGGACGTGCCCAATGCCTGCCTCATGGTGATCGAGCATGCCGAGCGCTTCGGTCTGTCGCAACTGCACCAGCTGCGTGGGCGGGTCGGGCGCGGCGCGGAGGCCTCGGCCTGCGTGTTGTTCTATTCGGCCGGCGAAGGCGGCCGCCTGGGCGAGGCCGCCCGGGCCAGGCTGAAAGCGATGATCGAGACCGCCGATGGATTCGAGATCGCCCGGCGCGACCTGGAAATCCGGGGGCCGGGCGAGTTCCTTGGCGCCCGCCAGTCCGGCGCGCCCTTGCTGCGGTTCGCCGACCTCGCAGCCGACACGCAGCTGCTGGAGTGGGCCCGGAAGATGGCGCCGCCGATGCTCGATCACCACCCGGAACTGGCCCGGCGCCACACCGCGCGCTGGTTGGGTGGAAAATCGCAGTACCTCAAGGCATGAACCGATGACCCTCACCGAATTGAAATACATCGTCGCCGTGGCGCGGGAGAAGCACTTCGGCAAGGCGGCCGAAGCCTGCTTCGTGTCGCAGCCGACGCTGTCGGTGGCGATCAAAAAGCTCGAGGACGAGCTGGAAGTGAAGCTGTTCGAGCGCAGTGCGAACGAGGTCACCGTCACCCCGCTGGGCGAGGAAATCGTTCGCCAGGCGCAGAGCGTCCTGGAACAGGCCGCGAGTATCAAGGAGATCGCCAAGCGCGGCAAAGACCCGCTGGCCGGGCCGCTCAAGCTGGGCATCATCTACACCATAGGCCCCTACCTGCTGCCCGACCTGGTTCGCAACGCCATCGTGCGCACGCCGCAGATGCCGCTGATTCTGCAGGAGAATTTCACCGTCAAGCTGCTGGAGATGCTCCGAACCGGCGACATCGACTGCGCGATCATGGCCGAGCCTTTCCCCGACACAGGCCTGGCCGTGGCCCAGCTTTACGACGAGCCATTCCTGGCGGCCGTGCCGAGCGGCCATGCGCTGGCGGCCAAGGCCACCATCACTTCGCAGGAACTGAAGAGCGAAACCATGCTGCTGCTGGGCACCGGGCACTGCTTTCGCGACCATGTGCTGGAGGTTTGCCCGGAATTCGCGCGCTTTTCCAGCGACGCGGAAGGTATCCGCAAGAGTTTCGAGGGCTCTTCCCTGGAAACCATCAAGCACATGGTCGCCGCAGGCATGGGCGTGACGCTGGTGCCGCGCCTGGCCGTGCCCAAAGAAGCGCTGCAAGTGCGGCCGAAACGGCGCAAGGACGACCCCTCGTTCATCCGGTACATCCCATTCGACGGCGATCCGCCGACCCGCCGCGTGGTGCTGGCCTGGCGCCGCAGCTTCACCCGCTACGAAGCCATTGCCGCGCTGCGCAACGCCATCTACGCCTGCGAACTGCCGGGTGTCAACCGCCTTTCCTGATCCATGCATGAAGCCAAGCTGTACCAGCCGGGCACCATGTTTGGCATTTCGAAGCCCGTGACCGGCGCCTGTTTCTGGTGCCCGCCCATGCGCGGAGACAGGCTGGACCTGCGCCAAATCGGCTTGTGATGCTGCGCGAGAGGCTGCGTCTCTACCTCGACCTGATTCGGTGGAACCGGCCCGCCGGGTGGTTGCTGCTGCTGTGGCCGACCCTCAGTGCGTTGTGGATCGCGGCGCATGGCTTTCCCGGCTGGCACCTTCTCGCGGTGTTCGTCGCGGGAACGGTGCTCATGCGCAGCGCAGGGTGTTGTGTCAACGATGTGGCGGACCGCGAGTTCGACCGCTACGTCAAGCGCACGGCGCAGCGACCGGTCACCCGCGGCGCGGTCTCGGTCAGGGAGGCGCTGTTGCTGGGCGCCGTGTTGGCGCTGGCAGCCTTCGGGCTGGTCCTGACGACCAACGCCGTAGCCATTGCCTGGTCGTTCGCTGCCTTGGCCATCTCGGTGATCTATCCCTACGCCAAGCGTTTTGTCTCCATGCCGCAGGCGGTGCTGGGTGTCGCCTTCAGCTTCGGCATCCCCATGGCGTTCGCTGCGGTGCAGTCGCGCGTGCCGCTGCTGGCGTGGGTGCTGCTGCTGGGCAACCTGTTCTGGGTAGTGGCTTACGACACGGAATACGCCATGGTCGATCGGGACGACGACTTGAAGATCGGTATGAAGACATCGGCGATCACACTGGGACGCGCCGACGTCGCCGTGGTCATGTTCAGTTACGCAGCCTATCTCTGCATCTGGGCCGTGGCGCTGCAGGGCCGCATTCCTTTGCCGGTCATCCTCGTCACGATGGCCATCGCAGCGGGCCAGGCGCTGTGGCACTTCGTGCTGATTCGCGGCCGGGCGCGTGAGGGCTGCTTCAAGGCTTTCCGCCTGAACCACTGGCTGGGATTCACTGTGTTCGCCGGCGTGGCCGCGGGCTACACGATGCGGTAATCAGCCGCCGAACTCGTCGCCCAGCTCCCGGGCGCGCTGGCGCGCCGCATGCAGGGCCTTGATGAACAGGGCCTTCACATGGCCCTGTTCCATCGACATGATCGCGGCGTGTGTCGTTCCGCCTTTGGATGTCACCCGCTGGCGCAGCACCTGCGGCGGATCGTCGGATGCGCGCGCCAGCGCGGACGCACCTGCAAAAGTGCCGACGGCCAGGCGGTAAGCCTGGTCAGGGGACAGCCCCATCTCGACGCCGGCGGCCGTCATCGCCTCCAGGAAGAAGAAAACGTAGGCCGGCCCCGAGCCGGAGAGCGCCGTCACCGCATCGAGGTTTTCTTCTTCGGCCACCCACAAGGAATCCCCGGTGGTGGCGATCACCTGTTCGACCAGCGACTTGTCCCCGGCTGACACACCGGGCCGCGCGTACAGCGCCGTCATGCCCTTGCCGACGAGTGCGGGCGTGTTCGGCATCGAGCGCACGATGCGCTGGGTGCTCAGCCACTTCGCGATGCTGTCCGACCGGATACCGGCGGCCACGCTCAAATGGAGCGCTTCGCCGGTGTGGGGCCGGGCCTGCGCAGCGGCGTCTTTAAAGGCTTGCGGCTTGACGGCCCACACCACCAGTTGCGCCTGCGCCAGGGCGGCGCTGCATCCCTCTTGAGCCTGGATGCCGAATTGGGCGAGAAGCTTGTCGCGTGCTTCAGCGACGGGCTCGACCACTTCGATCTTCGGCGCGGGCAGGCCCTGGCGGATCAGGCCGCCGATGATGGCGGTGGCCATGTTGCCCCCGCCAATGAAAGCGATGGTCTGGGCGAAGGCGGGCGAGGTCATGGCTGGCCGTGTGAGTGATGGATGCGGGTGACCGGCCGAGCATAATCCAATCGATTCTTCGCGCCGGCCCGCGCGCTTTCCGTTTTACCCCCAATGCAAATTGCCCTGCCGCGTGGACGCATCGCCGACATCTCAGCGGCCCTGTTCGATCTGGACGGCACGCTGGTGGACACGCTCCCCGACTTCGTCATCGCGCTGGATGCGATGCTGGATGAGTTGTCGTTGCCAAGGATCGATGCCAAAGCTGCCGCTCCGCTCCTGGGCAAGGGAATCGACCATCTGGTCAGGGCCGTGCTGACGCGGGAGACTGGGAAAAGGCGGGCCGAGGTGTTGTTTCCGATCGCTCGCCCCATCTACTGGCGGCATTATCTTGCCGCGAATGGGCGCCACAGCCAGGTCTTTCCCGGCGTGGTGGAGGGACTGGATCGCATGCGGGCCTTTGGTGTGGCACTGGGCTGCGTGACCAACAAGCCTGTGGCTTTTGCCCGTCCCTTGCTCGAATCGATGGGGCTGGCCGGTTATTTCGCCTTGGTCTCGGGCGGCGACAGCCACGAACGCATGAAGCCGGACCCCTTGCCGCTCCTTGCTGCCTGCGAGAGCCTTGGCACTGAAGCCGGGCACACTCTGATGGTCGGAGACTCGGTGAACGACGCAATGGCCGCGCGGGCGGCCGGCTGCCCGGTGGTGCTGATGCGCTACGGATACAACCATGGGCAGCCCGTGGAGAGAGTGGATTGCGATGGCGTCCTTGATCTCTTGACCGATCTGTTCGGGTAAGCAGGGGTGAAGGCAAAGGCCACGGCGCGGCGAAAATCAAGCCAATGACCCGACAGGAATTGCTCGCGCAGCTGGCCGCGCCAAAGGAATGGGACATCGCGATCATTGGGGGCGGCGCCACCGGCTTGGGTGTGGCGCTGGATGGGGCGGCCCGGGGGTTCTCGGTCGTCCTGGTGGAGGCCGAGGATTTTGCCAAGGGCACCTCGTCGCGCGCCACCAAGCTGGTCCATGGTGGTGTGCGCTACCTGGCGCAGGGCAACATCGCCCTGGTGCGCGAAGCACTGCATGAACGCACGACGCTGCTGCACAATGCGCCGCACCTGGCCCAGCGCCTGCCTTTCGTCATGCCCTCTTACCGATTCTGGGAGACGCCTTTCTACGGTGCCGGACTCAAGATGTATGACGCCCTGGCGGGCAAAGCCGGACTGGGCGCCACTGAATTCCTGACCCGCGCGCAGACCCTGGCCTGCCTGCCTACGGCCCTGAAGGCGGGGTTGAAAGGCGGCATTAAATATTGGGACGGCCAGTTTGACGACGCTCGCCTGGCTCTCGCGCTGGCTCGCACCGCGGCTGCCCGCGGCGCATTGGTGGTCAACTACTGTCCCGCGACCGGGCTGCGGCACGAGGGCGGCAAGGTCGTGGGGTTGAACTGCCGGGATGCCGAGACGGGCACTGCTTTTGAAGTGCGAGCGCGCTGCGTCATCAACGCGACCGGCGTCTGGGTCGACGAGTTCCGGCAGATGGACGGCGAAGCCATCGGCCGGCCCGTTCAACCCATGGTCGCGCCGAGCCAGGGCGTGCACATCGTCGTTGACCGCGAATTCCTGCCCGGCGACCACGCTCTGATGGTGCCGAAGACGGCGGATGGCCGGGTGCTGTTCGGCGTGCCCTGGCTGGGCAAGATCATCCTGGGCACGACCGATACGCCGCGGCATGACCTGCCTCGTGAACCGCGGCCCTTCAAGGAAGAGCTGGAATTCATCCTGCAGGAATCGGGCCGGTACCTGACCCGGGCGCCGACTCGGGCAGACATCCGCAGCATGTGGGTAGGGCTGCGGCCGCTGGTGAAGCCGCAAGGCGATGACGGTGACGACACCAAGGGGCTCAGCCGGGAACACACCGTCTTGGCCAGCCGCAGCGGGCTGGTCACGGTGACCGGCGGCAAGTGGACGACGTACCGCGCGATGGCTGAAGATGTATTGGCCAAATGCGTTGAGAAGCGTTTACTGGCTAGAACAAGACCAGGAGTGACCGCCAACTTGGTGCTCATCGGCGGCGAGGGATTGCCTGCCAGACGACCCCGGATCTGTGATGCCCAGGGCCTGCATTCATATGGCAGCGAGGCGGCAGCGGTGGCGGCCCTGCCGGGTGCGGACAACGAACTGGCGGGCGGGCTGACCGAAGCGATGGTGCGTTTCGCTGCCCGCAGTGAATACGCCCGTACGGTGGAAGACGTGCTGGCCCGGCGCTGGCGAATGCTGTTCCTGGACGCCAGGCTGGCCGGCGGGGTGGCGGGGATAGTCGGCGCACTCCTTGAGGGGGAAACCGGAGTGGACCCCCAAGTCCAGTCGTTCCGGGACCTGGCGAAGTTGTATCTGACGATGCCATCCTGACCCGCTGGTTGACACCCGACCCCGGGTTTGCCATAATCGCGGGCTGCGCTCTAAAAGGCGTGCACACGATGTGCACCTTTGAGGCGCGGAACTAGATGCGCCTTCGGGCGCGTAGCCGCCTAATCGGAAGTGCCGTGACTGGTTCACAGCGCAGACGACAGGCCCAAGACTGACCTGGAGACCCGAAACGGCCCTGGGTACAAGTTGGGAATATTTTGAAATGATCCAGACAGAATCCCGGCTCGAAGTCGCCGACAACACCGGTGCGAAGTCCGTTCTTTGCATCAAGGTGCTCGGCGGTTCCAAGCGTCGCTACGCCAGCGTCGGCGACATCATCAAGGTGAGCATCAAGGAATGCGCCCCGCGCGGCCGCGTCAAGAAGGGCGAGGTCTACAGTGCCGTCGTCGTTCGTACGGCCAAGGGCATCCGCCGCTCGGACGGCTCACTGGTCAAGTTCGACAGCAATGCCGCCGTGCTGCTCAACAACAAGCTGGAGCCCATCGGCACCCGCATCTTCGGCCCGGTGACGCGCGAATTGCGCACCGAGAAGTTCATGAAGATCGTGTCCCTGGCGCCCGAAGTTCTGTAAAGGGGACACGTTCATGAACAAGATTCGCAAAGGCGACGAAGTCATCGTGCTCGCCGGCCGTGACAAGGGCAAGCGTGGCAAGGTCCAGCTCCGCAAGGACGACGATCACCTCATTGTCGAAGGCATCAACATCGTCAAGAAGCACACCAAGCCGAACCCGATGAAGGGTGCGACCGGTGGCATCGTCGAGAAGTCGATGCCGATCCACCAGTCCAACGTGGCGATCTACAACGCCGCCACTGGCAAGGCTGACCGCGTGGGCATCAAGACCGACGGCAACAAACGCATGCGCGTCTTCAAGTCCAGCGGCGAAGAAATCAAGGTGGCCTAAGGGTAAATTCATCATGGCACGACTCCAACAACACTATCGCGAGAAGGTGGTCCCCGAGCTGACCGCCAAGTTCGGCTACAAGTCGCCGATGCAGGTCCCGCGCCTGACCAAGATCACCCTGAACATGGGCGTCGGTGAAGCCGTGGCGGACAAGAAGGTCATGGACAACGCCGTGGGCGACCTGACCAAGATCGCCGGCCAGAAGCC